>NZ_JAWOTF010000009.1:0-197830 GCF_033338735.1 Vibrio sp. Vb1127 | reverse complement strand
TTACCTTCTTTTATCTAGGCTACTTGGTACTAAACTCTACACGAGAGAAAAGTTTCAAACTTTAATGTCCTCCGACACCAAGCGGCACATGCGAGAGTATGTGCCGCTTTTTTATTTAAGCCCACTTTAAGGGGGTGAGTTATTGACCCAACTGGTGAGCGGTTAGAATTGCAGAGTAGACATTTTCTGCCGTCACTGGGAATGGCATATTGTGGATGGTTTCTCCCTCGGCCGTTGAGGCTTCGGCGACCTCGCGCAACTTAGCGTGGTTAAGCTCTTTAACGCCCATATCAAATAAGTTGGTTGGTAGACCTACAGAGCGGCAGAATGCAAGAACCGTATTAATCTCTTCCATCGCTGCGTTTTCTAGTACCAGCTGAACTAGTGTGCCGAACGCGACTTTCTCACCATGATAGAGATGATGACACTCTTCAAGCTTAGTTAGGCCGTTATGAATAGCGTGAGCACCCGCTAGACCACTGCTTTCAAAACCGATACCGCTTAGGTATGTATTGGCTTCAATAATGTTTTCTACCGCTTTGGTGCTCACACCATTTTCTACCGCAGCTTTTGCTTTTACACCATCTTCAAGCAAGGTTTCATAGCAAAGTTTCGCAAGCGCTTGTGCTGAACGCGTCGCTAACCCACCAGCCATTGTTGCCTTACCAGAAGTCATGTTGGCACGAGCTTCAAAGTAGGTGGAAAGCGCGTCGCCCATCCCCGATACAAGTAAGCGAACAGGGGCTTTGGCGATGACTGACGTATCCATGATGACCATGTCTGGGTTTTTAGGGATCATCAAATATTCTGCAAATTCACCTTCAGGTGTGTATATCACCGCAAGCGCTGAGGTTGGCGCATCAGTCGAGGCAATCGTAGGAACCACCACGACAGGAATTTTTGTGTAAAACGCAACAGCCTTTGCTGTATCTAACGTTTTACCACCACCAATACCGACAATGACATCGTGTTTCTGAGTGGCACAAATGTCCGTGATGCGTTCAATCTCAACGCGCGAACATTCGCCACCAAAAATGTTCATAGTGAGTGGAAGCTTTTCGTCAGCAAAACTTTGTTTGACGTCATCACCAACCAGGTTAGTCACGAACTCATCGGCAATTACTAACGGACGTTCACCCAATGTTTTCGCATAGTGAGCGATAGATGTAAGTACTTGTTCACCTTGGACGTATTTGCTTGGGCTGATAATAATTTTGTCCATAATTCAAACCTTTAACCTTTTTTATGTGTGTTTTGGACTGCAATGAATATCCATTGTAGGGATAAGGTTTATATTAGGTTTGGTGTGGTAAGTGGTGAAGGATATCTCTGGTTTTGTTCCATGCTTTTATGACCTCTGTGTCAAACCGACTGTCAGAAGTAATAAGCATCAGCATGCTTTATGGCGACGATCACTATTCAAGAAAATTTGTCGTTTTTCGTTTCATATTGAAACAATAATGCCGAAGTTTTTGTTTCAATATGAAACGGATTGATTTTTGTTGAGCACGCTTTTTCTCTGTTTAAGATGAATTCATACCCTACATAAAAATATAAATGGAATGAGATAGAACGATGAAAAAGTTAATTAACCAAGTTGATGATGTTGTATTGCAGCAAATGGAAGGTCTGGCTTTATCTCGCCCAGAGCTAAAAGCGAACTACGAACCTCGTTACATGTGGCATGAGGAAACGCCGGGGCAAGTGGCATTGGTTTCTGGTGGTGGCTGTGGTCATGAACCTTTGCACGCAGGTTTTATTGGTAAAGGCATGCTGACAGGCGCCTGCCCAGGAGAGGTATTTACTTCACCTACACCTGATCAAATGTACGAATGTGGTAACCAAGTGAATACCGGTGAGGGCGTGCTGTTTATCATTAAAAACTACACCGGCGATGTGTTGAACTTTGAAACGGCCGTGGAGTTGCTTCATACCGATGGCATCAAAGTTGGGTCGGTGTTGGTGGATGACGATGTTGCAGTCAAAGACAGCCTGTATACCGCTGGTCGCCGTGGCGTCGCTGGAACGGTATTGGTTGAAAAGTTAGTTGGGGCTGCCGCGAGCAAAGGTTATTCGTTGGAGCAATGTGAAGCACTGGCTCGTCGCGTTAATAACCACTGTCGTTCATTTGGCGTGGCGCTTAACTCTTGTGTTGTACCCGCAGCAGGTAAACCATCTTTTGTTCTGGAAGATGGTGAAGTGGAGTTTGGTGTTGGTATCCATGGCGAACCAGGTATCAAGCGAGTGAAATACACCGATGTCGATACGTTAGTGGATGAAATGTTTGCTGAAGTTGCTGAAAACACACCTTATCAGCGCACATTGCGTAGTTGGAATCGTGACGAAGGTGAATGGGATGAAGTGGAATCCAGCATTGAGCCTTTCGCCGCTGAACACGACTACATCGTGATGGTGAATGGTATGGGTGGTACGCCAACTTCAGAGCTTTACGGAGTGTACCGTCGTCTGGCTCATAACTGCGAGCAAGTGGGGTTCCGTATCGTGCGGAATATGGTCGGTAACTTCTGTACGTCACTCGATATGGAAGGCGTTTCAATTACGTTGCTGAAGGCAGACAAAGAGATGTTGGAGCTGTTTGATGCTCCTGTCGATACGGCCGCGATCAAGTGGTAACAGGGGAGAGCAAACATGCAAATTGAAAAACAACATATCGTTCACTGGTTAGAGCTATGTGCAAAAACGTATCAAGAGAATCAAGATTTTCTGACCGACCTTGATCGTGATATTGGTGACGCCGACCACGGTCTCAATATGAACCGAGGCTTTAAAAAAGTTGCTGAAAAACTGCCGCAATTTGCGGACCAAAATATCGGCAGCATTCTCAAGAATACGGGCATGACCTTGCTTTCTAGTGTCGGTGGGGCAAGTGGCCCGCTGTATGGCACGCTGTTTATTCGCACGGCTGCCGCTGTCGGAACTCGAGAGCAACTAACGTTTGAAGAGTTAGTAGATGCACTAAAAAGCGGTGTGGATGGCGTAGTGTCTCGTGGTAAAGCGGAACTGGGTGATAAAACCATGTGTGATATTTGGTTACCCGTTTTAGTTAGCGTGAAGGCGTCGTTAGAAAATGGCATGAGCGCCGATCACTTACTGAATGAAATGGTTGAGCTAGCAGAAACGAGCGCGGTTGCCACGATTGAAATGTTGGCGAAAAAAGGGCGAGCAAGCTATTTAGGTGAACGTAGTATTGGCCACCAAGACCCCGGTGCAACCTCTTCTCTGTTAATGATTAAAGCACTACAGCAGGCAATAGCAGGTAATTAAGATGGTGGGAATTGTAGTTGTATCTCATAGTCGTCGACTTGCAGAAGGGGTGGCAGAACTTGCCACCCAAATGACGCAAGGCAAGGCCAAGCTTGCGATTGCTGCTGGGATTGATGATCCAGAGAACCCGATCGGAACCGATGCCATTGCCGTGATGGAAGCGATTGAGCAGGTACAAGATCAACAAGGGGTTGTTGTGTTGATGGATCTTGGCAGCGCGTTGCTTAGCACGGAAATGGCTCTGGATCTGATTGATGATCATGTGAGGGAAAATGTCACCCTTATCTCGGCACCTATTGTTGAAGGAACCATGGCGGCGTCGGTGGCTGCCGCCGCCGGACTGCCTTTATCGACGGTAGTCGAAGAGGCACAGAATGCGTTAAGCGTAAAACAAGAGCACCTTGGTGATCAGCCACTAACATCCGCTGAGATAGCGCCAGTATCAGAGAACTTTGAGCAAGAACGAACATTTGATTGGGTGGTGCAAAATCCGCATGGATTACATGCTCGTCCCGCTGCGGCCATTGTTGGTGCACTCGCGCCTTTTGACTGCCAATTATGGTTGAAAAAAGGCGAGCGCCGTGTGAACGCGAAAAGCTTAAACAGCATTTCGAAACTTGGCGTTCGTAGTCAAGAGACGATCACGCTGTGCGCACTCGGCTCTCAATCCAGTGAAGCAATCAAGGCATTTGAAGCCTTAGCTAGTGAGCACTTCGGAGAAAAAGAGGCGGTTGAGCAAGGCATTGTCGAACCTGAAGAAAGCTCGGATACTCTGCTCGATGGCATGGCCTCAAGTCAGATTGAAGGTGCTGTTGTTGGAATTCGAGTCAATGACGGTATCGCTACTGCTCCTGCTGTCCTTTTTACTCATGAAATGCCAGCTGTGCCTGAACGTGATTTCCAAAGTGAACAAGATGAAATTGAACGGGTTAAGCGTGCGATAGGCGTGGTTGTTCAACATTTGCAGGAGCAAGCGAAGCAGCCGAAAGGGGAAATATTTTCCGCTCATAGCATGATGCTCAGTGACCCAGAATTATGGGCATCGGTCGAGTCGCGAATTCAAACGGGCATGATAGCCGAGCAAGCTTGGGTAGAATCACTGCAAACGTTGGCCGAAGAGTTTCGCCAGGCAGAAAGTCAGTACATGCGGGAACGCGAAGCTGATGTGCATGATATCGCACGCCAAGTTATGGTTGAAATGACAGGCGTAACGCCTAATGCCATCGACATTCAGGAACCGAGTATTTTGTTGGCCCGCGACCTGATGCCTTCTGATGTGGCCGGGCTTGATAAATCGAAAGTGCTTGGTATCTGTTTGAGTGAAGGAGGAAAAACCTCTCACAGTGCGATTCTTGCTCGTGCGATGGGTATTCCTGCCATCGTTAAAGCTCAGGGCTGCCTTGATGCTGTGCGTGCTGGTCAAGTGGTGACTATTGATGGCTTCCGAGGGCATTTATGGTTCTCTCCTTCAGATTCCGTACAGCAGGAATTAGAAGCTCAGCAAATTGAGTGGCAAAGCACCCGACAAAGTGCACTAGCGAGTGCTCAGCAAGCCGCAGTCACCTGTGATGGTGTCTATATTCCAGTATTCGCCAATATTGGTGGACCGAAAGATATTGATGATGCACTAACATCAGGAGCTGAGGGCGTTGGTCTATTCCGGACTGAGTTTCTATTTCAAAACAGTGATGAGTTGCCGACTGAGGAAGCGCAATACCAAGTGTATCGTGATATTGCCGCCGCACTTGGTGATAAGCCACTTACGATTCGTAGTCTAGATGTTGGCGGTGACAAGCCTTTAGCCGCTTATCCTATGCCAGCAGAAGATAATCCATTTTTAGGTTTGAGAGGGGTGCGGTTGTGCCTTCAACATGAGTCATTGTTTACCGCTCAACTTCGAGCCATTCTGAGAGCCTTTCACGAGCAACCGAATATTCAATTGATGATACCGATGGTGGCTCAGGTTGAAGAAGTGAGAAAAGTCAAAGTGCTGTTGGCGCATCAAGCAAACCAACTCGGCTTGGATGTGACTCATTTGCCCGTTGGTATTATGATTGAGGTACCAGCCGCGGTGTTAAATGCTGATGCGTTAGCCCAAGAAGTCGACTTTTTCTCTATTGGCACCAATGATTTGACTCAATATGTTATGGCTGCCGATCGAGGTAACGCCGCTGTTGCTGAATTGGTGAACTACTTTGAACCATCGGTACTAAAAGCCATTGAGCTCACGTGTGCAGCAGGCGATCGCGCGGGCATACCGGTTAGTATGTGTGGTGAGATGGCTGGCGATCCAAATGCCACAGAAACATTGCTTCGCGTGGGGTTGCGAAAATTCAGCGCCAGTTCGAGTATGCTCCCGGGACTAAAAGCGCAGATTCGTCAGTTGTCTGTCGATGTTTAATCGATACCTTATCGTTAGTACATCTGTACCGGCGTGCTTACGCCGGTTTTACTTTTGTTATAGGAACGCCAATTCACGACGTAATACAGCTTCATTTGCTCCTGCAGCCCAAACTTATTAATTTTTCTCCATAAGGTCGTGCGGCCAATTTGCAATGCTTTCGCCATATCATGCATTTTGCCATCACACTGATTCCAAGCCTGAACAATCGCTCTTCTCTCGGCTTCTTCTAACGTGATTACTGGCGTATTTTCTGCGGTATGGCGAGAATTCAGTTTAATGTCTTCAGGAATATCGTTCAGCTTGATTAAGTTGGAACTGCGGTTAAGCAAAATTCGCTCAGTTCGATTTCTTAATTCAGAGTTGTTGCCTGACCAACGAAAATTCATCAACGCTTCCAGTGCGACTGGCTCTATCGAGATCGTCACATTGTGGCGGCGTTCATAATGGCTGATAAGTTGCTGGACGAGAAATTCAATGTCTTCTTTACGCTTTCGTAGTGGTGGAATATGCAGCTCGTTCGAGGAGATTTCATAATAAAGTTGCCGACCAAATGAGCGCTGAGTGACATACTCGCTGATCTCTGAAGCGGTGCTGGTAATAAGTTGAAAATCTACGGGGATCAATCGCAAACTGTCGCTGCGGCTGACGAGCCCAGTTTTTAACAACTTAAGTAGCACGGCTTGTAAATCGGGCGACAGATATTCCACCTTTTCTAAAAAGAGCGTACCGCCATGGGCGAGCTCAAACTTTGAAGGCATGCCTTGCCCTTCGTCATACCCCAGGGTTTCTTTGACCAGTTGCTCTGTATTGATGGAGCGGCAGTTGAGCGTAATGAACGGCCCTTCTTTGTAGGTGCTTTCGTTATGAATCGCCATGGCGAGAGTGGCTTTTCCTACACCTTCTTCACCCGTAATTAGAATCGGTGATTTGGACTTTATGGCCCGTTTTGCCACGGTAATGACATGCTTCATTTTTCGTGAAATGACGGGCAAAGTGCTGAACGTATAGCGCGCACTGCCACCTATTTGTTGTTGAGCAAGTTCGCGAATTTTATCGATAGGGTGCAAGAACAATAAGTGTGTGCCGTCATTGAGTGGACGCAAGGTGATGATCGCC
Organism: Vibrio sp. Vb1127; assembly: GCF_033338735.1. Lineage (NCBI taxonomy): Bacteria > Pseudomonadati > Pseudomonadota > Gammaproteobacteria > Vibrionales > Vibrionaceae > Vibrio > Vibrio sp. Vb1127. Next base: position 191,025 of record NZ_JAWOTF010000009.1, on the reverse strand, counting down.
TCAACAAACTCGCCACGAACCTCTACCGTTGTGAGTTTACGGTTTATGCTCGCACCTGACTCAATACTAGTAAGGACATTCGGTGGGAAGCGTAAAACAGAAAAGACTTCTTTATCCAAGACCTGACTGGCTTCAATGTTTAACAAGCGCTCGGACTGGTGATTTACCATTGTTATACGGCTTTCTTCATCCCAGGCCAGAAGGCCGTCATCCATGCACTCTAACGTTGCGTTATGCGCACAAGTGAGGCGGTTCATGTTTTCTTGTTCCGACTGAATGTGGATTTGCAAGCTGACTTCTTTCGCGCTCGACGCGATGATGACTAAGTCTTCTTTCTTATAGCTTTCCGCTTTTCTGAAAAGGCATGTTGTACCGCGTAATTTGCCAAATTGGTCAAAAACAGGCGCCGCTACAGAGGCATAAGAGTGCAAGTGGCGATTGAAATGTTCGGCGGCAAAAACTTCACACGGGATATGAGTATTGATACAGAGATTGACTGCATTTGTGCCTATCTTTCCTTCGGAGAGAAAACAGCCTTGTTTTATGCCGAGCGTTTGCATCTCTTGTCGCATAGAGTCGTGCCCGACGGTGGAGAGAATACAGCCGTTGCCATCGGTTACCATCAATACCAGGTCTTCGTCCCCTAGCATGTCGTAAGTGTCTTCAAGTACGGTCGTGGCGCATTCGATGAGATGTTCGTTGCGCTTCATTAGAGATGAGAAGGTAAATCCAGAGGCAATATGTGGTTTTGACCAGGTGTAAGGGCTGCATTGCTTTATGCAACGCTCCCACGACTCGAGGACGGGAGTGCGGGAAAATTCTGGAGATACCCAGTGGTGTTTCTGGAAAAACTCCCACTTAGTTTTAGTGTCTTCGATTGAAAGCATGCGATACCGTTTCAATACTAGCGATAGATTGGTCTGATGTTACAGAGACATCGGAATATGGACTGTGATGGCTTTCACGCACGTTGTATAGAAGAATGTGCAAAAAGAGGGGCGAGTTGAGGAGGCTTCCTTGCCAGTTTTTCGATTAAAAAGGGCTGTCTTTGCCGAGCTCATTGCAAATCTCGACAATGGCAAGTGAGAGCCCTGACTTAATGATTTGTTGTTGACGTTGCAGTTGTAGCTGATAAAACTCAAGGTCGATGTCGTCATCTGGTTCGCTGACTTCCAGTTGTACCATGCCCATTTTCTTCACCAAGTGCAGTTTCTTAATTGGTTCTAGAATATTCGGGTCAGTGAATTCGTAATCTGAAGCGTCATTATTGAGTTGGTTTTTGAGTTTGATGATGTCTTCGATGTCGTGGTAAATGTCATCGGGGAGCACCCCCAAGCCAAACAATAACTTCAAACGAACAGACAGATCGCCCAGCGGTCCAGAGTCTTGTAGCAGCGGACCGACAACCGATTGAACAGCGAAGTTATCTTTACGAAAGATTCTTTGCACCAACCCGTCGATCGAATCGTTAAAAACGTCGACTGCTGCAATGAAAAAGCCTCGTACCGATGGGGCGCTGTTTAATCGCTCAATGATCTCGGTTTCGTTGATGTTATCTGCCATATACTGAATACATTTCTAATTATTAGCTATCCCAACTCTTCAAGCAGAGAAGGGCATAGAAGGGGAGCCGAGCTCCCCTAGGTAAATCAAAGTTGGTTGTAAAGTGTCTCGATTTGAGCCACTTCAGCACTGTCTTCTGCAAGACCTGTGTATGTCGCTAGCGTCTTCTTCACACCCACTTCTTTTAATGAGTTTTGTAGCTCTACGGCTTGTGGGTCAGTGTCGTTAGTGTACTTCAACGCAGCGGCAATGCCTTTCAAAAGTGTTTGATTTTCAGTGCCATACTCAATTGTACCGAGTAAAGGCTTCACTAATCTATCGTTTGCACCCAATTTTCGAATTGGTTGACGACCTACGCGATCCACCTCATCCACTAAGTATGGGTTGGCAAAGCGTCCTAAAATCTTCTCGATGTAGGCGTTGTGCATGTCACGGTCGAAGCCGTAGCGTTTGATCAGCACTTCACCACTCTCTTGCATCGCCTGTTTTACTTCAGCGTGAATGCTAGGGTCTTCAATTGCTTCACGAATGGTGCGATGGCCTTTCAAGCAACCTAGGTAAGCGGTAATGCAGTGGCCTGTATTGAGAGTGAATAGCTTGCGTTCTACGAATGCCATTAGGTTGTTGGTTCTTTCCATGCCAGCTATGTCAGGGATTTCGCCCTTGAATTGCTGCTCATCCACAATCCATTCGCTAAAGCTCTCTACCGTCACTTCTAGTGGGTCATCGTTCGCTGCTTCTGCTGGTGGCACGATGCGGTCTACCGCTGAATCGACAAAGCCAACCAATTCGTCTGCTTTCGCGTGCAATGATTCATCCAAGTGTTTGTACACTTCACCTTTTAGGTGTGTGGTGCCACGAACCATGTTTTCACACGCGATGATGTTCAATGGCTTATCGTTACCTGCTGCAAAGCGCTTAGCAATGCCGGTAGCGATGGTTTTTGCAATGATGTCCAGTACGTTAGGGCCAACCGCTGTTGTGACCAAGTCGGTTTTTACAATGCGGTCAATGACATCTTCACTGGCTGAGTTTACCGCGGTGACGTGAGTTACTGTGTCGATTTGGCACTCAGTACCGACCACTTTTACTTTGTATTCTTGCTTGTGACTCAGTTGGTCGACGAGTGGAGCGTCAACGTCTGCAAATGTGACCTCGACTTCTGCATCTGCTAAGAGTTTTCCGATGAAGCCACGACCAATGTTACCTGCGCCAAAATGAACTGCGTTTTTCATAATTCTTACCTACCAATGTCTAAAATGTTGACTTACGAAACTAGGGGGAGGCCAACCGCATAGGGGGTGACAGCTGACCTCATTTGCCTCAGGAGCAAATTAAAGGGGTAATTAAGCCGCTTGTTGACCGCCAAGGATGTTCAGAATCTCTTCCACATCGTTGGTGCTGGTTAGCTTCTCAATTGCCTCCGGCTCATCGAGCGCGTTCGTAATGGTGGTAATCACCTGGATGTGCTCATCGTTCTTAGCGGCAATGCCGATAACCAGTTTCGCTACATCATCGTCGTCTTCAGTAAATTGGATACCCGATGGGTATTGGCAGATTACAATGCCGGTTTTCTTCACGCGGTCTTTCGCTTCTACCGTGCCGTGAGGCACTGCGATAGATTCGCCTAGGTAAGTTGGAACCAATGCTTCACGCTCAAACATCGCGTCTACGTATTCTGGTTCTGCGTAGCCAAGTTCGACCAACTTGTTGCCCGCGAAGCGAATCGCTTCTTCTTTGTTGGCAGCTTTCAAACCTAGGTGAATGTTTTCACGCTGGATTTGGAACACCGACGTTTGCTGTGGCTCGAAGTTGTCGTCGTTTGCTGCCACGAGCGAAACTTTTACCATTTGGTCGTCATTGGCTGCGGATTGGTTTTGCGCTGCTAGTAGTTTGGTGACTAGCTGGTTGTACATCTCGCTGTCTAGGAAGTTAGTCAATGAAATGTGGTGTGCGTTTGGAGCATGCTTACGTGCACGATCCGTTAAGTCTTTATGAGTAATCACGATATCTGCACTCTCTGGTAAGCTGTTAATGGCAAGGTTGGTTACGTGGATGTTCAGACCTGCGTCTTGAACCTTTTTGCGTAGCATGCTCGCGCCCATTGCACTCGAGCCCATGCCCGCATCACAAGCGACAATGATGCTTTGTACTGTCGCTAGGTCTACGTCACCTTTGCTTTGGCTGTTTACCACCGCATCGTTTTTAGATGCAGATTTCATGTCTTTCATTTGTGATGTTGCTTTTTCTAGTGCTGCTTCATCACCGTCTTCTTCTGTTGACGTTTGAGTCTTCATTAGCAGTGCTGCTACGGCGAATGACACGCCTGTTGCTGCTGCGATAGACGCTAGAACACCAACGATTGAGCCTTTCTGAGTCATCAACAAGATTGCAAAGATTGAACCTGGTGATGCTGGAGAAACGATACCTGCGTTAAAGATAGTTAGAACGAATACGCCAGTCATACCACCTGCGATAGCCGCAAGGATTAGGCGAGGGTTCATTAGGATGTATGGGAAGTAAATCTCGTGGATACCGCCGAAGAAGTGGATGATTGATGCACCACCTGCAGTTTGACGAGCCGTACCTTTACCAAACACCATGTAAGCTAGCAGGATACCTAGACCAGGACCTGGGTTTGCTTCGATTAGGAAGAAGATCGACTGACCTGTTTCAGACGCTTGCTGGATACCCAGTGGAGAGAAAATACCGTGGTTGATCGCATTGTTTAGGAAAAGGATCTTCGCAGGTTCAACGAAGATTGAAGTCAGTGGTAGTAGGTGAGCAGAAACTAGGAAGTTAACGCCGGCCGCCAAGCCACCAGAAAGAATTTTTACGAATGGACCGATAAAGATGAAAGCAAGGATCGCACATAGCATGCCGATGATGCCCGCAGAGAAGTTGTTAACCAACATCTCGAAGCCACTTTTTACTTTACCATCGATGTAGTTATCGAATTTCTTGATAGCCCAGCCGCCCATTGGGCCGACCATCATTGCCCCCATAAACATTGGGATGTCTGTGCCGACAATCACACCCATTGTTGTGATTGCACCGACTACCGCACCACGATCGCCACCAACTAATTTACCACCGGTGTAACCGATAAGTAGTGGCAGCAAGTAGGTAATCATTGGGCCAACCATAGAGGCTAACGTTTCGTTTGGTAGCCATCCAGTTGGGATAAATAGAGCAGTGATAAAGCCCCACGCGATAAACGCGCCGATGTTTGGCATTACCATGTTTGACAGAAAACGACCAAAATTTTGTATCTTGATCTTGGCATCTGGTGATATCATAACAATTCCCCGTTCGATGTTCTGATGAATCTTGTTGTAGTAAACGGTTCGCCAAAACCGTTTGTTTGATTGCTTAGTACCCAATCAATTTACCACACATTTTCCAATTGGAACTGACAACGGGTTTTTCGTGATCTACGCCCGCATTTCTTAGGCTGAGAAACGGTTTTTAAGTGACCAAGTTCAACTTATTAACTTGTAACTTAATAACAAAAAGCCACTTTTAAATCTGTCAATAAAAATATTAGTGATCAATCCGATCTTCTGACAAATTTAAAATCAAAATACTTTGTGACTTTGATCACTTTTGATTTTTTTTGAAATTCGAATTAAATACTTGCGATGATCAATATCACGTTTTGTGTTGAGTTGTGGTGGATTTAAAGTGTGACTTGGGTCTGCTTTTGTTTTTTGTGAAAGTTTGTGACGGAATTGGTGAGATAAATGCTATCTAGATCTTTCGATAGATTGTATCTATAAGAGTCTTTTCGGCGCACTTCACGGAGCACGCCTAATTAGTTGATTAAAGGGTAAATAAAGAGAGTCGCCACACGGTTCTTCTTGTGATTCCCAACTCTCTACTTAATCACTGTTCTTAATCATCGTTGCTATTAGTATGATAGACGAGGTAGTCATGAGCTTGCTCGCGTCCCATATACCTTGCCAACGTCTTTTCTTGAACATCGCGCAAATCCACCATAATCAATCCATCTAGAGCGTTATTGAATGCAGGGTCGACGTTGAAGCATACCAGCTTGCCATTGAGGCTTAAGTACTGACGCAGCAAAACGGGCACTCCTTTCCCTTCATCGATTCTGGCAATGACACGTGACAATAGCTGTAAATCACCCAGAGCAGTGAGCATGCTGGTGTTCCAGTCACGGTGGTGCTCAGGAAGTGGGTTAGAAGGTGTGACGTACTCTGCGCAATTGTTGTCGTAGTGGTGCAGTGTCATTGATTGAGCCAGTAATTGACGTGCAGTATCGCTATAATCGTTGCTAATGCTTACCGGACCAAATAGGTGCGTGTAATCTGGGTTTTGATGAACGAACGTTGCGATGCCTTTCCACAGTAGCAGTAGCGCGCTCATGCTCTTTTGATATTGCTGTGCAATCACAGAGCGCCCCATCTCAATGGATTTACCCATTTGGTCGATAAAGCGTTGGTCATAGTTAAACAACGTTCGTGAATACAGACCTGCTACGCCGCGCTTTTCAATCAGTTGATCAACCAGACCTAAACGATACGCGCCCACCAAGCATTGGTTCTCTCTGTCCCACACAAACAGATGCAGGTAATCATGATCGAAATGGTCAATGTCTATTGCTAGTCCAGTCCCTTCGCCAACTTGTCGGAAATTGAGCTCACGTAGGCGACCAATTTCATGCAGTAGGGAAGGGATACTCTGCGACTCCGTGCAGTAAACATCGAACTCACCACTTGTTAGCAGCTTGGACTCTTTTGGTAAGTTGTTCAGCTCTTCAAGCAATTCGCCTACGGGTAACCCTGCCGCTATTGGAGAGAGCAGTTCTGATGAAGAAGAAGGCTTAACTGATTGGGTTTCACGATTGAGCAAGTAAGTGTTGAGCCGCAAATAGTTCACCACTTGATCATCGTTAAGTGTGTTGAGCTCTTTGAATTTAATCGCTTGGCCAAAAGACAAGTTGATGGTTTGTGCATGTTTGTTCAGTAGCTCCCGCCCGAGCATTAGGGTACGCAAAAGTGGATGGATTTTCCCTGCCATATAGAAGCGTTTCGAGTTCTGACCACTGATGAATACTGGAACTGTCGTTGCTTTGTTTTTGCGGATCAGGCTACTTACGCTTCGACTCCACGCTTTGTCTTCCAAGCGTTGCTGTTTGGCATCGACTAACTGGGAAACCTCACCGGCAGGAAAGACAAGCAATAAGCCGCCACTTGCGAGGTGTTTATTAGCCGCTCTGAGGGCCTTCATATTCGATTTGACGGCGTCTCTGCCTTCAAACACATCGACACCAATGAAGAGCTGATCTAACTCTGGTACGGTTTTCAGGTATTGATTGGCTAGAATTTGGATATCGTCTCGTACCATCAACAAGAGTTCGGCCAAGATGACGCCTTCCACACAACCAAGCGGGTGGTTCGCCACAATGACGGTAGCTCCTTGTTTAGGTACTGAGTCGAGTGAACCATGAGCAATGCGATAATCGATACCTAAGATATCCAGCGTGAAGCGGAGAAAAGTTTTGATATCGGCATTAACGGGGCGTTGAGCGTAGAACTTATCAAGTTGGTTTAAACCGGTTGCCCATTCAGCAACGTTTTCACCAATGCCAAACGGCGTTTTACGAGGGAGACGAAAAGGGGTTGAACTATCCATATTTACCTCAGCGTACAAGTTGCTGATTGGATAGTAGAAATTACAGATGACAGTTCAGAGGCAAAAGCATGAGCCTTTGGTGACAAACTAATGAAGCTTTATTGACTAAAGAAAACGGTATATCACTGTGCTATGAATCAAAACTCGCGTTATGTCTCCCTCTTAAAACAATAGATAGGCTATCTTATCTAGAACAAAGATTAAGCTAAGTTGATATTTATCAGGGGGAAATAATGGAACGAGTTTCCAATAAAGCAGCACTTTGGATTGGGCTAAGTTTGATACTTGGTCTTGGCATCCTTGGCTATTTTATGCAGCAGACGGCGGTGAAATACCGAGCCTATGAAAGAGTCGTTACAGTAAAAGGTTTGTCGGAGCGTGAGTATCCTGCTGATACGGTGATTTGGCCGATTCAATTTACTCTGGCGAGTAATGATATGGGAGCCATGTTTGATGAAATTGACCAGCAAACCCGTTTGATTTTGGACTTTCTAAGTGCCAAAGGGCTTCCTGAAACCAGCGTTTCCCTTTCTTCCCCAGCGGTCATTGACAGAAAAGCACAGCAATATGGGAGCGAGCAAGACATTGAGTATCGTTATTTGGCCTCGCGAACCGTTACGGTTTACAGCCAGAGTGTTGATGTTGTTCGAGCGGCAATCAATGAAATAGGTGAGCTAGGAAAACAAGGTGTTTTGCTTAACCAAGATCCTTATGCAAATCGTGTTGAGTACAGCTTTACTAAGCTGAATGATGTGAAGCCAGACATGATCGAAGAAGCGACTAAGAATGCGCGTGAAGTGGCTGAGAAATTTGCGAAAGACTCACAGAGTTCACTGGGTAAGATCAAACGTGCAACTCAAGGGCAGTTCTCGATTTATGACCGAGACAGCAACACGCCTTACATTAAGAAAGTACGAGTGGTATCGACGGTTCAATATTACTTATCTGATTAAAGTTGCGCTCATATAGTCAATAGTTGGTCGTTCCATCACCTTCTATTTGTAGAGGTATCTATGCTCTGTGATAGGGAAATCAGTCTTCGCTGACGCTATATACAAGTACTTTTTTATAAAACTAAGTTCTTAACAGTGATGAGGTGAGTTTGATAATAATCAAGCTCACTTGTTTCTTATGAGCGTAAGTTAGTATGACTTATTGCTAGAAGGAATTAGTATCATGGCATACAAGCACTTTGTTAGAGAACTACTGGGTTTAGCGATTGTTGTCTCTGTCGTCTTTGGCGTATTAGGCGTGATGTTAGAGCTCTTCGCACTGACGGCACTTTGGGAGCATCAGCAAACGATAGCCGATGTTTTTTTCCATGAATCTCTCTACTTCATCGTATTTTTAATCCCACCATACTTCCTCTGGAAGTTGATTAACCGCCCTGAATTGGTTTCTGCTGATCAAGCTTATTTGGCAATGAAGTTAGAGGCTGAAAGTCGACAATGAGTCGATTTAGTGAGTAATGAAAAGAAGAGGCTATGAGAAAACATTAGCCTCTTTTCTATCTGATTCGTGGGGCAAAGTATTCGCTGCTTTATTGATTAAAAAGCTGCTTCGATTGTGCCTTTGAAAGTGCGATCGAGATAATCACGAATCGCTTGAGATTGATAAATAGAAACGAACTTTTTATACGCTTCATTATTTTTGTCTGCGTCACGAGTGGCGATGACCATGACTGCTAATGGGGCGTCTTTTGCTTCAAGATAGATACTTTGTTTCTTCGGATCTAAACCAGAAGACATTACGTAGTTCATTGTAATCGCAGCCGCGTCCACATCATCTAATGTTCTTGGTAGCTGAGCGGCATCTACCTCGACAAATTCAAATGATTTTGCGTTTTTTGTGATATCAGTTAGGGCGGCTTTATGGCCAACACCCTGTTTCAGCTCAATTAAACCTGCATCGGCGAGTAGCAACAGACCACGACCACCGTTGGTAGGGTCATTTGGAAGCGCTATACGTGCATTGTTTGGAAGCTCTTGCAGTGAGCGATACTTATTGGAATAAAGCCCCATACGCATAAGAATGGACTGACCAATTGATACTAATTGGGCGTTATGGCTACTGTTGAAGTTGTCTAAAAATGGCTGGTGCTGATAGCTATTAATATCGATGCTACCATCGCTAAGAGCGGCATTAGGTGTCACGTAGTCAGAAAACTCAATGACTTCGACATTCAAACCTTGCTTCGCTGCCTCCTTCGCTACCGCCTCGACTACTTGTGCATGTGGCCCAACTGTCGCGCCCACTTTAATGACAGAGTCATCTTTTTCTCCACAAGCGCTTAAGCCGACTACTGCCGTGAGAATCAAAGCTAGTTTCTTTAAGTGACCAATACTTTTCATTGTAGCTCCATTTTTTTGTTTTAGACGTCCATACGTTTGTATGTCCATCCTATCAGAAGTTGTCTGAGGGTCAATGGTTTAAATCACGAGCGGACATTTTGTTTCATTGCTACATATAGAAAGCCAGATAATAGTTAAAGAAAAGGGGAAGAGGAAAAGCTATTACGAGGTTAATGACGAGTTACCGCAACCGAAATTGTACCCAAAGATATAAGATACAAAAAAAGCGTAGTAGGTATTAACCTGCTACGCCTTTCGGAATATGGTGGCCCCTCGCAGACTTGAACTGCGGACCAATCGATTATGAGTCGACTGCTCTAACCACTGAGCTAAGGGGCCTTAATAGGACAACGATTATAGGGGAAGCGTTGCAAGGTGTCTAGATACCAACTAGGGCAATTGCGCTTAGTTTTTATCCACTTAGAACAGTAGATAATAAAAAAGGTGACCTAAAGTCACCTTTTTTGATTTCTAAAAGCTTGTATGCGCTGCGATTATTCGTCTAGGAAGCTGCGCAGAGTCTCTGAGCGGCTTGGGTGGCGAAGTTTACGTAGTGCTTTTGCTTCGATCTGACGGATACGCTCACGAGTAACGTCGAACTGCTTACCAACTTCTTCTAGAGTATGGTCAGTATTCATGTCGATACCAAAACGCATACGAAGTACTTTCGCTTCGCGTGGCGTTAGACCTGCAAGCACGTCTTTTGTTGCCACCTTAAGGCTAGTTGCAGTTGCAGAATCTAACGGAAGTTCTAGCGTTGTATCTTCGATAAAATCACCTAGATGCGAATCTTCGTCGTCACCGATTGGTGTCTCCATTGAGATAGGCTCTTTAGCGATTTTTAGAACTTTACGAATCTTGTCTTCTGGCATTTGCATGCGCTCTGCCAGTTCTTCCGGTAGTGGCTCACGACCCATCTCTTGCAACATTTGACGAGAGATACGGTTTAGCTTGTTGATCGTTTCGATCATGTGTACCGGGATACGAATCGTACGTGCTTGGTCCGCGATTGAACGAGTGATTGCCTGACGGATCCACCACGTTGCGTAAGTCGAGAACTTGTAACCACGACGATATTCGAACTTATCTACCGCTTTCATCAGACCGATGTTACCTTCCTGGATCAGATCCAAGAACTGTAGGCCACGGTTGGTGTATTTCTTCGCGATAGAAATTACAAGACGCAAGTTCGCTTCAACCATCTCTTTCTTCGCACGGCGAGCTTTTGCTTCACCGATAGACATACGACGGCTGATGTCTTTAATGTTCTGTACGTTTAGAGAAGTCTCTTCTTCAATCATTTTTAGCTTAGCGATTGAACGACGGATTTCTTCTTCGTTACGTTTGATCTTTTCAGCGTATGGCTTGTCTGACGCAAGAACTTCATCCAGCCAAGCTTCACTTGATTCATTACCAGTGAACAGCGCGATGAATGATTTCTTCGGCATTTTGCCGTATTCAACCACGGACTTCATGATCAGACGCTCTTGTGTACGAACGCGATCCATAGCAGTACGCAGTTCATTCACTAGGTGATCAAACTGTTTAGGCGTTAGACGAAACTCGCGGAATACGTCTAGCATCATTTCATTAGCAACGGTTGCTTTCGGGCTGTTATAGCCGTACTCATTGATTGCTAATTGAAGATTTTGATAGGTGCTGCGTAGTTGGTTGAATTTCTCTAGCGCTAATTCTGGATCGATACCTACATCTTCTTCAGAATCATCTGAATCGTCATCGCTATCTTCGTCGTCATCAACGTCTTCATCGTCTTCTTCTTCTAACTGAGATTCAGTCAGTTCAGAACCGATGTGTGTTGCCGTTGGTGCAGCGGTGTCGTCAGCATCTGGATCTACAAAACCTGAAATTAGGTCTGTAAGACGTAGTTCTTCAGCTTGAACTTTGTCAAATTGCTCAAGAATGTACGGAATTGTGCCTGGGTATTCAGCAACAGACGATTGAACTTGGTTAATACCTTCTTCAATACGTTTTGCGATGTCGATTTCGCCTTCGCGAGTTAGAAGTTCGACAGTACCCATCTCACGCATGTACATACGTACTGGGTCTGTTGTACGACCAATCTCACTCTCTACGCTAGAAAGTGCAGCGGCTGCAGCTTCGGCTGCATCTTCATCGGTAATATTTGTGTCATCGTTCAGTGCTAAATCATCAGCATCAGGAGCAGTTTCTACTACCTTAATGCCCATGTCGTTGATCATCTGAATGATGTCTTCTACCTGTTCTGAATCTACGATTTCAGCAGGTAGGTGGTCATTTACTTCGGCGTAGGTCAGATAGCCTTGTTCCTTGCCTTTAATAACAAGTGACTTTAGCTGTGACTGCGGATTGTGATCCATAGACGGTATCCAACTTCGTAATCTGGTGAAGGAATCAGTATGCGAAATGCAAACCACTTACTATAACAAATTAAATCGTTGCTGACTAATTAAACAGGGTTACGCTTTTAAATCTAGCATAAGTGCTAGCAGCTCCCTTTTCTCTTCGGCTGATAAACCGACACTTCTTGCTTTGGCCTGCAGGTTTTCAATTTGTTTTTCTACGCACTGGGCAATAATTTTATCCAGTGAGTCTAAAAAGATTTCTTCTTGGTTGTCCTCATCGAGTGGAATGTCCCAACTCGCGAGACGAGACAGAAGGGTCTCATTTTGGCTGTTTCGCCAATGCTCTAATAATTGGCCTGTGTTGATATGGGGATGCGCTTGGCATTTATCAAGTACATCAACAAATAAACTTAGACCAGGAATGGGCAAATCTCTAACGCTAGTTAGATCTGGCACCATACTTACGTATTGTGGGTTTTGAATCAGTAACGCGATCACTTCTCGCATCGGCGTTCGCTTGATTTCTTTATGAGGTTGAGGCCTTTTATCCTCTTTACCTTGTTTTGAAATTAGCTGCTGTAGTTGGCGTTCATCAACCAAACCCAAACGGCGGCCAAGCAATTCTCTCAAGTATAGTCTTAAAGTGCCGCCAGGGACTTTATCAATGAGAGGAACCGCAAGAGTACTCAGTTTTGCCATGCCTTCTTTCGTGCTCATATCGACCTGCTGAGTCAATGAGCTGAACATGAATTCAGACAAGGGCATCGCATTAGACACTTGCTGCTCAAATGCTTGTTTTCCGTTTTGTCGGATATAAGAGTCGGGATCTTCTCCATCCGGCAAAAACATGAATTTTAACTGGCGACCATCCGTTAGGTAAGGCAATGCATTTTCCATGGCACGCCACGCGGCTTCACGGCCTGCGCGGTCACCGTCATAACAACACACGACGGTGCTTGTTTGCCTGAATAACACTTGCAAGTGATCGCCCGTTGTCGAGGTTCCCAATGAGGCAACGGAATAATCTACGCCATATTGAGCAAGCGCGACAACATCCATATAGCCTTCAACCACTAAAATTTGTGGTGGCTCACGGTACGCTTGTAGTACTTCATAAAGGCCATACAACTCTTTACCTTTATGAAATATCGGGGTTTCGGGTGAGTTGAGATATTTTGGTGTCCCATCACCTAATACTCGACCACCAAAGCCTATTACTCGACCGCGTCTGTCTCGAATAGGAAACATCACTCGACCACGGAATCGGTCGTAGCGGTTGCCTTTATCGTTTTCAATCAACATGCCGCCAGTGACGAGCATGTCTTGGTTTTCTTTATTCTGGCCAAAGTTCTTACGAACTAAATCCCATTCATCAGCCACATAGCCGATGCCAAACTTCTGGACGATTTCACCAGACAGGCCGCGATCTTTTAGATACTCAATCGCCACCTTACTTGCTGGCTGTTTGAGTTGGTTACGATAAAATTGAGCAATGCTGCCCATTAAGTCGTATAGGTTACGTTTTTCACTGCTGCTTGCTTGTGGGCCTGATTGAAACGAAGCATTACCGCCGCTACGTTGTTCGCGAGGAACATCTAAACCCAAGTATGAAGCGAGTTCTTCAATGGCTTCGACGAATTCTAGTCGGTCGAATTCCATCAAAAAATCGATGGCATTTCCATGCGCGCCACAACCAAAACAATGGTAGAACTGCTTTTCTTGACTGACACTGAATGAGGGTGTCTTTTCGTTGTGGAACGGGCAGCATGCGCCGTAGTTTTTGCCTTTTTTCTTAAGTTTCACACGTGCGTCGATGATATCGACAATATCAAGTCGAGCTAGAAGGTCATCGATAAAACTGCGAGGGATGTGTCCAGCCATAAAACCTAACAAAAAAAGAAGATGATGAGTGGAGTGAATGCCTTAAAAGAATGAGCGTATTGCCCATTGATTTCATTCCATCCATCCAGATACAAACAAGCCGTGCGCTCCAAAGGATAGCACGGCTTGCTGCAATTGGGTGGGGTACCTTAAGCCAATTTAGCGCGAACTAAACCGCTTACTTTACCCATATCTGCACGCCCTTGAATTTGCGGTTTCAGAACGCCCATTACTTTGCCCATGTCTTGCATGCCAGCTGCGCCAGATTCAGCAATCGCGTTCTCGATGAGAGCCGCTACTTCTTCGTCTGTCAGTGGTTGAGGCATAAAGTCCTCAAGAACGGTAATTTCTGCTTGTTCCGCATCAGCAAGATCTTGACGACCCGCTGCTTCAAACTGCGCTACAGAATCGCGACGTTGTTTAACCATCTTGGTCAATACTGCAAGAATGTCGTCATCGTTCAGAGTAATCTGTTCGTCAACTTCACGTTGCTTGATTGCTGATAGGGCTAAACGAATAGTACCAAGGCGCAATTTGTCCTTGGCTTTCATCGCTAATTTTTGCTCTTCTTTGAGTTGATCAATCAGAGCCATAACTAAATTCCTTTTGGAGCTCAGTTATTAGTACAGGCGAACGCGACGAGCGTTTTCGCGAGCTAGCTTCTTAGCGTGACGCTTTTGAGCTGCTGCTTTAGCGCGTTTGCGAACTGTAGTTGGTTTTTCGTAGTGCTCACGACGACGCACTTCAGAAAGGATACCTGCTTTTTCGCAAGAGCGCTTAAAACGACGTAGAGCAACGTCGAACGGTTCGTTTTCACGTACTTTAACTACTGGCATATGCCTTTCACCTCAGGGGTTATTCGTTAACGCTGGTATTCAACAGACCAAATCACAATTGTTAGGTCTCTTACCAGCTTGATCAAAAATGGTGCGGAATTTTAATCCGATCACAACTACTTTGTAAAGCCTTTTGTCGATTATTGTCTGTACAAAATTTGTTTGCAGCACCAAGGCGAGGTAATATGACGCCCAAATTTCCTCTATACAGAAAGCATACTGAGAAAACCATGCGCATTATTGGTATTGAAACCTCTTGTGACGAGACTGGCATCGCAATTTATGACGATGAAAACGGTCTCTTGTCACACAAGCTATACAGCCAAGTAAAACTGCACGCAGATTACGGCGGTGTGGTGCCTGAGTTGGCTTCACGTGACCACGTAAAGAAAACCATTCCTCTTATTAAAGAGGCACTAAAAGAAGCGAACTTAACTTCAAAAGACATCGATGGTGTCGCGTATACCGCGGGGCCTGGTCTTGTTGGGGCGCTATTAGTGGGTGCGACTATCGGTCGCAGTATTGCTTATGCTTGGGGAGTGCCAGCGGTACCTGTTCATCATATGGAAGGTCACCTATTGGCCCCAATGTTGGAAGATAACCCTCCACCGTTCCCGTTTGTGGCGGTATTAGTATCGGGCGGTCACTCTATGATGGTGGAAGTGAGAGGCATCGGTGAGTACAAAATTCTAGGTGAGTCGATTGATGATGCGGCGGGCGAAGCGTTTGATAAAACAGCGAAGCTAATGGGTTTGGATTACCCAGGCGGTCCACTATTATCTAAACTGGCGGAAAAAGGTACACCGGGCCGCTTTAAGTTCCCGCGCCCAATGACGAATGTGCCAGGTTTGGACATGAGTTTCTCTGGTCTAAAAACCTTTACGGCTAACACGATTGCTGCAAACGGTGATGACGAGCAAACCCGCGCGGACATCGCATTGGCATTTGAAGAGGCTGTGTGTGCTACGTTGGCTATTAAATGTAAGCGCGCGCTTGAGCAAACAGGCATGAAACGCATTGTTATTGCTGGTGGTGTGAGTGCTAACCGTCGTTTGCGAGCTGAGTTAGAGAAGTTAGCGAAGAAAGTTGGCGGCGAAGTTTACTACCCACGTACTGAGTTCTGTACAGATAACGGTGCGATGATCGCTTACGCAGGCATGCAGCGCTTGAAGAATGGCGAAGTGGCTGATATGTCAGTAGAGGCTCGTCCACGTTGGCCAATTGATCAACTAACACCTGTCGCTTAGTCAAATTTATGCGGTAGGTTTGAAACCGGTTCTTTGTAATAAAGGTCTCTGCTCCTCAGAGGCCTTTATTTTTAATTATTCAATGAACCGCCTCGTTTTACATTCTGACTGATGCGATCAGTTCGCGATTGTTTCAGTGCTAGGATGACGTGGAAGAATAAGAAATGGATATAACAATGAATAAGTTTGAAATTGAAGGTCAGCAACTTGCTTATCTAGATAAAGGTGAGGGCCCTGTGCTTCTATTTGGTCATAGTTACCTTTGGGATAGCCAAATGTGGGCGCCACAAGTTGAGGTTTTAAGCCAGTCATTCCGTTGTATTGTGCCAGATCTTTGGGCACATGGTGAATCGGACGCTGCACCTGCATCGACACAGTCATTGGCCGACTATGCACAACATATGTTGGCATTGATGGATCATTTAGATATCGAAGAATTCTCGATAGTGGGCTTATCTGTTGGCGGCATGTGGGGAGCTGAGCTAACGGCTCAAGCGCCGCAACGTGTTAAGTCACTGGTATTGATGGATACCTTCATTGGCTGGGAGCCAGAAGTTACGTATAAAAAGTATTTTGCAATGCTTGATACCATCAGCCAAGTCCAAGCAGTGCCTGCGCCAATTATTGAAGCCGTTGTGCCGCTGTTCTTTGCCAACAACGTCAATCAGGATAACCCTAAACTTGTCGCTTCATTCAAACGCAGTTTAGAAGAGCTGAACGGTGAGCGTGCGGTGGAAGTAGCTCGCATGGGGCGCATGGTGTTTGGTCGCCGTGATGTGATTGAAGATTCGGAAAAATTCGCTCTGCCGACGTTAATTGCGGTGGGCTGTGAAGATAAGCCTCGCCCGGTTTTCGAATCGTATTTAATGAAAGACTGTATCACGGGCAGTGAGTTGGTAGAAATTCCGCAAGCGGGACACATCAGTTGTTTAGAACAGCCGGAGTTCGTCAACCAAATGTTGTTGAACTTCCTGAATCGAGTTCATGCGTAACCAATGCATCCCTCTTTAAACGAAAAACTCGGCATTAAGCCGAGTTTTTTTGTGTCAGTTTCTTCTCGCCGATTTTTGGCTCGTCGCCAGACAAAAGCCGACGAATATTTTGATGATGCTTAAATACGATTAAGCAACACAGCATAGCAACAGGTAACGTGTATTGCGGTTTAAACATCCAAGTATAAAACGGAGTGACCAAAACCGTGACGAGAGCCGCTAAGGATGAATAGCGGAATAGCGCGGCTACTGACAGCCAAGTTAACATCACCAATCCTGTTAAGTCCAAACCAATCGGAGCGATAGCGCCAAGCGCGGTTGCGACACCTTTTCCGCCTTTAAAGTGGAAAAAGATGGGGTACATGTGGCCAAGACAGGCAGCAATGGCGATGACGCCAAGAATGATAGGGTCGATACCAAGAAAGTATCCGCCCCACACGGGGATAGTGCCTTTGAGCATATCGCACAACAAGACTGAAACAGCGGCTCCTCGTCCGCCAATACGCAATACGTTCGTTGCTCCAGGATTGTTAGATCCCACACTGCGTGGGTCTGGCAGTTTTAAGAGTCGACAGATCAAAACCGCACTGGAAACCGAACCTAATAAATAGGCGGCCATTGTCATTATCAGTGCCAGTGCGTCCATAGAAGTCCTTGATGGATTGGAATTTAATGCTCGGTTCCCGCGTAGTTGCTATCATACCCCGAATTTACATAATGCAGAAATCCTCACTGTGATAGAGCTTGCATTATGTGATTTCTTGTATATAAAGATGCTTTCGCAGTTTATACCTAAGTAACATTGTGATGACCAAAGTCAATGTTACTTAGGTATAGAATACTACGATCAAATTACCCCTCACGGGTATCCGACCTCTGTAATAGAAGGACATAAGATGGCTCTGGATAAAGTTTTTATTGAACAGTTAGAAGTAATCACCACAATTGGCGTGTACGACTGGGAGCAACAAATCAAACAAAAGTTGGTTCTAGATATTGAAATGGCACACGATAATAAACCTGCGGGCAAAAGTGATGATGTGCAAGATGCACTGGATTATTCGCAGGTGAGTGAGGCGGTACTTAACCACATTGAAAATGGTCGTTTCTTACTGGTCGAGCGCGTGGCTGAAGAAGTAGCAGAGCTTATCATGCTGCGTTTCTCAGTGCCTTGGGTGAAAATCCGCCTAGCGAAGCCTGGCGCCGTGCCGCAAGCACGTGCTGTTGGTGTGGTGATTGAGCGAGGCCGAGCATGATCACCACCTATATCGGTGTTGGGACGAACGTAGAAAGAGAGCAACATGTGCTTGCTGCGTATCAGGAGCTGCAACGGCTTGGAGAAAATCTCCTCGTATCACCGATATATGAATGCGAACCTATTGGTTTTAGCAGCAAGAATTTCTACAACTTTGTCGTTGCAATGCGTACCGAGTTGTCATTAGAAGAGTTGAGCCATCAACTACGCGAGATTGAATTTAAGTGGGGACGCGAAGAAAACGCGCAAAAGTATCAGGATCGAACACTGGATCTCGATATAGTGTTGTTCGGTGAGCGCGTCTCCAAGAAAAAACCTGAGCTACCTCGCAGTGATATCTACAAATATCCTTTTGTCACAAAGCCGCTGTATGATCTCGAACCGCAATTAGTGATCCCAGGCGATGGACGCACAGTCGCAGACATTTGGCATGCTATGCAGCCAGTCGATTCGCTCAAACCCGTTTCCTTTCATTTTTAATTTGAGTTGTTTACATGAGTTATTTTGAAGCCTTTATTTTGGCTCTGATTCAGGGGCTGACAGAGTTTTTGCCTATTTCAAGCTCTGCCCATTTGATCCTGCCTTCCGCTATTTTAGGATGGGAAGACCAAGGTCTAGCCTTTGATGTTGCTGTTCACGTCGGTACATTAATGGCTGTCGTGATCTATTTTCGTCATGAAGTAATCACTTTGTTTCAAGCGTTATTTGCTTCGATCTTTAAAGGAGATCGCAGTAAAGAAGCTAAATTGGCTTGGATGATCGTGATTGCGACGATTCCAGCTTGTGTGTTCGGCCTATTGATGAAAGACATCATTGAAGTGTATCTACGTAGCGCTTACGTCATCGCGACTACTACGATCGTATTTGGCTTGTTGCTATGGTGGGTAGACAAAAACGCTGAACTCGTTGCCGATGAATACCAAACGGGTTGGAAGAAAGCTGTATTTATCGGTATTGCCCAAGCCTTAGCGATGATTCCTGGAACTTCACGTTCAGGGGCGACCATTACAGCAGCGCTTTACCTTGGCTTTACTCGAGAAGCGGCTGCCCGCTTTTCATTTTTAATGTCGATCCCAATCATTACATTAGCTGGTAGCTACTTAGGTATGAAGTTAGTGACCAGTGGTGAACCTGTCCATGTTGGTTTCTTAATGACTGGCATTATCACATCGTTTATCAGTGCGTACATCTGTATCCACTTCTTCTTGAAGATGATTTCACGCATGGGCATGACACCGTTTGTGATTTACCGTCTGATTTTGGGCATCGGTTTGTTCGCTTTTCTATTAAGTTCATAATTGATGTTAACGAAAAACGCCCGCGAAATCCGCGGGCGTTTTTGTTTGTTCGTTACTTCTTAAGTGCTGCTTTCACTGCTTCAATACGTCGTTTTTCTTGCTCGTCACGAATCGCAGGGCCTTTAAAGCCCTCTTTGATTATGATTTGAACGTCAACTGCCGCTGCTGCTTGGTAGGCTTGCCTAAAAATATCCGCCTGTGGATATGGTTGCGTTTCCAGTCCTTTACGACCAGCGTGATCCGCTTGGCAGCAAAGCAAGATATCTTGCAGACGTTCGGACTTACGCCACACATCGAGCTTATTGAGTATTTTAATTATGGTTTGTGGTTTAAGTTCAGCCGCGCGATGAATATTGGAGTGCTGTTCGCACACCATCAAGGCTAAATCACGAAACTCATTTGGTACCCGGACACGTTCGCACAGCTTTTTGATCAGTTTTAATCCTGTATGGCAATGCATTTTGTGGCTTGGCCATTCGCTCTCTGGCGTCACGCCCTTACCCAAGTCATGCACTTGGGCGGCAAACCTGACGGGGAGTGAGTTACTCAATTTTGCGGCTTGCTCTGCCACCATCAAAGTATGGATGCCAGTATCGATTTCTGGATGCCACTTCTCAGGTTGAGGTACGCCAAATAGTGCATCAATTTCAGGTAACACCACGGTTAATGCACCACAGTCTCGTAGAACCGATAAGAAAATATCAGGGCGAGGAGTAGAGAGAGATTTATGCCATTCTTGCCAAACACGCTCGGGAGTCAGTGTGCTCAGCTCTCCGGACTCTGCCATGTGACGCATTAACCGCATGGTTTCGTCGGCAACCGTAAAGTTTAGATCAGCAAGCTTCGCTGCGAAGCGAGCGACACGTAAAACGCGTAGAGGGTCTTCAATAAAGGCGTCTGATACATGGCGTAGCAGTTTATCGTTGAGATCTTGCTGGCCACCATATGGGTCATGGATCGTGCCATCACTCTCCATTGCCATCGCGTTAATGGTTAAATCACGACGTATCAAATCTTCTTCTAAGGTGACGTTTTGATCGAAGAAACATTCAAAACCAGTGTAACCAGAACCTGACTTTCTCTCTGTTCGTGCAAGGGCATATTCTTCTTTACTTTTGGGATGCAGAAATACAGGAAAGTCTTTACCAACGGCGGTGTATCCTTGGGACAGCATCATCTCGGGCGTCGAGCCTACGACCACCCAGTCGTTGTCATAACTATCAATTCCGAGCAATTTATCTCGAACTGCGCCACCTACTAAATAAACTTGCACGAATTACCTCTTAATTTATGGATATGCCGTTGGACATTGTAGCAAGCAATGGTACTTTTCTTTACTCCTAAGAATAGAAGAAGAGCGTTTATACCATGTCTGACTATTCCCAGGTGGTTTTTTAGCTGGAGAGCCTAATGTATAAGGACTTTTTTGGGTTTGTCGAACAACCATTTTCGATTGTTCCAAACTCACGTTATTTGTATTTAAGCCAACGTCACAAAGAGGCAATCACACATCTCCAAGCTGGGCTAGGCGATGGCGGTGGCTTTGCTATGCTTACTGGCGAAGTAGGTACAGGCAAAACGACCGTCGCAAAAGCGATGCTGGCGAATTTGGGTGATAACACCAAAGCGGGTCTTATTCTCAATCCCACGTTTTCGAGTAGAGACTTGCTCGAAGCCATTTGCGATGAGTTCAAAATCACCTATCCGCCAGATGCAAACCTCAAACAGCTAAACCAGGTTATCCATCAATATTTGCTGCGTAATTATCGTTCAGGCTGGCAGACATTGCTGGTCATTGATGAGGCTCAACACCTTGCTGCCGACGTTCTAGAGCAGTTGCGCTTGTTGACCAACTTGGAAACCGATACCAGAAAATTGCTCAAAGTGTTGTTGGTCGGGCAGCCTGAATTGCAGCGGTTATTACAAACAACACAACTACGCCAACTTGCCCAGCGTATTACCGGGCGTTATCACCTGTTGCCGTTGGATGAAAAAGAGACAGAAGATTACATCGCATTTCGACTACATACAGCAGGTGGCGACCAGCAACTGTTTAATCGTGCTTCTTGTAAACTTATAGCCAAATACAGTCACGGTATACCGCGGCTCATCAACCTTATCTGTGACAAATCCCTCAACATTAGTTATCACCAGGGTAATGTGGTGGTGGATAAGCAAACCGTTCAGCAGGCCTGTGAAGAGGTGATGCAGTTTCAGGCAGATATTTATCAGCAAGATAAAAAAGAGCGCCGGACTTTCCGTTGGCCTGCTTGGGGCTCTGTCACGGTAGGCCTTATTGCTGCATTAAGTACGGGGTGGGCGGTCGTGAATTATATGCCAGCTCAAGCGACGTCAGTGTTGACACAAGTGACGGAGCCAAGAGTAGAGCCAACACCAACCGTCGTCAGCCAACAGTTAACTGATGAGCAGCGTGATTTATTGTTAACACAAAAACAGTCGAACCTCGCTGTAAATGATTTGTATCGTTTGTGGGGATATCAAGCATCGGTTCGCGATAATCTTTGTTTGTCAGAACCGCAGTCGACTATGCGTTGTGAGCGTAAAATGGCGACTTGGCCGCTGTTGATGCAACAAAATCGCCCTGTGATCTTGGAGTTGAATTATCAAGGTGATGTTGGGTATGTCATTCTATATGCCGTCGGTAATGACCAAGCTGAAGTGCTCAATGGTAAGCAGCGTCTTCGTCTGCCAGTTTCGTGGCTAAAGCCGTTGTGGCAGGGCAATATTATCGAACTGTGGCATGCTCCGCTGAATGAAACATTACGTTTAGACATGGAAGGCCCTGCGATTGAAGTATTAGACCGATTATTAGCAGAAGCGGTGAGTGAGCCACTGCTTGAAACGTCTATTTTTGATGGTGCGATGAAAGAGCGAGTCGAATTATTTCAACGTTGGCAAGGAATTGGTGTCGATGGTATTGCAGGTAAGCGAACGCTAGACCGACTTCAGCAAAATGTTCAGCCAGATGCGCCTCAACTGGCGAGAATCGAGAAGGAGGACGCATAATGTCAGCTGTGAAACATATAGGTCTGTTCTTGCTGCCAATCACTGCTTCTGCTATCGGAGTCGCTTGGTACTTAGATCTCTTTGCACCGAGTGTTGAAGTAGATACAACGTCCCCGATAGAAAAGGTCGAAGTGGTATCACCTTTCAAAGTATTGGACTATCCAGAGAACACCCAGTTGGCCCAATTGCCAAGAGAGTGGCCAAGTGCAGAGCTATCGCGTGATTTTGGTACATTTACCACCCCCGATGAATACACGAGCCATACACCAAGCAGAGATGAAACACGCAACTCAGCATCAACCCAAACGACTTCTGCTGCTGAAGAGGACCTCGGGTTGTCTTTGGATGATCTGGATTTATCCTCATTATCTCCTGATTTAGCTAGGAAGGTCGAAAATGCCTTATCCCGAGATGATGACAATTCGTCATCACAAACGGCACGCGTGAACGATTTAGAGCGCAACGCTCACCAGTGGCAAGGGCGTCTACCTGCGCTTAATTTGCAAACCCATATGTATGCCAGTGATGAAAATCGCCGTTGGGTGAAAATTAACAATGTTGAGTATCATCAAGGGGATGTCGTTGATGATCAGGTCACTCTAAGAGAAATACAACCGCAAGCTGTGATTGTTGAGTTCCAAGGTGAGCAAATTCGTATACCAGCGTTGTATGAGTGGAAAGGGTAACTCTTGTAGAAACACATCAAGCCAGCGAAATCATATCGCTGGCTTTTTATTTTTCAGAGCATCTTTTGCATCTATTCTGATGATGATTTTTAGATACTCAAACAAGCAAAATATAGCTTTTCTCAGTCGTTTAAATAGCACCAATATCATTCATCTATTGATAGCGCGATTCCAGTCAGCGTTGTGTAAAAAGACACCATCTTCACGAACTTCGGAGTAATGACTTGGTCCACGTTAGACCCCATCACATAATAGGAGTCTAAACAGAGACACATGCGTATTCTGATTTTTTCTTTAAGCATTGTTGCATCGACAAGCTATGCAGCAAAGCCAGACCCATTCCCAGTTACACCAGATAGTCGCGGGCAAGATTTCATGGTCAGTGCGACGAATCCTTACGTGAGCAGTACCGGTTACTCAATATTGAAAGAAGGCGGTAACGCTGTTGATGCTATGGTTGCGATGCAGATGGTGATGTCTGTCGTTGAGCCAGATATGACCGGAATTGGCGGCGGGACTTTCGCGCTGTTTTATCAACATGACGAGAAAAAATTTCTGGCCCTTGATGGTCGAGATGAAGCACCCTCTAGCGCGAACCCTGAAATGTTTGTTGAGAATGGGGAAGTACTCAGTCGCAACGAAATATTAGGCCCTCGTTCTGTTGCGGTTCCGGGCACGTTGCGGTTGCTTTACACCACTCATGAACAATACGGCAAGTTGCCATGGGCAGAGCTGATTAAGCCGGCGATTACATTGGCGAGCAATGGGTACGCGATGAACAGCTACACCTACGACATCGTAGTAAGAGAGCAAAGCCGACTTGAGCAAGATCCGGAAGTGAAAGCCTTGTATTGGCAAGGGGACGATATTAAGCCGACGGGAACCTTGATGAAGAACCCTAAGATGGCTGAGACGCTGAGGAAGATCGCGCAACAAGGCGATCGTTACCTTTATGGTGGTGAGCTTGGTCAGCACATCGTAGAGACGGTTAATAGTCGTATTGATGACCAACACGAGAAGTTGTCTTTAGAAGATTTTAAACATTACCAAGTGAAGCAGCGTGACATCATTGAGAGCGACTACCGTGGGAATAAAATCGTCTCTTTTGGTTACCCAGCTTCGGGCGGTGTGATGGTCGCTCAGAGTCTTGAACTGCTCGCACCCTATGACATTGCCCATATGGCGAAAACGGATGTGGAACCTTGGCGTCTCATGACTGAAGCGATGCGAATTGCAAAAGCCGATCGTATTGCGTATGCCGGAGATCCGGATTATGTGGAAACGCCAGTTGAACAGTTGTTGTCTAAAGCCTATCTAGATCAGAGACGTGATTTAATCCCTGATAATGGCACTTTAAAAGAGGATCCAAAAGCAGGACAGATAACGCAAACTCAGTATGCGCAATATCAAGGCTTCGAGAGCAAAGATACAGGGCATATTTCTATCGTCGATAGAGATGGAAATGCAATTGCGATGACCAGCACGGTAGGAACGGGTATGGGCTCGGGTGTGATGGTCGATGGCGTTATCTTGAATGCGCAGATGGCTAACTTCTCACCTCAGCCAACGGTTAACGGCAAGCCTACGCAAAACTCAATTGAAGCGGGCAAGCGTCCACGTTCGGCTATTACGCCATTAATGGTGATGGACAGTGATGATAACTTGCGTTTGGTGGTTGGGTCACCAGGTAGTTCACAAATCCCGGGGTATGTACTCAAAACCGTGGTTGGGGTGCTGGATTGGAATTTATCAGCGCAAGAGGCTATTGACTTACCAAACATCCAGTATGGCACTAAGATAGACCGCACCAAGTCTTATGACCCGACTGGTTTGCTGGTGGAAAAGAAAACGTTCGCAGAAATGTTGGTGCCTGAGTTTATGGAGCTTGGCTACCCAGTGCACGTTATTCCAGTGGTAAGCGGTTTGAATGCAATTGAGCTAAAAGATGGCAAGCTTTATGGCGCAACGGATCGTCGTCGAGCCTCTAGTTCAATGGGGGAGTAGTACTCACTTCTATCAAACGAAGCAAACTAAAAAGCCAGTCAATATCGACTGGCTTTTGCGTTCTTTTTAAAGATAAAAGCGTAAGGGTTTATGCCCAACCCGCAGGAGAGCGCTTTCTACGAGGCATGACATGCGGAAGAATCAAACCAAATAGTAAACCTAAACCTGCAACACCGCCGCCATAAGTGAAGTACTTAAGCAGCATGTCATCTTTTTGTGTATCCAGCTTTGCGCGTAGCTCGCGGTTTTCTGTTTCAACAGAAGTAAGCTGATCACTGATCTCAGAGTATTTATTTTCTAGATCTGAAATTTGTTGGTTACGTGTTTCGAGAGAGGTAACAAGACCTGCTTTCTCTGCATCAGAAGTTTGACGAGCATTAGCAAGCTGCTCTTTTACTTCGGCTAGCTCTTTCTCAATGCGAGGAAGGCGAATTGCCATGCTCTCTTGGTTTGTCACAAACTTGCTTTGTACCCAACCAGTGCGACCACGGTCATCACGAACTTGCGTGTAGCCAGTATCTCGGTTGGTTTTAATCAGTTGTACTTTAGAACCGGCGTTAACACTACCAATAATACGGTAGGTGTTATTTGGACCTGAGTGCATAAAAGTGAAGAGGTCATCAGAAATATAACGGTCTGCTGCTAGGGCCGCTGGCGCTGCTAGCAAAGTAAACAAAACCGTGATGATTAGTTTTTTCACAGTAAATCCCTTAACGATTTTTCTTGGAGACAGCGTTGGCACCGAATGATTGGAGCCGGAAATAGACGAATAGTATGCAGTTTCAAACTTCGGTGCAACAAAGAAGGGAGGCAAAGCCTCCCTTTCTGTGCGTTTGAGTCAATAATGACAAAGCGCTTACATTCTATTGACGAGTGTCTTAAGCGAACATCGCTTGAAGTCCGTAGAAGAATACTACGGCCAATAACGCACCCGCTGGTAGTGTAACGATCCATGATGCCACGATGTTACGAACTACGCCTAGGTTCAGTGCTGCGATACCACGAGCAAAGCCAACACCGAGAACCGCACCAACCAATGTTTGAGTGGTTGAAATTGGCAGGCCTGTACCAGACGCTAGAACTACCGTACATGCTGTTGCTAGCTGTGCTGCAAAACCGCGGCTAGGCGTTAGCTCAGTGATGCCTGTACCAACGGTTGCCATTACTTTGTGACCCAGTGTTGCAAGACCGACCACGATACCAATACCGCCAAGAGGTAGAATCCACCAAGCGATGGTGCTTTTCGTGCTGATTTCGCCCATGTGTTCAACAGTCGATACGACAGCAGACAGTGGACCAATGGCGTTTGCAACGTCGTTTGAACCGTGTGCAAATGCCATCGCACAAGCGGTGATAACCATCAGAACGCTGAAGATACCTTCCACGCCAGAAAAGCTGCGGTCTTCTTCGCGATTAGCGAATTTTTTCTGGATGTATACGTAGCCGCCAATCATCACAAGTGCTGAAACTGCAGCTGCCCACATCCAGGCTTCACCATTGGTCAGGTGAAGACCAACGTGTTTTAGACCTTTTTTGATGGTTACAAGTGCAATCACCATTGTTGTGATGAACATGTAAACAGGTACAAAACGTTT
This sequence comes from Vibrio sp. Vb1127, assembly GCF_033338735.1. Taxonomy (NCBI): domain Bacteria; kingdom Pseudomonadati; phylum Pseudomonadota; class Gammaproteobacteria; order Vibrionales; family Vibrionaceae; genus Vibrio; species Vibrio sp. Vb1127. The sequence continues at coordinate 164,290 of NZ_JAWOTF010000009.1, read as the reverse complement.
CGCATTAAACAGAGGGTTCTCTGTATCAAAAATCAGGCGTTGTGCGCTGACAAAGATAACGTAAGCAAAGAAACCTGAAATCACTGGCGTAATAATCCAGCTACCAACAATGCCTTGAACGCTGCCCCAGTCAACCGCTTCAGTACCTACTGATACGCACGCAAAACCAATGATTGCACCGATAATTGAGTGAGTCGTTGATACTGGCCAGCCCATGTAAGAGGCAAGAAGCAGCCATGTACCTGCTGCCAAAAGCGCAGACATCATGCCGTAGACAAGAACATCTGGTTGACTAGCAAATAAAGAAGTTTCGATTACACCTTTACGGATAGTGTCGGTTACTTCACCGCCTGCAAGGTAAGCACCTGCAAATTCGAAGATCATCGCAATGATGATAGCTTGTTTTACAGTTAGCGCTTTTGAACCTACAGATGTACCCATCGCATTAGCAACGTCGTTCGCGCCAATACCAATCGCCATCATGAAACCAAAAATCGCTGCAACAATAATCAGGACAGTGCCGTAGTTCGCAAGGATATCCATCGTAATACCTAGTTGTTTTATAACAAGCGGAACAAAATTTTACGCGCGCCAAACCATAAGACGATGAAAATAGTCATCGTCCCTATGACACGTGTTAATTATGCTCTTCGTTATGTCGTTAACTTTATGTTTTAAGATCGAGATAGCATGACTTCCAAACGAGCACCTACGCGCTGCGCTTGGTCGGCAATACCACCTACCCATTCAAGAATCTTGTACAGGAACATGACATCGATAGGGTTCATGTCAGCTTCAATCACCATCAACTGTTGGCGAAGTTCAATCTGCATGGCATCGGTATCATCTTCGATAACGTCTAATTGATGAATCATTTCAGCGACGAGCGTCACTTCACGGCCTTTGAAGCCGGTTTCTAGCAATTCATCAAGTTCATTGATTACCTTTTGCGCCTGATCGGCAGCATCAAGACAACGTTGAACGTAAGCGAGGAAGTTTGGTTGGAGAGCCTCAGGGATGACAAGTTGACGACCATATACACGGCCAGCAATGTCTTTTGCCAGGTTTGCAAGTTTGTCCTGTTGAGTCAAAAGCTCAAGCATGTCAGTACGGTCGACTGGCATGAACAAACCGCGAGGCAGTTTTAGACGGATTTCACGTTTCAGCACATCCGCTTCTTTCTCTAGGTGAGAAATTTGTGCACGGATTTCTGCTGCTTTTTCCCAATCACCCTTTGAAGATACTTCAAAGAATTTCACCAAGTGTGAACAACATTCGTTGACACACACAACGTGGCGTTGCAAAGGCTTAATTGGGGACTTTGCAAATAACCCCATAATTGTATTTACTGGCATGGTCATTCAACCTAATAACTATAACCTTAAAAAAACATACACCATTTCTGAGTGCTTGGCGAAATGTTGAACGATGGCTATAAAGGCGCGCATGGTAACGCATTAAATCGCTCATTAAAACTGTTTTAGATCATCATTCCGGCGATATTTCTCTCTTGCCGTGTGAGAAATTACGCAATATCCTGTTTCTATCTGCTTTGAAAGGTATAGCTATGGAAACCGAAATAGAACTGAAGTTTTTTGTTTCTCCTGAATTTTCAGAAACTTTAAAAGAAAAAATTTCTGAGACAAAAGTACTTCAGCATAGTTGTCGTGACTTGGGTAACACCTATTTTGATACTGCCGATAAATGGCTCAGAAAGCACGACATTGGTTTAAGAATTCGCCGTTTTGATGATGTATTCGTCCAAACCGTAAAGACAGCAGGACGCGTCGTCGCAGGCTTACATCAAAGACCAGAATACAATGCTGAGCACACTAGCGACGAGCCTAATCTGTCGCTTCATCCTCTAGATATTTGGCCTCCAGGTAAAGATGCAGAAACGCTGCAATCCGAGCTTATGCCATTATTCTCGACCAACTTCACACGTGAACAATGGCTGATTGGCATGCCCGATGGCAGTCAGATTGAAGTTGCTTTTGACCAAGGCTTAGTTGTAGCCAAAGGTGAAGACGAAGAAGAGAAGCAAGAGCCAATTTGCGAAGTTGAACTGGAACTTAAGTCTGGCCAAACCGAAGCTTTATTCACACTGGCACGCAGCTTTTGCGAGCAAGGTGGTATGCGCTTGGGTAACTTGAGCAAAGCGGCGAAAGGTTATCGACTTGCAAGCGGTTATGCGGGTGATGAAGTAAAATCATTGGCACTTGTGGACAGTAGTCCGACGGATACCGTTGAATTTTGCTTGATCAACTCTTTAGAGCACGCTTTGTCTCATTGGCATTATCACGAGCAAATTTATGCTGAGCGTGACAGCGTGGAAGCACTGCGTGAAATCAGTAATGCCATTCGTTTCATTCGTCAAACATTGACCATTTTTGGCGGGATTGTCCCTCGTCGCGCGAGCGCGATTCTGCGCCAAGAGCTTAAATGGTTGGAAGAAGAACTGAGTTGGTTGGATGAGCATGCACACCTTGAAGAGCTTTTAGATGACAAAGGCAATGTGCTGCGCAAGTTGGATGCACGTAAGTTCTTAGTATCTGAGTTGACTCAGCAGTTACAAGAGTTGCCAAGCCGTGAAGAAGTGCTAGGGTTGCTCAATTCCGCGCGTTACACAGGGTTACTGCTGGATCTAAGCCGCTGGATCTTAGCGCGCGGTTGGCAGCCATTTCTTGATGAAAAAGCACGTGAAAAAATGGCAAGTAATATCATGCCGTTTTCAGTTACTCAGCTCGATCGCACTTGGGCTGAGCTAATGGAAGCTTTCCCAGCAGAGCGCGATTTGACGGCGCAAGAGTACGTTGATCAGCGTTATCGCTTATTGCGTAACCTCTATACTGGTATTGGTTTCGCGAGTTTGTATAACTCGGATGAGCGTAACAGCTTCCGTTTACCATGGGCGGATCTGGTGCATGGTATCGATGATCTGCTAATGCTGAACCACTTGCTCCCGTTGGTTGATATGCTGGAAGACGCAGAAAAAGAGCAGTTAGAACGCTGGTTGCACCGTCAAGAGCGCTCAATTTTGCATGCAATGGATCAAACCCGAGCGATCAGTGTGGAAGTACAGCCTTATTGGCGTGAATGATCGTTCTGGTGGTAACGACAAAAAAATAGGACCGCATGGTCCTATTTTTTTGTCTCTGTTTTACGTTGTTGTAGCTCTTTTTCCATGAAATCGAGTCGTTCTAGTATTTGAGCTTGTTGGGTTAGGAGCTGCTCGAGCATACGTTCTTTATTGATTGAACTGTGCGTCTGTTGTTTCGTTGGGGCAGTAAGGATAGAGGTGATAAGACCCGAGATCATACCAAAGATACCCACCCCGCAAACAATGATGATGACAGCCAAAAACTTTCCTATGGAGGTCACTGGATAATGATCGCCGTAACCAACCGTTGAGATTGTTACAAATACCCACCACAAAGCATCGGCGCCAGTACGAATATTCGCTTCTGGGTTTTTCGCTTCGATAAACAGCATTGCACTAGAACCGAGTGTTATGAGGATAACCATCAATAGCAGTATAGAGGCGACCGTGGTTTCGCGGCGGTTTTCTTTGAGCTGATGCAAAATGAACTTTGACGAACGCAGTACTAATACCACTCGCATAATATGAAAAATACGAGCAAAGCGCAGGGGCTCTATCAATGGGATGCTCGCCACGAAATCTATCCAATGACGTTTAAGGAATAACCAGCGATCTGTGGACCGGATCAAATCAATGGTGAGCTGTAGTAGAAAAATACTACAGATTATGAAATCCAGACCGATAAGAACTTGACGGGTTTCGTGATCGATCGGGAAAAACAACAAGCCAGAGATCACAAATAGTGCCATAAAAGACAATATTAGTGACAACAGGCCCATCGGTCGTGTGCTGTCTTTGATATCATTGTTTTTCATACGAAGCTCAAAATAAATCGCGTAACCACGCAAAGCGCGAACATAACTATAAGTAATATAAAGATTATAGATAAAGACTATATAAGACTCGGTGGAGAACTGACAATGGAAAAGCTGGCATTTAAGCCATGGGAAAGGGTCATATCCGACATTCGACTGGTGCCTAAAATGGTCATGTTGATGGTCTTCAGTACTGTCCTGATCGTGGCAAAACAACTGTGGGACGCAAACACTTTTTACGACTCACTTTTAGCGGCGACACAAAACGCGCAAGTTGCCCAACAGCATTATGAAGCATATTTAACGCAAGTTGCTTGGCAAACCGCCTTATTGATTGTGGTTTTTGTCGTGCTCTTATTAGCGGCGGCTAGAGTGATGTTGCGTCAAACACAGTATCTGAGCGACGCGATCAAACTGATGGCGAGCAAGAACCTCTCTGTTCCATTTGGTATGGATTGTAAAGATGAATACGGAGACGTGGCACGTGAATTAGAAAAGACACGTCGACAATTGCACGATGTTATTCAAATGCAAATTAATGCGTCTGATGAATTATCAACGCTCACCGAAGTCATGACGCTGAGCATGTCGGAAACGAAGGAATCGGCGCAAGAAGAGTTTAACGAAATTGATCAACTTGCTACGGCGATGAGTGAAATGTCGTCGACGGTCCAAACGGTTGCGGAACATGCCCAGACGGCATCTTCTCTAACAGAGCAAGCTTCCGCACAAGCAATTTCTGGTCAGCAGTTCTTGCAAAGTACAATGGCGAAAATGAGTGAACTTTCGTCGGATATCGCTTCATCGGCACAAGCGGTTAACCAAGTTGAAGAACGTGTTGAAGCCATTGGTAGCGTTGTAGGGACGATTCAAGGCATTTCTGAACAAACCAACCTGCTTGCACTGAATGCGGCGATTGAAGCGGCGCGAGCTGGCGAGGCTGGGCGGGGTTTTGCTGTGGTTGCAGATGAAGTTCGTAACCTTGCCCAACGTACACAACAAGCGACGGTAGAAATTCAAGAGATGATCGCACAGCTGCAAACCAGTGCTGAATCTGCGGTAGAACTCATGGAAAAAAGCGTTGTAGAAGCGGCAGATGGAAACGAGCTGGTTTCTAATGCTGGATCTGAGCTCGATGGTATTGTTGGGCAAGTGACGCAAATCAATGACATGAACTTCCAGATCGCGACGGCGTCTGGTCAGCAAAGCAGTGTTGCAGAAGAGATGAGCCAAAACCTCACCAATGTACGTGAGTTGGTTGAAGCCTCAGTTGTTGTTGTTACCGAGCTGCTAGAAACCTCTGAAATGATGCAAAATAATGCAGGTGAGCTAGACAAGAAGATCAAATCTTTCCAAGTTTAATATTCGATCCCGAACTTTTGATAAAACGCCCACAAACCTTTTGTGGGCGTTTTTATTTGCTTTCAGTCTGGTATAAAGAATGAGTTACCGTGCTTTTCAAACAAGGAAGAAAAATGCAGCTGCCTTCGCCACTGATTTCTATCGCTGAATCTGCCGTACAAAACGCCCAAGACGCAGGTTATTTTCCCCTTTGGCCCGATGAGGTTGCGCAGCAATTTCGTTATGTGGCGGGCTTAAGCCAGTTTATAACTGAAGCCATTCATCGCGATGAAGTCCTAGCCCGTGAGTTGCCAAGTATGTTAGCGCAGCCAAGTCGTCAGGAGTCTTACCGCTCACGCCTTGCTGAACTGTTGGAACAATGTCCTGATGAGATGTCTGGTCATCGCGTATTGCGTCAGTTTCGCAATCGAGAAATGGTGTACATTGCGTGGAAGGATTTCACGCATGCATGGTCTCTAGAGACGTCTTTAAGCCACTTATCTGAGTTGGCAGAAGCGATGATTTTTGAAACCTATCAATGGCAATATCAAGTGTGTTGTCAGGAGTGGGGCACGCCAACAAGTGAGGACGGTGAAGTGCAGCCGATGTTAATTATCGGCATGGGGAAACTGGGTGGTGGCGAGCTAAACTTTTCTTCCGATATTGATCTAATTTTCACGTATCCAGAGAATGGCGAAACCCAAGGCGCACGCCGCAGCATTGCCAATGCCCAGTTCTTTACTCGTCTTGGTCAACGCATCATCAAAGCGCTCGACCAACAAACCTTCGATGGTTTTTGCTACCGCGTCGACATGCGACTTCGCCCATTTGGAGAAAGTGGCCCCTTGGTAATGAGCTATGCCGCACTTGAAGATTATTACCAAGAGCAGGGGCGAGATTGGGAACGTTACGCGATGATCAAAGCTCGGGTGATGGGATGTGAGATGTACCCGCAGTATCAAGAGCTACGCCAAATGCTGCGCCCTTTTGTTTTTCGTCGTTATATTGATTTCAGTGCGATTCAATCTTTGCGTCGAATGAAGTCGATGATCAGTAGCGAGGTTCGCCGCCGAGGGTTGAATAACAACATTAAGCTAGGTGCGGGTGGCATTCGAGAAATTGAATTTATCGCTCAAGTTTTTCAATTGATTCGAGGTGGTCGAGAACCTTCTTTACGTAATCGAGGGCTGTTGGAAACACTGCAAGGCATTGAAGAACTGGCATTGCTTACTCCACAAGAAGTCAGCGATCTAGAAGCCGCATACAAGTACTTGCGTCAATTAGAAAACTTGTTGCAAGCAATGGCGGATAAGCAAACCCAGACGCTGCCTGATTGCGAAACCGAACGCTTAAAGCTCGCCACCGCGATGAAAATGAGCTGTTGGGATCAATTGATTGAGCAAACCCAGCAGCATATGGCAAATGTTCACCAAGTTTTTGAATCACTAATTGGTGATGATGAAGAAGACGAGGGGACTACCGTTGCTCGTCATTTTCATGAGCTATGGGATATGGCCGACAAACAAGATGTTCTTGAGCATATCTTGCAGCAGGATATTCAGATTGAAGACTTTGCTTCATGCGCGAAAACCATCATCAACTTTAAAACCGATCTGGCCAAAAAAACGTTAGGCCCACGTGGACGCGAAGTGCTCAATCGTTTGATGCCGAAAGTGTTTGATGCGGTCTTTGCCCATCCTGATGCACAGTTTGGTTTATCTCGTGTACTTCACTTGCTACACAACATCTGCACTCGCACGACTTACTTGGAATTATTGGATGAGCATCCAGCGGCTCTGGTGCAGCTCGTACGTTTGTGTACCGCAAGCCCAATGATTTCAGAGCAGCTGTCTCGTTATCCTATCTTGCTTGATGAGTTGATCGACCCTGCGCAGCTGTACAATCCCATTCCATTAGACAGTTACCGTACAGAGCTACGTGATTATTTGGCGCGTATTCCTGAAGATGATATGGAACAGCAAATGGAAGCGTTGCGTCAGTTTAAGCAAATTTGTATTTTGCGTATTGCAGCGGCAGATATTGCTGGCGCATTGCCAGTGATGAAAGTGAGTGACCATTTAACTTATTTAGCGGAAGCTATCGTTGATGCGGTGATCAGTCAGGCTTGGTTGCAAGTGTCTGAAAAGTACGGCGAGCCAACGCATGTGAAAGATCGTGAAGGTAAAGGCTTTGCTGTAATTGGCTATGGTAAAGTCGGAGGGTGGGAGCTCGGCTATAACTCCGACTTGGATATTGTCTTCATGCATGACTGCCCAGTCAATGTCTACACTGACGGCAAAAAAGAGATTGATGGTCGTCAGTTCTACCTTCGTTTAGCACAGCGTATCATTCATATTTTCTCCACTCGCACCGCTTCCGGTATTTTATACGAGGTCGATACCCGATTGCGTCCGTCCGGTGCATCGGGTTTGTTGGTTAGTCCAACGGACGCGTTCGACGACTATCAACATCAAGACGCGTGGACATGGGAGCATCAAGCACTTGTCCGCGCGCGCATGATTTATGGTGATGAACCACTGGCAATTGCATTTCACAATACGCGGCATGATGTGCTGTGCAAAGCACGCGATCAAGCTGAACTGAAAAAAGACGTTGTCGAAATGAGAGAAAAAATGCGCGGTCATCTTGGGGGGAAAAAGCCAGGCCGCTTTATGCTCAAGCAAGATGTAGGTGGGATTACCGATATCGAATTTCTCGCTCAGTACCTAGTGCTCAACTATAGTCACGATAAGCCGAAATTGACGCGTTGGTGTGATAATGTGCGCATCTTTGAAACGCTCATTGCGCAAGATGTTATGGACGAAGACCAAGCAATGCAGTTGATACGTGCTTACACGACAATGCGCAACGAAATACACCGCCGAAATCTACTCAATTTAGACGCTGATGTGGTGGAAGATAAGTTTGTTGCCGAAAGGGAGTGGGTAAAACAGGCTTGGAATCAGTGGTTCAGTTAAGACCATATATTTAGCCTCGATAAGGGCTGTGATAAACTCACTTCGATTTAATTTTTGGAGACCAACAATGAAACCAATTCTACCTGATTACAACAGCGCTGGTGTGCTCATCATCGGTGATGTCATGCTAGATCGTTACTGGTATGGCCCAACCGGGCGCATTTCTCCTGAAGCGCCGGTTCCTGTTGTAAAAGTAGAAAACAATGAAGAGCGTCCTGGTGGTGCTGCGAACGTTGCGATGAACATCGCATCATTAGGTGGCCATGCTCACATTGTTGGTCTAACTGGGGAAGATGAGCCTGCAAAAGTGCTGACGGAGACGCTGAGCTCGCTCAATGTGAAGTGCGATTTCGTTGCGCTGCCTGATTACCCAACGATTACGAAGCTTCGTGTAATGAGCCGTGGACAACAACTGATCCGCCTCGACTTCGAAGACAAATTTGAAAACACAGATTCTGCACCTGTGCTATCGCGTATGGATGCCGCACTGCCAAACGTTAAAGCCGTGATTATGTCTGACTACGCAAAAGGTTCGTTAGAGCATGTTCAGGCATACATTCAAAAAGCGCGCGCAGCAAATATTCCGGTTTTCATTGACCCGAAAGGTGCGGATTTTGAACGCTACCGTGGCGCAACACTTCTTACGCCAAACATGAAAGAGTTCGAAGACGTTGTAGGTAAAGTGAAATCTGACCAAGAGCTAGTAGAGAAAGCGCTGGCTTTGGTTGAAGAGTTTGAATTTGAAGCGCTTTTAGTGACACGCAGCGAAAACGGAATGACCTTGATTCGTCGTGGTCAGGAACCGTTCCACCTTCCAACTCAAGCGAAAGAAGTGTACGACGTGACAGGTGCGGGCGACACGGTTATCTCTGTATTGGCAGCGTCTGTTGCCGCAGGCAAATCATTTGAAGAAGCGTGTGCACTAGCAAACGCAGCGGCAGGTGTTGTAGTTGGTAAACTAGGCACGTCAACGCTTTCTGAGATTGAATTAGCAGAAGCGGTACATGGCAGCCAAGACACGGATTACGGTGTGATTTCAGAAAAAGCACTGATCGAAGCGGTGAAAAAAGCACGAGCTCGTGGCGAGAAAGTCGTTATGACAAATGGCTGCTTTGATATTCTACACGCTGGCCATGTGTCTTACTTAAACCATGCTGCTGAACTGGGCGATCGCCTAATCGTTGCGGTAAATACCGATGAGTCAGTAAAACGCCTTAAAGGCCCTGGTCGTCCGGTAAACCCAACCGATCGCCGCATGGCGGTGTTGGCAGGTTTGGGCGCTGTGGATTGGGTTGTACCATTTAGTGAAGATACGCCGCAGCGTTTGATCTCAGAAGTTCTACCAAGCTTGCTAGTAAAAGGCGGTGACTACAAACCAGAAGAGATTGCTGGTGGTAAAGAAGTCATTGCGGCGGGTGGTGAAGTTCGTGTATTGAACTTTGAAGATGGCTGCTCGACCAGTGAAATCATTAATGCAATCAAAGGCGGTAAGGGCTAAGGCTGCTGTTTGTTAGCATTGAAATGCTATTTGCTCATAAAGGTCGCTAAGTGCGGCCTTTTTGATACTTGTAGTTCAGAGGCACTTTTAAGCTCTGAACTACAAGTAATAAAAAACGCCAGCTGATAACTCAACTGGCGTTTTTTATTTATTAAGACCTGAAGTATTCAGTTCGCGGTTATTTTGCCGCTTTCAAACCTGCATCAACGTCCAAGATGTCTTGTTCGCTTAGCGTACCAACTGCTTGGCGTAGCTGAAGAACACTTAAAATGTAGTCGTAACGAGCGTTCGATAGGTTTTTGTTCGCATCGTATAGACGACGAGTCGCGTCCAGTACATCAACGATAGTACGAGTACCTACATCAAAGCCAGCTTCTGTTGCTTCTAGTGCAGAGCGTGCAGAAATAACCGCTTGCTCATACGCACGTAATGCGCCGATAGAGGCGTTAATGTTGTTGTTTTGTGCGCGAACATCTTTGACTACGCTACGGTACTGTGCTTCAAGATCTTCGCTTGCTGCCACGTACGCGTATTCAGCTTGTTTGGTTTGAGAGGTTACGTTACCACCTGTGTATAGCGGTACAGCAAGGTTCACACCAATATTGAAGTTGTCTGTCGTGTTGTCACGAGAGCTATGAGAAGTATCACCGTAGTTGTAACCACCGTCTAGAGAGAGCGTTGGTAGGTGGCCAGAGCTTGCTAGTGAAATATTGTCACGCGCAATGTCTTGAAGAATACGTGAAGATAGCAAGGTCAGGTTTTTGGTTTTTGCTTCATCAATGAGCGATTCAGCAGGTACGGTCGATGGGCTAGCAGTGAAGCGGCCAGTGTCCAAAATGTTGAGATCTTTGTGCTCTTGGCCTGTAATTTCACGCAGTGACTCGTAGCTATTAGTGAGCGCGTTTTCTGCCAACACTTCGTCCGCTAGCACTTGGTCGTACTGAGCTTGTGCGTCATGCACGTCAGTGATTGCAGACAAACCTACTTCAAAACGCTGTTTAGTTTGCTCAAGTTGACGGCCAACCGCGGCTTTTTCTGCACGTACGAAAACAAGATTATCTTGTGCGCGTAGAACTTCAAAATACGCTTGTGACACGCGAAGAATCAGTGCCTGTTGCGTCGCTGCGTAAGTTGCGTCTGCTTGGCGAGCACTTTTCTCAGCAGTATCTAGAGAGATCCAAGATGCGCGGTTGTAAAGTGCTTGTGAAAAGCTAACGCCAGCGGTTAGTGCGTTGCCATCGTTTGATACGTCGCTAATTAGATTTGAATCGTATTCAGTATCACCACGAGTTAAATTGTAACCCGCAGTAAGGTTAATTTGTGGTAATAGAGCACTACGGCTTGAGGTGATTGCTTCGAAAGCTTGGTCACGTTGTGCTGCTACACTGAGCAATTGTGGATCATTTTGTTTTGCCAAGTCGTAGATTTCAGCCAAAGAGTCTGCGAACGCAGACGTACTCATGCTACCTAGCGCTGCACTGATAAATAGTGGAAGCAATTTTTTCATTTTCTATTCCCGCGGTCCATAGATTGGTTAATTCTCAGTAGTTTAACTCAATTTGCACGATATTTACTCTAAAGTTTGCACTTTTTTACACGTAATTATCCACTTGTGCAATAAATTTTTAGCAAAGACTTAAATTAATTTGTAACTATTATACAAAAAGTTGAGCCAAGTCCTTTGAGCAAGCGAATAACAATGAGTAAACTACAGGATTCACTCAGAGAGGTGTTGAATGCAACAGCGTGACAAACAACAACAAGATTTTACTTCGCGAGATGTAAAAGTCATCTCGAAAGAAACCTTATTTGAAGGTTTTTTCAAAATGGTGAAATACCGCTTTCAGCATAGGCTATTTGCTGGTGGTTGGAGTGGAGTTGTCGAACGAGAAATGTTCGAGCGTGGTCACGCAGCAGCGATGCTTCCTTATGATCCAAAGACGGACCAGGTCGTAATCATTGAACAGATTCGTATTGGCGCGTTGGAACATGAACACCCTTGGCAGCTAGAAATTGTCGCCGGTATGATTGACCGCGATGAATCAGCTGAAGCCGTAATTCGTCGAGAGGCTGTCGAAGAAGCGGGGATTCAGGTGGGGCGCGTTATACCTGTCACTTCTTATTATCCTTCGGCTGGTGGTTGCTCGGAAAAGCTAGACGTCTTTGTTGGTGAAGTGGATGCGTCTAAAGCGCACGGCATTCATGGTTTAGACTATGAGAATGAAGATATCCGAGTTCATGTCATGAGTCGTGAAACGGCGTATCAATGGGTGAAGGACGGGAAATTTGAAAATGGTGCGTCGATTATTGCGTTGCAATGGCTGCAATTACACCATCAAGAGTTAAAGTCAGAATGGGGACAATCCCAAACGGTGGAGAGTGAGTAATGGCACAATTGGCTGAAAAACAACAATATCATGTTGATTTAGCTGGTCTTATGAGAACGTATGAGACCAACTACGCTAAGTTGAACGCCTTATTGCCTGCTTCTGCCGAAGTTGGGGATGTACGTTGCTACCAAGCGGCGAACATGGTTTACCAATTGACCGTGAATGAAATCACAAAATACACCACAGTTGTTGAGATATGTCAGAGTGATGAAACGCCAGTGTTTCCTTTACCGACGATGTCTGTCAGGCTTTATCATGATGCGAGAGTAGCCGAAGTATGCTCAAGCGGAGAGTTCTCTCGCATAAAAGCTAAGTATGATTATCCCAATGACCAACTGATGCAGAAAGATGAAAAGCATCAATTAAACACATTCCTCGGTGAATGGCTGACGTTTTGTTTACGAAGTGGTATCAGTAGAACACCACTTGCCTTCAATTGATCGTCACGTCACTAAAGGAAAATAACAAATAACGATATAGTGGACGAATCAGGTTTTCATTTTGCAATCATCTAGTGACAGCATCAAACTTTTACAAATTACGGATACTCATCTGTTTGCTGCCGATGAGGGAAGTTTGCTAAGCGTAAAAACAGTCGATAGCTTTAATGCTGTTGTTGCTGATGTTTTACGCCGCAACGTGGCGTTTGATTACATCTTGGCGACGGGCGATATTTCCCAAGACCATAGTGCAGAATCTTATCAGCGCTTTGCCAACGGCATTGAACCGCTAGAGAAAGACTGCTTTTGGCTACCTGGTAATCATGATTACAAGCCTAATATGGGCAGTGTTTTGCCTTCGCCACAAATCAAAGCCGCAGAGCATGTGTTGCTTGGCGAGCATTGGCAGTTAATTCTTTTAGACTCGCAAGTTGTTGGCGTTCCTCATGGGCGCTTGAGTGATCAGCAATTAACGCTACTCGAAGAAAAGCTAGCCGAACACCCAGAAAGACACACACTTGTTTTGTTGCATCATCACCCGTTACTGGTGGGAAGCGCGTGGCTTGATCAACATACTTTAAAAGATGCCGAAGCGTTTTGGCAGGTTGTCGAGCGTTTTGATAACGTGAAAGGCATTCTCTGTGGTCATGTTCATCAAGATATGAATGTGCTTCACAAGGGCATTCGAGTGATGGCAACACCCTCAACTTGTGTTCAGTTTAAGCCTAACTCGGATGATTTTGCCCTTGATACCACTTCGCCTGGTTGGCGGGAGCTGCAACTACACGCTTGTGGCGATATTACGACCCAAGTAGGTCGGCTTCCTGATGGCCAGTTCCAACCAGACTTCTCTTCTAACGGCTACTAACGCGCCCGAGCTCTCTGTTCGGGCTCGCTTTTTTGTGCGAGATATCTATGAGTAAACCTTCACTTCTTCTCTATATCCATGGCTTTAATAGCTCTCCACTCTCCATGAAAGCGAATGTGATGAGAGCCTACTGCGAGCAACATAGGTCTGATATCAAGGTGATTGTTCCCCAGTTACCTTGTTATCCTCAGCAAGCGGCGAAAATGTTGTTGGATATTATCGAGCAATATAAAGACGACTATAAAATTGGTCTAGTGGGCAGTTCATTAGGCGGTTTTATGTCAACGTGGCTAAATGACAAGTTTGGGTTTAAAGCGGTAGTGGTCAACCCCGCAGTCAAGCCTTATGAGTTGCTAGTAGATTATTTGGGTAAGCAAACTAACCCATATACGCATGAAACCTATACACTTGAAGCTTGTCATATTGACGAGTTAAAAGCTCTTGATGTACAAAGCATCGCGTCGCCACATTCTTTTTGGTTATTGCAACAAACAGAAGATGAGGTTTTAGACTATCGACAAGCGGTAGATAAGTTTGCAGACGCTAAGCAAACAGTAGAACAAGGCGGTGATCACAGTTTTGTAGGCTTTGAGCGTTATCCTGCACAGATTATCGAATTTCTAGAACTGTAATTCGAAAGCGATTGGAAAAGGCTCATAGTTTTTATTGATATATCCAACCGTTTCTTGACATGGGCGGTATGCTTTCCGACTATGTTTTGCCAAAAGATCTTAAGGGTCGAGGACCCTGGCTACTTTGTTATGCATCATGTTTACAAACTCTTAGTGATGTGAACAGGGTGGCTTTTTCGTTTCCTGAGTATGGGTACGCCCATTGGTGATACTCAGGCAACAAGTAAACTTTGAGAATAATTCCGTATTATGACTGAACAATATAATGCTGGTGCCATTGAAGTACTGAATGGCTTAGAGCCAGTACGTCGCCGACCAGGGATGTATACGGATACAGCGCGCCCAAACCATTTGGGCCAAGAAGTTATCGACAACAGTGTCGATGAAGCGCTAGCCGGACATGCCTCAAAAGTACAAGTCATCCTACATGCTGACCAATCACTCGAAGTGATCGATGATGGTCGAGGCATGCCTGTTGATATCCACCCAGAAGAGAAAGTATCAGGCGTAGAGCTAATTCTATGTAAGCTACATGCGGGTGGTAAGTTCTCTAACAAAAACTACCAATTCTCTGGTGGTTTGCACGGGGTAGGTATATCTGTAGTAAACGCGTTGTCAAAACGCGTTGAAGTAACAGTTCGTCGTGATGGTCAAGTGTATGAAATTGCATTTGAACACGGCGAGAAAGTGTCTGATCTGACCGTAACTGGCACATGTGGTCGTCGCAATCGCGGTACCAGCGTACATTTCTGGCCTGATGCGAAGTACTTCGATTCGGCTAACTTCTCTGTGACGCGCTTAGTCAACAACCTGCGCGCAAAAGCGGTTTTGTGTCCGGGCTTAGAAATCACATTAACCGACAAAGTTAATGGCAAAGACTATAAGTGGTACTACGAAGACGGTCTTAAAGACTATCTTGCGGAAGGTGTAAAAGGCTATCCAGTTATTCCTGAAGAACCATTTACTGGTGAGTTCTTGGCGGATACTGAAGCGGCAAACTGGGCGGTAATTTGGCAGCCAGAAGGCGGTGAAATGATCACCGAAAGCTACGTTAACCTAATCCCAACCGCTCAAGGTGGTACGCACGTTAATGGTTTACGCCAAGGCTTGTTGGAAGCGATGCGCGAATTCTGTGAGTTCCGTAATCTATTACCTCGTGGTGTGAAGCTAACGGGTGATGACGTTTTCGACCGCTGTTCTTACGTGCTGTCGGTTAAAATTCAAGATCCACAATTTGCAGGCCAGACCAAGGAACGTCTCTCTTCTCGTCAAACCGCGGCATTTGTCTCTGGCGTTGTAAAAGATGCGTTCAGTCTTTGGTTGAACGAAAAGCCTCAGCTCGCAGAGCAATTGGCAGAAGTCTGTATCGCTAACGCGCATCGTCGTATGCGAGCGGCGAAAAAAGTCGTACGTAAGAAAGTGGCTTCTGGCCCGGCACTGCCAGGTAAGTTGACCGACTGTTCTGCACAGGACTTAAGTCGCACGGAAATCTTCTTTGTGGAGGGTGACTCTGCGGGTGGCTCGGCAAAACAGGCACGTGACCGTGAATTCCAAGCTGTGATGCCACTGCGTGGTAAGATCTTGAACACGTGGGAAGTCTCTGCCGATCAAGTTCTTGCGTCTCAAGAAGTACACGATATCTCAGTTGCTTTGGGTATTGACCCAGATAGCGACAACCTCGAGAGTCTTCGTTACGGTAAGATCTGTATCCTTGCCGATGCGGACTCGGATGGTCTTCACATCGCAACGCTGCTTTGTGCTCTATTTACTCGTCACTTCCGCGCACTAGTGGAAGCGGGTCATATCTATGTGGCGATGCCGCCTCTGTATCGAATCGACTGCGGGAAAGAAGTGTTCTACGCCCTCGATGATGATGAAAAAGATGGCATTTTAGAGCGCTTGTCGAAGAAGAAAGCCAAAATCAACGTGCAACGATTCAAAGGTCTGGGTGAGATGAACCCACTTCAGTTGCGTGAAACCACCATGGATCCGAACACGCGTCGCTTAGTGCAGTTAACCATTGACGACTCTACGGCGACCATGGAAATGATGGACATGCTGCTAGGTAAAAAGCGTGCAGATGACCGTCGTTCTTGGCTACAAAACAACGGCGACTTGGCAGAGGTGTAACGGATGTCTACAGAAATTACCTACGATGGCGTCGAACAATTGCCAATGCGCAAGTTCACTGAAGACGCTTATCTGAACTACTCGATGTACGTAATCATGGACCGCGCCTTGCCATACATTGGTGATGGCTTAAAGCCGGTTCAACGACGCATCATTTATGCGATGTCAGAGCTTGGTCTCTCTGCATCAGCAAAATACAAAAAATCTGCACGTACCGTTGGTGACGTGCTAGGTAAATACCATCCGCACGGTGATTTAGCGTGTTACGAAGCGATGGTATTGATGGCTCAGCCATTCTCTTACCGCTATCCATTAGTGGATGGTCAAGGTAACTGGGGTGCGCCAGATGATCCGAAATCATTTGCGGCAATGCGTTATACCGAAGCAAAACTGTCTAAGTTTGCTGAAGTATTGCTTGGCGAACTTGGTCAGGGCACGGTTGAATGGCAACCTAACTTTGATGGCACAATGAAAGAGCCACAAATGTTGCCAGCACGTCTGCCTCATATCCTGCTTAACGGTGTAACCGGCATTGCCGTTGGTATGGCAACAGACATCCCACCGCACAACGTTCGTGAAATCGCAGATGCGACTATTCATTTGATCGACAACCCGAAAGCAGAACTGCCGGACGTGATGCAGTATGTCAAAGGTCCAGATTACCCAACAGAAGCAGAAATTATCTCGCCGCAAGCGGATATCGAGAAGATTTACCGCAACGGTCGTGGCAGCATCAAAATGCGCGCGGTTTGGCATAAAGAAGGTTCTGATATTGTTATCACTTCTTTGCCTCACCAAGTATCGGGTGCCAAACTGCTTGAGCAAATCGCTAACCAGATGCGTGCGAAGAAGCTGCCAATGGTTGACGATCTTCGTGACGAATCGGATCACGAGAACCCAACGCGTATCGTTGTGGTGCCTAAGTCAAACCGTGTCGATTGTGACTTGTTGATGAACCACTTGTTCGCATCAACGGATCTTGAGCGCAGTTACCGCGTTAACTTGAACATGATTGGTTTGGATAACCGTCCTCAAGTTAAAGGTCTGGTGCAAATTCTATCTGAGTGGATCGAGTTCCGTCGTACGACTGTGCGTCGTCGTCTACAACACCGCCTAGACAAAGTAATGGCTCGTCTACACATCTTGGAAGGTTTGTTGGTTGCTTACCTCAACCTAGATGAAGTGATTGAGATCATCCGTACTGAAGACGATCCAAAAGCTGTGCTGATGGAACGCTTTGGTATTACCGATATCCAAGCGGATGCAATTTTAGATACCAAACTTCGTCATCTAGCAAAACTAGAAGAGATGAAGATCCGTGGTGAGCAAGACGAGCTAGAGAAAGAGCGTGAGAAGCTAGAACAGCTACTCGGTTCTGAGCGTCGTCTGAACACACTACTGAAAAAAGAAATCAAAGCAGACGCAGAGAAATACGGTGATGACCGTCGCTCTCCAATGGTTGAGCGTGCAGAAGCAAAAGCGCTGACTGAACGTGACCTCGTACCAAGTGAGCCAATCACGGTTGTGCTTTCTGAGAAAGGTTGGATTCGTCACGCGAAAGGCCATGACGTGGATGCCGAAGGCTTAAACTATAAGTCGGGTGATAAGTATTTAGCGCATGCTCGAGGTAAGAGTAATCAGCCTGCGGTATTCCTAGGTAGTGACGGTCGAAGTTACTCTCTGGAATCGCACTCACTGCCTTCTGCTCGTAGTCAAGGTGAGCCGATTACCGGTCGCTTGAATATTACGGCTGGTAGCAGTATTCGCCAAGTCATCATGAGTGAAGAAGATCAGCTGTGGCTGGTGGGTTCAGATGCAGGTTACGGCTTTGTATGTAAAGGCGCGGACTTGCTGTCTAAAAACCGCAGTGGTAAAGCGCTCGTCACTTTACCTGCCAACTCTGAGATCATGACGCCAAAAGAGATTGAAGATTTAGACTCTGATGAAATCTTAGCAATCACTAACCAAGGTCGCATGCTGCTGTTCCCAATCAAAGACTTGCCACAACTGGCGAAAGGTAAAGGGAATAAGATCATCAACATTCCTGCTGCTAAAGCAAAAGAGCGAGAAGAAGTACTATCTCACTTAATGTCTTTACCAAAAGGTGCATCGTTAACGCTGTACGCGGGTAAGCGAAAGTTGGGTCTTAAACCGTCTGACCTTGATAACTTCCGTGGCGAACGTGGTCGCCGAGGTGGGTTATTACCGAGAGGTTTGCAGCGAGTCACTCGCATTGAAGTTGAGCTGGATGATTCCGATACGACGGAAACACCGAGCGATAGCGAGTAACGCACAAATAAAAATCCCAGCCAATGGCTGGGATTTTTTATGCTTCTTGCTTGTCTTCAGCAATGGTGACTTTCAAGGTCATCTCTTTTCCTTTGCGAATGATACCGACGTCCACGGTGGTGCCAGGACGTAAATCGGTGACGATATCCATAACGCTCTGACGCCCCTGAACCTTATTGCCATCAATACTGATAATGATATCTTGTTTTTGAAAGCCAGCCGCATTGGCTGGGCCATTTGGATCAATACCAAGTACGACAATACCACCTATGTGTTCATTTCCAAGTAGGCGAGCAGTGACCGCATTAATGTCTTGGCCGTCGATTCCAATATAACCACGAATCACGCGGCCATCAGCGATGATTTTCTGCATGATCTTACTGGCTAGCGGCGCAGGGATCGCAAAAGAAATACCGTAAGTTTCTAAGTCTGTCGCTTGCTGAAAAGAGGCGGTGTTAATGCCGACGAGCTCGCCTTGTGTGTTCACTAGGGCTCCACCAGAGTTACCTTCATTGATGGCGGCATCGGTTTGAATGAATGCTTGACGACCATCGCTAATAGATGAACGACCTGTGGCAGAAATAATGCCGAACGTTGTGGTTTGTCCAAGGTTGTATGGGTTACCGATGGCTAGTACTACATCGCCCACTTGTGGTTTGTAATTAGAGTTCAGAGGGATTACGGGCAAATTCGAACCTTCGACACGCAGCACGGCTATATCAGTACGTTTATCTGTCCCTACGAGCTGAGCCGCTGCGGCTCTGCCGTCTTGTAATGCCACAACAATTTGATCAGCTTGAGCAACCACATGATAGTTAGTAATGATGTAGCCTTTCTCACTAACAATGACACCTGACCCCAGACCTTGAGTCGAGAGTTTACTGCGATCATTCTCAACATACTTACGGCTGTAGATGTTTACCACTGCAGGCGCTGCTCTTCGGACCGCTTGATTAAACGTCAACTCGACTGATGCGATATTAACAGGTTGAGGATCAAGCGCGGCAGGAATTACGTTGTTGCGCAAAGATGGAACCGCCAGTAATACCACTGCGGCAGTAGCCAAGCCTAAAAAGACAGAACGTAATAAAAAGCTGAGCATATCCTCTCCATGCGTGAGCGCCAAAATGGCATCGAAGATGAAGAATAGCATTACATTGAAAAATAACAAAAGGGCAGCACGTCATCGCGCTGCCCTTTTCATTAGTTATTGAGCGATAAGGAAAAGTGATCGAGCCTTATCACTCAGTACTATGCATCGAAAACCTTATTTCCTATCACTTTGAAAGTGGTTAACGAATGACAAGATAAATAGTACGTTCACCACGTTGAATATTAAGAGCCAGTACACCTTTGTGTTTCTCTACGATTGTACGAAGCTCGGCAAGGTTTTTCACTCGTTGACGGTTCACACCGATAATAATGTCACCTTGTTGTAATTGATATTGAGCCGCTGGAGAGTTATCTGCAACGCTCGATACTTTAACACCTTGGATTACATCACTTGGTGTTGTATTGCTTAACTCCGCACCTTTGAGTCCCTCATGTAATGTCTCCGCTTTAGCTTTCATATTCGTAGATTCGCCAAGCGTTACATCAAAGGTTTTATTCTTACCATCTCGAACCACACCTAATGTGATTTCTTTACCTGCTCCCAGTGTTGCCACTTTTGCGCGGAGCTCTGAGAAAGTATTAATCGCTTTGCCGTTCACCGATACAATTACGTCACCGGCTTTTAACCCTGCTTTATCGGCTGCGCTGTCCGGTACGACTTGACCAATAAAGGCCCCTTTACTTGACTCGTAACCCAATGCATCAGCTAGCTCAGAGGTTACTTCGCCACCTTGCACACCCAACATGCCGCGTTTGACTTCACCAAACTCTAGAATTTGATCAGTGAGGTTTTTCATCATGTTTGATGGAATCGCAAAGCCAATACCCACATTACCGCCGTTAGGGCCTAAAATCGCAGTATTAATACCGATCAGCTCACCATTAAGGTTGACCAATGCACCACCAGAGTTACCGCTGTTAATTGCGGCATCGGTTTGGATGAAGTTTTCGAAGTTTTCAACGTTTAAGCCACTACGACCAAGGGCTGAAACAATACCCGAAGTCACAGTTTGACCGAGTCCAAATGGGTTACCAATCGCAACCGTAAAGTCACCGACACGCAGTTTGTCGGAATCCGCGACTTTAATCTGCGTTAAGTTTTTCGCTTTCTCTAATTTAAGTAACGCAACATCGGCCATTTCATCACCGCCAACGAGCGTAGCGTCATACTCGCGCCCGTCAAAGAGGCGAACTCGAATCTCATCTGCGCCCTTGATCACATGGTAGTTAGTGACAATATGGCCTTTCTTCGCATCAATAATGACACCAGACCCTAAACCTCTGAACGGGCGCTCTCGCCTTTGTTCCATAGGAAAATCTGGGCCAAAGAAAAATTGAAATTGCTCGGGAATGCGGCTGGTTTGTACTTGTTTACCTTCTACAGCAATACTCACAACAGCTGGGGTCACCTTCTCAAGCATTGGTGCCAAGCTAGGTAACTGTTGGCCATCCACATTCAAAGGTAATGCGGCAGTGGCTTGAACTGGGGCAATAATCGAACCCAAACTCAGAGATAGAACGGTGAGCGCAAGCAGTGGTTTTTTCATCCAATAACTCCTCTTGAAACATGTCTGCCAAAAAGAAATATCCGAACGGTTAGTTCACTTTGTTAATAACTAATATAGGGTCTAGTTCGGACAATCAAAAGGGGAGGCAGTGCACACCCAAGTTAGAGCGAAGGTGAGGGGAAAAAGTTCAAAAAAGGGCCGATACAAATGTATCGGCCCTAGATAGAAGTAAGAGAGGATTATGATGCTTTTGCGGTTACCGCTTCGGGAGCATTAATGATTTCTTTCTCTTGATCCTTCAAAAGACCGGTGGCGCCATTAGCGTAGTCTTTTGGTTGTTCGTTAAACTCTGGTTGATCTTCTGCAATGGTTTCAGACGACATTGCCGTTTTCTTATCAAACGGGTTGTCTTGTTCTGGTAAGTTTGGCAAAAGCTCAGAAGAGGTCTTGGCCATATGTTGGTATAGCTTGGTGTAATCTTTACCTAGGGTGTCCAACATTTCTGCGGTTTGTGCAAAGTGATCGACGAGCTCTTGACGTTGTTGCTCTAATTCAAACTTGGCCGCTTCAAGTTCTTTCTGCACAGACTTTTGTTTTTTGTATTCAGGGGTGGTTAGTCTACTAATGACTACGCCTACGATTGTACCGACCAGCAAACCCACAATGGCATAAATCCAAG
Source organism: Vibrio sp. Vb1127 (assembly GCF_033338735.1). Lineage (NCBI taxonomy): Bacteria > Pseudomonadati > Pseudomonadota > Gammaproteobacteria > Vibrionales > Vibrionaceae > Vibrio > Vibrio sp. Vb1127. The sequence continues at coordinate 142,509 of NZ_JAWOTF010000009.1, read as the reverse complement.
GCATAACTGCTCCTTATAGTTGTTTTAACAAGTCTTTTACTACTTAGTTACACGCGGTGCTCGTCCATGTTACTATGGCTTGAACAGCCGATAAAGAAAAATAGCAGTATGTCTTCGGGGACTGATAACTACTTCTCTCTATTCTCAAAGTTGACCCCGAGGTAACCCTTTTCTCTATACCTCTATACGACTTAATACGATGACACCACTACAACAATATCAAAAAGACATAGCAGAACACGGGTTTCAGCGTGATGAAGCTCAGTATCAAGCGGTCGTTGCATTAGACAAGCTTTACCATGCTATCGTTGAATTTCAGTCAGCGCCTGTGCCTCAGCTTTCCAAATGGCAAAAGCTAATGGGGAAAAAAATCGACAAGCCTGAACCACCAAAAGGCCTTTACTTTTGGGGGGGCGTAGGTCGCGGTAAAACCTACCTTATGGATGCATTTTTTGATGCTTTACCGACCCAAAGAAAAATGCGCGTCCACTTCCATCGATTTATGTATCGAGTACATGATGAGTTGAAGCTGTTAGGTGATGTCGAAAATCCGCTATCAAAAGTGGCGGATAAATTTAAAGAAGAAGCCGATGTGGTTTGCTTTGATGAATTTTTTGTTTCCGACATTACTGATGCGATGATCCTTGCAACGCTACTTCAAGAAATGTTCAAGCGGCAGATGATCCTAGTCGCGACTTCAAACATTGAGCCGCAGAACTTATATCGTAACGGTTTGCAAAGAGCGCGCTTTTTGCCCGCGATCGATATGATTTTGGCGCGTTGTGAAGTGTTGAATGTCGATAGTGGCGTTGATTATCGCTTAAGAACGTTAGAACAGGCTGAAATATACCATTACCCGCTTGATGAGCAGGCTAGCATAAACCTTAACAAATATTATCAGCAGCTGACTGGAGAGCGTCAGTTTGTTGCTCATCAAATCGAAGTTAACCACCGTCAACTAGCGGTGATTGAAGCAAGCGACGGGGTGCTGCATGCGTCGTTTGCTCAGTTGTGTCAAACTGCTCGCAGTCAAAATGACTACATTGAATTGTCTCGTATTTACCACACGGTATTACTGGCAGATGTTCAACAAATGAACCGAAAAATCGATGATGCGGCGAGACGCTTTATCGCGCTGGTCGATGAGTTTTACGAGCGCAATGTTAAGTTGATTATTTCTGCTGAAGTGCCAATGGCCGACTTATATACTGATGGGCAGTTAGAGTTCGAATTTAAGCGCTGTTTGTCTCGGCTTACTGAGATGCAAAGTCATGAGTATCTCGCGCGTGAACATTTGGCCTAGATCCAATGGGTTCTTAAAAAAGTGAAGAAAAAATTAGTGATTTGGCGCAAAAAAAGGTGATTTTTTCTTCGCTCTTCTCTATAATCCTGCGACCCACCGTTACTGCAGACCTGATTATCGAAGTTATTTCGAAATTGAAGGTCGAGAGTACCAACGACTCGAAGGGGTGATGACTGGGCTCTTAGACAGTGTGGGAGCACTATTGGGTGTTCCTTTAAAGTTTAAAATTTAATTAACGGGTTATTGTTAGCATGAAAACTTTCGTTGCTAAACCAGAAACTGTAAAACGCGACTGGTACGTTGTAGACGCTGAAGGTAAAACTCTTGGCCGTCTAGCAAGTGAAATTGCATCTCGCCTACGTGGCAAACATAAAGCTGAATACACTCCTCACGTTGACACTGGTGATTACATCATCGTTATCAACGCTGAGAAAGTTGCTGTAACTGGTAACAAAGCTAAGAACAAAGTGTACTACCGTCACTCTGAATTCCCAGGTGGTCTAAAATCTATCACTTTTGAAAAGTTGATCGATCGTAAACCTGAGATGGCTCTTGAGCTTGCAGTTAAAGGCATGCTTCCACGTGGTCCTCTAGGCCGTGCTATGTACCGTAAGCTAAAAGTTTACGCGGGCGCTGAGCACAACCATGTTGCTCAACAACCACAAGTACTAGACATCTAATTGGGGATTTCGAAAATGGCAGAGAATCAATACTACGGCACTGGCCGTCGCAAAAGCTCAGCTGCACGTGTTTTCATTAAACCAGGCAGCGGTAACATTGTAGTAAACAAGCGTAACCTTGACGAATACTTCGGTCGTCCAACAGCACGTATGGTTGTACAACAACCTCTAGAGCTAGTTGAACTAACTGAAAAGCTAGACCTTTACGTAACAGTTAAAGGCGGCGGTATTTCTGGTCAAGCTGGTGCTATCCGTCACGGTATCACTCGCGCGCTTATGGAATACGATGAGTCTCTACGTCCTGCTCTACGCGCAGCTGGCTACGTTACTCGTGACGCTCGTTGCGTTGAACGTAAGAAAGTTGGTCTACGTAAAGCACGTCGTCGTCCACAGTTCTCTAAGCGTTAATTTCCTCTTATCGGGAATTATGCTTTCAGAGTTACTCTGGAAACTGTGTACCAAAAGCTCGGCTCTATGCCGGGCTTTTTTGTATTTAAAGACATCATACTTGTCTTCAAGCAACGAACAGCCTTCACTTATCATCACACTCCGAGCAGGCCTTCTTATTCGTCCTCTTCGTCGAAAGGTTGTCAGTGCCGTTTTATATGTGTGCCTTATTTAATCGCGACTCACCACGCTTTCTCTTGCGATGCAGCATAGATGTATTCATCAGCAGGAATGTCTTTGTATCTTATTCTTCCTGTAACATGTTTTAAAATGACTTACGTTCCTTTTTGAGCATTCTGCGTGCTACAAAATTGAAAATATAAACACAGTAAGCTGAACGCGTAATACGAAATATTTCTCTGTGTAATTAACTGAAAACTACCAAGATAAAAGGTTTTATCCGCTTTCAGCGGGGCTTCTATGTGGTGCTTTCTTGTTACAAATCACATCAATTTTTTATAATTCTGCCGCTTTTGTGACGACGCGAGCGATTTGCCTCACAAATGTTACAAAAAGGTAGCTTTATCTTGTCAAAAAGTAGGGTTTTCTTTATCATTTCCCTCCAATAAATAGAACTAAATTCATTATTTGTTAGCCATGCTCTTATAAGCGGAATAATAACGATCCAAAGGGAGCAAATGGGAGAATGTTTGGATGAGCAACGCGCCTTTAAATAACGGTCGCAGGCGTTTTCTAACCGCTACAACGGCAGTTGTTGGTGGGTTAGGGGCAGTCGCCGTCGCCGTGCCTTTTATCAAATCATGGAATCCGAGTGCTAAAGCCAAAGCGGCGGGCGCACCGGTGGAAGTGGATATAAGTAAAATTGAACCAGGTCAGCTGGTTCGTGTTGAGTGGCAGGGAAAACCTGTATGGATTGTTCGCCGCACTCAAAGCGTTCTGGATAACTTAAAATCGATCGGTGATAAGCTTCGCGATCCACAATCTGAAATGGAGCAGCAGCCTGAGTACGCTCAGAATGAGTTTCGTTCGATTAAGGAAGAGTTTTTCGTCGCAGTTGGTTTCTGTACCCACTTAGGTTGTTCACCAACCTATCTACCTGACTCTTTCTCAGAGCAGGTGCAGGGCGTAAGATCTGGCTTCTTCTGTCCTTGTCATGGTTCTAAGTTCGACATGGCTGGTCGAGTGTTCCAAGGAGTACCTGCTCCGTTGAACCTTGTCGTTCCTAAGCACATGTATTTGAGCGATACCAAGCTCATTGTGGGTGTTGATGAGGGAGATGCATAATGCAAGCAATGTTAGATTGGGTTGAAAAGCGTATTCCTGCAATGAATGCTTATAAAAAGCATTTGTCTGAATACCCAATGCCTAAGAACTTCAACTTTTGGTACCTTTTCGGTTCTCTGGCGATGCTGGTTCTTGTTAACCAAATCCTAACGGGTATTTGGCTAACGATGAACTATGTTCCTTCAGGTGACGGTGCATTTGCGTCTATCGAATACATTATGCGTGATGTAGAGTACGGTTGGCTTCTGCGTTACATGCATTCCACTGGCGCGTCAGCGTTTTTCGTTGTTGTGTATCTTCACATGTTCCGTGGTTTGATCTACGGTTCATACCAAAAACCTCGTGAACTGTTGTGGATCTTCGGTATGTTGATCTTCCTAGTTCTCATGGCTGAAGCGTTCATGGGTTACCTACTTCCATGGGGTCAGATGTCATACTGGGGTGCGCAGGTAATCATTTCCCTGTTTGGTGCTATTCCTGTTATCGGTGATGACCTAACACTTTGGATTCGTGGTGACTACATCATCTCTGGTGCAACGCTAAACCGTTTCTTCGCACTACACGTTATTGCACTGCCTATCGTTTTGCTTCTTCTTGTTGTTCTGCACGTATTGGCGCTGCACGAAGTAGGCTCAAACAACCCGGATGGTATCGAAACTAAGCTGCCAAAAGGCTCAATGGGCGACGATTACAAAACGCAATTCAAGTTCCACGATTACTACACGAAGAAATATGACATCATTGATTCGATTCCTTTCCATCCGTACGGCACGGTTAAGGACTTGGTCGGTGTCGCTGGTTTCTTGTTCTTCTTCTGTTACGTGCTGTTCTTTAACCCAGAGATGGGTGGGTACTTCCTTGAGCCGCCTAACTTTGAAGCTGCAAACCCACTGAAGACACCAGAGCATATTGCTCCGGTATGGTACTTCACGCCGTTCTACGCAATCTTACGCGCGGTTCCAGACAAACTATTAGGTGTTATCCTAATGGGCGCGTCAATTGCAGTGCTGTTTGTTCTACCTTGGTTGGATCGTTGTAAAGTTCGTTCATACCGTTACCGTAGCAAACTTCATTTATTGAATATTGTACAGTTCACTATCGCCTTTATCGCTCTGGGTATTTTAGGTGCGTTACCTGCTACACCAACGTACACACTACTATCTCAGATCTTTAGCTTGTGTTACTTCATGTTCTTTGTGTTGCTGTTCTTCTACAGCAAAAATGAAGCAACCAAACCATTACCAGAGAGGGTGACATTCAAATGAAGAAGTGGATTGTAATTCTATTTGCTATGTTGCCATCACTAGCGATGGCAGCTGGGGCCAATGTTCCGCTGGATAAAGCGAATGTTGACCTTACGGATAAAGCTTCGCTACAAAACGGCGCGAAGTTGTTCATGAACTACTGTTTTGCTTGTCACTCTACGCAATACCAGCGTTACGAGCGTGTAGCAACAGACTTGGAAATTCCAACAGACTTAATGAAAGAAAACCTGATTTTCAATCCTGAAGCGAAAATCGGTGATCTAATGGTCAATGCTATGCCACCGAAGCAAGCGGCAAACTGGTTTGGTGCTCCACCACCAGATCTTACGTTGGTTGCACGAGTTCGTGGTGCTGATTGGTTATACACTTACTTACGCTCTTTCTATGTTGATCCATCTCGTCCATTCGGCGTGAACAACATCGTATTCCCGAGTGTTGGTATGCCGCATGTACTTGAAGAGCTACAGGGCATCCCGACGCCGATTTACGATACGAAAATCGTAGATGGCGAAGAAGTACAAGTTGTTGTTGGTACTGAAACCGATGGCACGGGTGAGCTGAGTGAAGGCGAATATGACAAAGCGGTTGGCGATCTCGTTAACTTCTTAGTTTATTCAGGTGACCCAGTGCAGCTTGAGCGTCATGCTTTAGGCTGGTGGGTAATGGGCTTCTTAGTGCTTCTAACCATCGTTGTTGTGATGCTCAAGAAAGAGTATTGGCGCGATGTGCATTAATTGTGCTAAAATACCGTGCTAATTCCCAATTTTAATTGATGTACAATGGAGGCTTAGCCTCCATTGTTTTTATTTGTAAGTGTACTGGAGGGCTCCATGGCTGTAGCTGCCAATAAACGTTCTGTGATGACTCTTTTCTCAAGTGCATCAGATTTGTATAGCCATCAGGTTCGCATTGTACTAGCTGAAAAAGGCGTAAGTGTTGAAGTTGAGCTTGTTGACGAAGCAAACCTTCCTGCTGAGCTTGTTGAGCTAAACCCATATAAATCAGTGCCAACTCTTGTTGACCGTGAGCTAGCTCTTTACGATTCAAAAATCATCATGGAGTACTTGGACGAGCGTTTCCCTCATCCACCTCTAATGCCGGTTTACCCTGTTGCTCGTGGCAACAGCCGCTTGATGATGTACCGTATCGAACGCAACTGGTATTCACTCGCTGAAAAAGTGATGAAAGGTAATGCGGAAGAATCAGAAAAAGCACGCACAAAGCTGCGTAATGATCTTCTGACGTTAGCGCCAATTTTTGCTGAATATGAGTACTTCATGAGCGAAGAATTCAGCTTGATCGATTGTTACCTAGCTCCACTATTGTGGCGTTTGCCTCAACTTGGTATCGATCTTGTTGGCCCTGGTTCAAAAGAAATCAAGGTATACATGAACCGCGTATTTGAACGTGATTCGTTCCTTGCTTCTTTGACTGAAGCTGAACGTGAAATGCGCCTAGTTCGCTAAGCGATTTAAAACACGTTATGGATATTGCAAAAATGACTGCTCGCCGCCCGTATATGCTTCGCGCATTTTACGACTGGTTAGTAGACAATGACTTGACTCCTCACTTGGTTGTGGATGCAACAATGCCAGGGGTGCGTGTCCCGGTTGAATTTATTCAAGATGGTCAAATTATTTTGAATATTGCGCCACGTGCAGTGGGTAATCTTGAGTTAGGTAATGATGCGATTACCTTCCATGCTCGCTTTAGCGGTCGTCCGCACTCAGTGATCGTGCCTGTGTATGCTGTTCAAGCTATTTATGCACGTGAGAATGGTGCTGGTACTATGTTTGAACCAGAAGAAGCGTACACTCACATCGAAGAAGAAGCGATGACCGAGGAAGAATCATCCCCATCGTTCACAACGGTTAGCGATGAGCCTTCTGAGTTAGTTTCTGATTCAGATGCCGAAGAGGACGATGCTCCTCGACCAAAAGGCAAACCAAGCTTAAGAGTGATTAAATAATAAAAAAGCAGCGTTACGCTGCTTTTTTCTTTTTAACTTGTTGAAGATGATTTCAAGCCAGACTTTGGAAATTACTCACTAATCGTAAAGACTTCGACGTTCTCTTCATTTTCTGTGCTTGCCTCACTTTCTATTGTTTGTACACCGTCACTCGGTAAGTCCACTTCAACAGGCTCCATTTCGCCGTATTGGAACCCTTTAATGACTTGTTTTACGCCTGAGATATTACGTGCGATTTCTGTCGCTCGATCGCCTTGCTCTGGCGTGACATAACCAAACAGAAAAACGTCGCCATCTTCGGTGATCACTTTAACCTTAACACCATTAAGCTCAGAATCAGTAAGCAAAGCTGACTTTACTTTGGTTGTGATCCAGCTGTCATTGCTAATCTGGGTAACAGTGAGTGGCTCTTTTTGTTTGATTTGATTGTGTATGACTTTTACACCACTAACTTCTCGAGCCCTTCGCTCTAAAGCAAGGATAAGGTCTTGTGTCGGAGCTTGTCCCATAAGGACTACAGTCCCATTATATGAACTGGCAACGACACGAACTTCACCTTTAAACGGTGCTTTATTGCCGATCGCCGCAACTTCGAATTCGATGTTATTGTCCTGCCAGATTTGTTTTGTCGTGCGTGTGTCCGTGACAATATTCGCTGTGGTTGCTGCACCTGCGATAAACAAACCTGCGCAACCACTTAAACTCAATGCTGTTAATAAGATAACGAGGCTACGTATCATAATTCTGACTCTCAGTCTTGGTTACTCTTCGTGAGCAGGGAAAAGCACCTGGTCAATAAGATCACAAAGACAATGGAGTGTTACCATATGTACTTCGTGAATACGTGCAGTGCGGTGTGATGGAATACGAATTTCGACGTCGTTCTCACCGAGCAGTCCTGCCATCTCTCCGCCATCTTTTCCTGTTAGCGCGATAATCGTCATGTCTCGAGTTACGGCTGCTTCCATCGCTTTGATAATATTTTTACTGTTACCGCTAGTCGACATGGCAAGCAAAATGTCGCCTGGTTGACCAAACGCTCGTACCTGTTTTGAGAAGATTTCCTGGTAGTGGTAATCGTTGGCCACTGCGGTTAGGGTAGTATTATCGGCGGTTAAGGCCATTGCTGGTAGGCTAGGGCGCTCAGTTTCAAAACGGTTTAAAAGACAAGAAACAAATTGTTGAGCGTTTGAAGCACTGCCGCCATTACCACAACATAAAATTTTATTGCCATTAAGCAGGCTCGACACCATCGCTTGAGCTGCATGAGTAATGGCATCAGGCAGCGCCTCTGCTGCTGCGATTTGAATTTGAATACTTTCTGTAAAGCTGTCTTTAATGCTGTCTAGCATCGCTTATCCTTCAGAGATTGCGTTTTCTATCCAGTTGATATCTCGCCCATTATCATGAATGGCGATGACATCAAATCGATAATCGATATTGTGTTTTAAGCGCTTTTGTTGGCTAAGCCAAACTTGTGCGGTTTTGACTAGCTTGCGCATTTTAGCGTGCGTCACCATTTCTGCTGCCGAGCCAAAGTGATTGTTCTTACGGTATTTGACTTCAACAAACACAATAGTTTCACCTTGTTGGAAGATTAAATCAATCTCACCGACCTTAGTCAGAAAATTTTGTTCAATAAAGTTTAAGCCCTGGCGTTGTAAATACTGCTTCGCCAGAGCTTCATATTGATTTCCGATTTGGCGCTTGCTAAAGAGCCCCACGCTCAGCCCAGCTTAGCTCACGCTGTACAACACAATTATTGTCGATACTTAAAATACCGGTTTGGCCGCCAACTGAGTAGCCCGGAACGACCTTCATTTGTGGCAGCTCCCCAATCAATTTATACGCATCCATACCCAGTGCTTTCAAACGTTTTTCCATGTTAGATTGCTCTGACCACAACTCGTTCATTTCAGCGGTCACGCTAGGGTCTGGGTCAATCAGTAATGGGATATCGCTGTAGATGATGCCTGTTAGATCTTCGTAAGTCGCGCCGCCACTGTTGCTACGCGAGCTAGAGAAAATTTGAGGAGCTTTGGCGTCTGGGTTAATCGCTACCTCAATAAATGGCTTGATCAAAGTCAGTTCCGTGCTTCTAGCAACAATATAAACCGCATCGACATCACGACGGCTACGTGGCTGTGTTTCAAGCTTGATACGCATTAGTGATTGCATCTGAGCAATACGTTGTTTGCTTTCTTGCAGACCAAATACTTCATTGATGTCTTTTTGAAGTTGGCGCTTGTCGCCAAAATAACTTGCTGCGACTTTATTAGAGCTGTACTTGCGCCATTCTTTGTTGAACGCTTCAGTTACGCGCTCACCAAAGATGCCCTTTGGTGCCAGGATCAGAGGGAAGTTATAGCCTTCGCTGAACAAGTGTTTCGCTGCTTGTGCGGCTTCTTGTTCTGGTGATAATGCCAAGTAGCAAATATTGCTATCTGGTTGCACATCTTCGGGAATATTTAGCGCAAGGGCTGGAATCGTAGGACCATTTTCTGAGCCATCCATGGTTGTGTGCAATAGCTCAACGTTCTCTTTTTCTAGAGGACCAACAACAAAATCGATGTTTTCATTGATCAAACGTTGTTTAATTTGGTCGGCGTTATACGCATTAGTGTCTATTACCGTGAGGGTAGCGCTTGGATCACGGTTACGATCATTCATCATCGCAAACACAAAACCATCACGAATTAATTGCGCTTGTGGCGAGAATTTACCAGTAAGCGGCAGTAACAAAGCGGTGTTGTTTGGTTTAACTATGTCTAGAGAGAGAATGTTTTGAATCTCTTCTGGTGTGTAGATAGCGGCTGGATGCGATGGGTTCTCGTTTAACCAGCGTTCGAGGGTATTTTTTAGTTGGGATAAGTTGCCCGACAGCGTTTTCGCATAAATAGCGAGTTGTAGCCAACCATCCAAAACATCTTCATTTGGCTCTGTTTCTAATGAGGTCAGTTCGTACTCGGAGTAGCTGCCAAAGTTCATCCAAATACGGCTAGAAATCTCTCTCTGCTCCGCGGACGATGCATATTGGCCAAATGCAACCAGTTGGCGGTTTGCCTCAAACGCTTGGTTAAGACCTTGATAAGCGTCGGCACGCATAAAGTAGTAGTCTTTCCATTGCTCATTTGGCAACTTCCACCAAGGTTTAAAATTCAACAATTGCAGCAATTGAGAGTAATTACCCTGTTTTTGCTGTATGGTCGCACGCGCTAGTTGCCACTCTGCTTGCTGAACTTCGGTTAACTGTTGACGAGCTAGGCGCTTGATCAACATTTCTGCTTGATCAAACTGGTTTGCTTGAATCGCGGCTTTGGTTGCCATGATCAACCAGTCATTTTGTAAACTGCCTTCCGTGCTATCAGCTTGGATCATATAGTTCTGAACAGACTGAGTAGGCTCAAGTGTTACATCAACGCCATCAGGCTGTCTTGGACCTGAAGAACAGGCGGCGAGCGTAATTGCTAGTGCAACAGGAGTAAGTATGCGTGGTACACTGAGTCTCTTATGGTTAATCATTGCCGTGAGTTCTCTATAATTTTGTACAAAATTGTCTCTATATTAATCGTTGAAGTGATGGTAAACAAATGACAGATAAAAATAAGTTGCCGAATGAGGGGCCAACTCTCTATATCGTACCGACTCCAATCGGAAATTTAGCGGATATCACCCAACGTGCTATCGAAATTCTGTCGACTGTGGACATCATTGCCGCTGAGGATACTCGACATACGGGCAAATTACTGTCTCACTTCAATATTCAAACCAAAACTTTTGCTCTACACGACCACAATGAGCAGCAAAAAGCACAAGTTTTGGTAGAAAAGCTGCTTTCCGGTCAGTCTATCGCATTAGTTTCTGACGCTGGTACGCCACTTATCAGCGACCCAGGATACCATTTGGTGACAAAATGTCGTCAAGCGGGCGTTAGAGTTGTGCCTCTTCCAGGTGCTTGTGCGGTCATTACGGCGTTAAGTGCCTCTGGCTTGCCATCGGATCGCTTTAGCTTCGAAGGTTTTTTACCACCGAAAAGCAAAGGTCGTAAGGATAAATTCCTAGAGATTGCTTCGGTAGAGCGTACGTGTATTTTTTACGAGTCACCGCACCGTATTTTAGACTCTCTACAAGACATGTTAGACGTTCTTGGCCCAGATAGAGAAGTTGTGTTGGCAAGAGAGCTAACAAAAACCTTTGAAACCATTCAAGGCATGCCGTTAGGTGAGCTGATTGAATGGGTGAAAAGTGACGATAACCAACAGCGTGGTGAAATGGTATTGTTGGTACATGGCCATCGTGAAACAACAGACGACTCACTACCTGAAGATGCTTTACGCACGTTAGGGATTTTGACCAAAGAGCTGCCTTTGAAAAAAGCAGCTGCTTTGGTTGCAGAAATACATAACTTGAAGAAGAATGCGCTATATAAATGGGGCTTAGAAAACTTAGACTAAGTGCCGCTAGCGAGATAAATGGTCAATGAGGGCTGATGTTTAGGCATCGGCCTTTTTATTATCTATTTTTGGTACGTTGACTAAAAAGTCATCACTTAGTGCATTCATTTCATCATATCTGTGATCTAACTAGACTCTGAAGTGAGAACTCTATACAATCCGCCCTCGGAGCTGACTGGGTAGTCGCTGCTTTGTTGATGTCCTTCGGGAGACTGACGTCGAAGTCCCTTTGGGAGACTGACGTTGACGTCCTTCGGGAGACTGACAAAGGGGAGGAAAGTCCGGGCTTCATAGAGCAAGGTGCCAGGTAACGCCTGGGAGGCGCAAGCCTACGACAAGTGCAGCAGAGAGAAGACCGCCGATGGCCCGTAAGGGTACAGGTAAGGGTGAAAGGGTGCGGTAAGAGCGCACCGGACGACTAGCAATAGTTCGTAGCAGGGTAAACTCCACCTGAAGCAAGACCAAATAGGCCTCCACATTGCGTTGCTCGCGTAAGGAGGCGGGTAGGTTGCTCGAGCCAGTGAGTGATTGCTGGCCTAGACGAATGGCTACCGCCGCGCAAGCGGAACAGAACCCGGCTTATGTGTCGGCTCCACCTATTCGAGACCCATCTCTACTTCGGTAGTGATGGGTTTTTTGCATTTAATTGACGCAAACTATGTCATTACCAATAAACTTGGCGTAAATCACGTCTAACTTTAGACTTGTGGTGGCGATGATGTAGGAAATCAGTACACTAAAGAATCGCTTCAAGATCATTCAACGAGAAAGCTATGACCGAAACCTTCCAACATATTTCCGTGTTATTAAATGAATCCATTGATGGCTTAGCTATCAAACCAGACGGCGTCTATATTGATGGAACATTTGGCCGTGGCGGTCACAGCCGGACAATTCTATCTAAACTCGGTGAAAATGGCCGACTGTACAGTATCGACCGTGACCCTCAAGCGATCGCTGAGGCAGGCAAAATCAATGACCCTCGCTTCACCATTATTCATGGTCCATTTTCTGGTATTGCTGAGTATGCTGAAGAGTATGGACTAGTTGGAAAAGTGGATGGTGTTCTGCTGGATTTAGGCGTTTCTTCTCCTCAGTTAGACGACGCAGAGCGTGGCTTTAGCTTTATGAAAGACGGTCCGCTAGATATGCGTATGGACCCGACATCAGGTGTTCCAGTATCTCAATGGTTGATGGAAGCAGACCTCGATGATATCACTTGGGTCATTCGCGAGTTTGGGGAAGATAAACATGCGCGCCGTATTGCAAAAGCGATTGTTGCCTACCGTGAAGACGAAGAAAATGAGCCAATGGTTCGCACTGGTCAGCTGGCAAAATTGATTTCAGATGCCGCACCGAAAAGTTTTAAAGAGAAAAAACACCCTGCGACTCGTGCTTTCCAGGCTTTTCGTATTTACATCAACAGTGAGTTAGAAGAAATTGATACGGCACTTAAAGGCGCGGCGAGCATTCTGGCTCCTGAAGGCCGTTTATCTGTGATTAGCTTCCACTCTCTGGAAGACCGTATGGTCAAACGTTTTATCCGTAAAGAGAGCAAAGGGCCTGAAGTGCCACACGGTATTCCAATGACGGAAGAGCAAATTCGTGCTCTTGGTAGTGCGAATATGAAAGCAGTGAGCAAAGCGATTAAGCCAAGCAAACAAGAAATTGAAATGAACCCTCGCTCGCGCAGCTCTGTGTTAAGAATTGCGGAAAAGCTTTAATTATTATGACGAAATCCACTCCTAATCTTGCTAAGTTGATTGCAACAGATCTCCTCACTGTTGGTCGCTGGCCATTACTGTTGTTGCTATTGATCGTGGCATCGGCAATGGGAGTGGTATTTGCTACCCACCATGCGCGTCAAGCGATCACCGAAAAAGACCATACGTTGGTTGAACGAGAACGATTAGATAGCGAATGGCGTAACTTAATGTTGGAAGAAACTGCCCTCGCGGAACACAGTCGTGTTCAAGACCTTGCCAAAAAAGAACTTGAAATGAAACGACCTGATGGCGATAAAGAAGTGGTTGTCACGCTCAAATGATTAGAAAAAAATCCAACACGAAACAAGCCAATAAGCGTAAACCTGTAGCAAAAGAGAAAGTGGCTACGGGGGATAAGAAAAACGATAACAAAGCAGTGAAAGTGGCGGTCGAAGAATCTTTCTTGATTCGTTGGCGCTTCCATCTATTACTGTTTTTTGTTTTTTGTGCATTTGCCCTTTTGGTGGCACGCGTAGCCTACATCCAAATCATTGAGCCAGATAACCTGATTAAACAAGGTGACCTACGTTCGGTTCGTGTTAAATCCATTCCTTCTGCTCGCGGTATTATTTCGGATCGAAATGGTGAGCCGCTTGCTGTCAGTGTTCCGGTTGAGGCTGTTTGGGCAGATCCTGCCACGATTTTTAAAGAAAACGCGTTAAGCCAGACCAAAAGTTGGCATGCATTAGCGGATGTTCTTGGTATTGACCGACAAGGGTTAATAGACAAAATCAAGCGCAATGAAAAACGCCGCTTTATCTACTTGCAGCGCCAGGTCAGTCCGGCCATGGCGAACTATATTCGTGAGCTAAAGCTGCCAGGTGTTGGCCTTAAGTCGGAATCTCGTCGTTATTATCCTGCAGGTGAGGTTAGTGCTCACTTAGTCGGTGTGACAGGCATTGACGGGCATGGCCTAGAAGGTGTGGAGCGTAGCTACGATGAGTGGCTCACTGGCGCGGCGGGTAAGAAAACTATTCGTAAAGACCGTTATGGTCGTGTTGTGGAAAACATTGCTTGGCAAGACAAGCAAGAAGGTAAATCACTTCAGTTAACCATCGATCAGCGCCTACAGGCGATTGCGTATCGTGCGATTAAGCAAGCCGTTGCGGACCACCGCGCCACTTCAGGTTCTGTTGTCATGTTGGATGTAAAAACGGGCGCCGTATTGGCCATGGTTAATGCTCCTTCTTACAACCCTAACAATCGTAGCGATTGGCAAAGCTATCAAATGCGTAACCGAGTGATCACGGACTCAATGGAGCCCGGTTCGACCATTAAGCCTTTCGTTATTTTAGCCGCCTTAGAAAATGGGATAGCGGATAAAGATACCATCGTAGATACCGGTAATGGTGTTCTACGTTTAGGTGGTAGTCGAGTCAGAGATGTCTCTCGCGTAGGTAAAGCGAGCTTGACCACGATCCTTAAAAAGTCGAGTAATATCGGTGTGACGAAGCTAGCAATGCAAATGCCGGTAGAGGCGCTTCTTGGGCTGTACAGTTCAGTGGGTTTTGGTGAGCTTTCTGGCCTAAACCTAGTTGGGGAAGTGACGGGTATTTTTCCTACACGAACTCGTTGGTCGCCAATTGAGCGCGCCACGATTGCGTTTGGTTATGGTCTATCAATTACACCAATCCAGCTAGCCCATGCTTATGCGACGCTTGGAAACCTTGGCAAATACGAGCCTATTCATATTATCGAAAGCAATGATCATGACATGTCACGCCAAGTGGTGAGTGCGAAGTATGCGCGTCAAGTATTAGACATGTTGGAAACCGTAACTCAAAAAGGGGGCTCGGCTCGCAGAGCGGCAGTTCCTGGTTATCGAGTAGGAGCGAAAACGGGTACATCACGTAAAGCTTCTGCCGGTGGGTACAGCGACGAGTACATCACCTACACGGCTGGGCTTGCTCCGGTTAGCGATCCGCGAATTGCTTTAGTAGTGATCGTAAACGAGCCTCAAGGCGATGACTACTATGGTGGTTCGGTAGCGTCTCCTGTCTTCTCTGAAATCATGAAAGGCGCGCTACAAATACTCAATGTTGCACCTGACGAAAACAAATTCCAACAGTAAGCCCTGTGGTTTACTGAGCAAACAAAATTAAGAAAACCTGAGCCAAAGCTCGGAGAACAAATATGACTAAAGCCATCAGTATGGACGTGCTGCTTTCCCCTTGGGTGGATTGCCCTAGCTTATCGTCCGTTCTTGTTTCTGAATTGGAGCTCGACAGCCGAAGAGTTCAACCTGGAACCACGTTTGTAGCAGTGATTGGCCATGTTGTGGATGGGCGTAAATTCATTGCCTCTGCAATTGAGCAAGGTGCAAATGCAGCCCTGGCGCAAGCCTGCGATGTCAAAACACATGGTACGGTGGAAATCATTGATGATGTTCCCGTCATTTACATTGATAGGTTGGACCAACGTTTATCCGCAATTGCTGGAAAGCTTTATGCTTACCCTGATATGGATTTGATTGGTGTCACCGGCACCAACGGCAAAACCACCATTACCCAGTTAATAGCGCAATGGCTAGAACTGCTTGACCATAAAGCGGCGGTAATGGGAACAACAGGAAATGGCTTCCTCAATAACTTGCAACAAGCTGCGAATACAACGGGGAATGCCGTTGAAATTCAGAAAACGCTCTCCTCTCTCGCAAATCAACAAGCCACATACACCGCGCTAGAAGTATCTTCCCATGGCCTGACGCAAGGTCGTGTCAAAGCATTATCATTTGCGGCGGGCGTGTTTACTAACTTAAGTCGTGACCATCTTGATTACCATGGCACGATGGAAGAGTATGCCAATGCAAAGCTTGGGTTGTTCACGCAACACCAATGTGAACGTGCCATTATCAATGTTGATGATGAAGTAGGTCATCAATGGGCGTCGCAGTTAAGTAATGCGGTCGCTGTTTCGCTCAAACCGAATACTGAATTTGAAAGCGCAATTTGGGCGACGGAAGTCAGTTACGCGGAGTCAGGGATTACTATTAAGTTCGATGGTAAATTTGGCTCAGGTGAATTGCACGCGCCATTGATTGGTGAGTTTAATGCAACCAACTTAATGCTCGCTTTTGCGACCTTATTAAGCTTAGGTAAAGAGAAACAAGCGTTACTCGAAACCGCAGGTCAACTGCAACCTGTACTCGGCCGAATGGAGTTATTCCAAACTGAGGATCGTGCCAAAGTCGTGGTTGATTATGCCCATACTCCTGATGCTTTAGAAAAAGCGCTGCAAGCTTTACGAGTTCATTGTGAAGGCCAGCTGTGGGCTATTTTTGGCTGCGGTGGCGATCGCGATGCAGGTAAGCGCCCAATGATGGCGGAAATTGCAGAGCGTCTAGGCGACAGAGTGGTGTTGACTGACGATAACCCACGCAGCGAAGACCCGGTTCAGATTGTGAAAGACATGTTAGCTGGGCTGTCAAAACCTGCTGAAGCGATTGTTCAGCATGACCGCTTCAAAGCACTGTCTTATGCCATTGAAAATGCTTCGCCAAACGACATTATCTTGTTAGCTGGAAAGGGCCATGAAGATTATCAGATTCGTAATGGCGAAACGATTCATTACTCCGACCGCGAGTCCGCAATGCAACTTTTAGGATTGACCTCATGATCAAAGTAACGTTATCTCAAATTGCAGACATCACTCGTGGTGAGCGATTCGGCGACGAGCTACTTATCGACGCGGTTTCTACTGATACACGAACGATTGAGCGTGGGGCTTTATTCGTCGCGTTAGTTGGGGAGCGCTTTGATGCGCACAACTTTTGCCAACAAGCGGTAGATGCAGGTGCCGGTGCTTTACTCGTGGAAAAACGCTTAGATGTGAATGTGCCGCAAATTGTGGTGTCGGATACCAAACTTGCATTGGGTGAATTTGCTTCTTGGGTGCATCAAGCATGCCAAACACCTACCGTTGCCATCACCGGAAGTTGCGGTAAAACGACCGTAAAAGAAATGGTTGCGAGTATCCTGCAATTGAAAGGCAAAGTGCTATTCACGGCGGGTAACTTCAATAATGATATTGGTGTTCCGTTGACATTATTACGCTCACAGCAGGATGATGATTATGCCGTGATTGAGCTTGGTGCTAACCATATAGGTGAAATTGCTTACACGACTCAGTTAGTAAAACCAGATATCGCGTTAGTGAACAATGTAGCAGCCGCTCACCTTGAAGGCTTTGGTTCTATCGATGGCGTGAAACAAGCCAAAGGTGAAATCTACCAAGGCCTTTCAGCTGGTGGTATTGCGATTGTTAACCTAGACAGCAATGGTGAAGCCAAGTGGGATGAAGTGTTAGCAGATAAGAAAGTCATTACTTTTTCACAAAGTAATACTGATGCAGACTTCTTCGCTTCTAACATCGTATTGAACGCCGCAGGTGAAGCAAGCTTTGACTTACATATCGCAGCAAGCTCACAAGAAATTGAACTGTCTCTGGGTATTATAGGTCAACACAACGTTGCGAATGCCATCGCTGCTTCTATTATTGCGTTACAAATGGGCGCCACATTAGAAGAGGTTCGCGCTGGCCTTAAACATTTGAACAAAGTGAAAGGTCGCGTCGAGGTTGAAGCGCTGAGCGAAAAGATAAAATTGATTGACGACAGCTACAACGCGAGCGTGCCAGCCATGAAAGCGGCAGTTGATTTATTGGCCGCTTTCCCAGGTCAACGCTGGCTGATTTTAGGTAATATGGCGGAATTGGGCGAGGAAAGTCTTGCACTTCATCGTCAAGTCGGGGAACATGCTGCCCCACAAAAATTTGAACATGTTCTCACATATGGTGCAGACGCCAAGGTGATCAGTGATCTTTGCCAAGGCATTCATTTTGAGACGCACCAAGAGATGATTGAATACATCAAGCAGCATCTAGACCAAGCCGTTCCTGAAAACCATACGATATTGGTGAAAGGAGCGAACGGTGCACGTATGTTTGAAGTCGCTGCTGCTTTGAAGGAGTATTATTAATGATTATTTGGCTTGCCGAGCTGCTACAGCCATACCTGTCTTTTTTCCGATTGTTTGAATACTTGTCTTTTCGAGCAATCCTAAGCGTATTAACCGCTCTAGGTCTGTCATTATGGATGGGACCAATCATGATCAAGCGTTTGCAAATGCTGCAAATTGGTCAGGTAGTGCGTAACGAAGGTCCTGAATCTCACTTTAGTAAGCGTGGTACCCCAACAATGGGCGGTATCATGATCTTAGCGGCCATCTCAATCACGATTTTGCTATGGACAGACTTATCCAACCCTTACGTATGGGCGGTACTGACAGTCTTACTTGGCTACGGTGCGGTCGGATTTGTTGATGATTATCGTAAAGTGGTACGAAAAAATACCGATGGTTTGATCGCGCGTTGGAAGTACTTCTGGCAATCGTTGATCGCGTTTGTCGTGGCTTTTGCATTGTACGCTTACGGTAAAGACACTGCAGCCACTCAGCTCGTGGTGCCATTTTTTAAAGACATCATGCCGCAACTTGGTTTGATGTACATTATCCTGACTTACTTTGTGATTGTCGGTACGAGTAACGCGGTTAACCTGACCGATGGTCTAGACGGTTTGGCAATCATGCCAACGGTTCTTGTTGCTGCAGGCTTCGCGGTTATTGCATGGGCGACGGGTAACGTTAACTTCTCTGAATACCTTCATATTCCATACTTACCACATGCTTCTGAGTTGGTTGTCGTATGTACAGCAATCGTAGGTGCAGGCCTTGGTTTCTTGTGGTTTAACACTTACCCAGCACAAGTGTTCATGGGTGATGTCGGCTCACTAGCGCTTGGCGGTGCATTGGGCACCATTGCTGTTCTAGTTCGTCAAGAGTTGGTGTTGGTGATCATGGGTGGCGTATTTGTGATGGAAACGCTATCAGTCATCCTACAGGTAGGTTCTTACAAATTACGTGGTCAGCGCATTTTCCGTATGGCACCAATTCACCACCACTACGAATTGAAAGGTTGGCCAGAACCTCGCGTAATCGTGCGCTTCTGGATTATTTCTATGGTTCTTGTTCTGATTGGTCTTGCGACATTGAAAGTGCGTTAATCGCACTTTCCAAGAATAAGATTTACAGTGTGATCAAATATGGAACGTTGGCAAAACATACATAGTGTTGTCGTCGTAGGGCTCGGTATTACCGGGCTCTCTGTCGTTAAACACCTAAGAAAAAATCAGCCACAACTTGTGGTCAAAGTCATTGATACTCGTGTAAACCCTCCAGGTGCAGAGCGCTTGCCGGAAAGTGTTCAACTGCATAGTGGTGGTTGGAATACAGACTGGCTTTCTGACGCGGATCTTATCGTGACCAACCCTGGTATTGCGCTAGCGACACCAGAGATCCAAGCCGTATTAGCAAAAGGTACGGCAGTAGTAGGTGATATCGAGTTATTCGCTTGGGCGGTGCAGAAACCGGTGATTGCGATTACGGGCTCAAACGGTAAGAGCACAGTAACCGACCTCACAGGTGTGATGGCTAAGGCTGCAGGTTTGGATGTTGGCGTTGGTGGTAACATCGGTGTGCCTGCACTGGATTTGTTAGAACAAGACGCAGACCTATATGTACTCGAACTCTCGAGCTTCCAGTTAGAAACGACGTCAAGCTTAAAGCTCAAAGCCGCTGCGTTTCTGAATCTTTCTGAAGATCATATGGATCGTTATCAAGGCATGTCTGACTATCGACAAGCTAAGTTGCGTATTTTTAACCATGCTGCTCTTGCAGTCGTGAACCGTGATGATCAAGAAACCTTCCCAGACGCAGAGATGCCATTGGTGACATTTGGCAGCGACAATCAGGACTTTGGTCTCGAGGTGGATGGCAACCGTACTTGGCTGCTCGATCACGGTCAACGAGTTGTCGCAAGTGATGAGCTTAAGTTGGTTGGTAAGCACAACTTATCTAACGCTCTGGTTGCTTTAGCGCTATTAAAAGCTGCGGACGTAAACTATCACAAAGCATTGAATGCACTTAAAAATTACACGGGACTGACACACCGATGCCAGGTGGTTGCGGATAATCAAGGCGTCAAATGGGTGAATGACTCTAAAGCAACTAATATTGCCAGCACTATGGCTGCGCTATCTGGTTTGGAATCGACAGGCAAGCTCTACTTACTCGTTGGTGGTGTTGGCAAAGGTGCTGACTTCTCGCCATTAAAACCGATCTTCGCGACGCTTAACTTGCAACTGTGTTGCTTTGGCGCTGATGGCGATGAATTTATGCCACTGCATGAATCTGCAATACGTTTCGACACTATGGAAGATGTGATTCAACAAGTATCTTCGCAGTTAAAACCAGGTGATATGGTGATGCTGTCTCCTGCATGTGCTAGCTTTGATCAATTCGACAACTTTATGGCAAGAGGTGATGCTTTCGCTGCTCTTGCTCAGAAATATGCATAATTAAAGGTTACACACTTCGTGGGTTTAGGTAACGTTAAACGCAGTATTGGCAATTGGCTCAAGCATCCAGCCCCAGAGGCGATGTTTGATCGTCAGTTAGTGTGGATTGCACTGGGTTTGATGTTGACTGGTTTGGTCATGGTAACCTCTGCATCATTTCCAATCAGCTCTCGATTAACGGAACAGCCGTTCCACTTTATGTTTCGTCATGCGACGTTTCTCGTGCTGGCGTTAGGGACCTCCGCTGTTATTTTGCAAGTGCCTTTGCAAGAGTGGTTTAAGAAGAGCCATTACTTACTTTGGACTTCTTTCGCACTGTTGATCATCGTGCTCTTGGCGGGTAAGTCGGTTAATGGTGCGTCTCGTTGGATTCCCCTTGGGCTGTTTAACCTTCAGCCAGCGGAAGTCGCGAAGCTATCGCTGTTTATCTTCATGTCTGGTTACTTAGTTCGAAAGCAAGACGAAGTACGACAAACGTTCTTTGGTGGCTTTATGAAGCCTATCATGGTGTTTGCCTTCTTCGCAGTATTACTACTTGGTCAGCCAGACTTGGGGACGGTCGTCGTGATGCTGGTCACGCTGTTTGGCATGCTTTTTATCGCAGGTGCAAAACTAACCCAGTTTCTCGCCTTGATGGTGGCAGGTATCGGCGCTGTGGTAGGTTTGATTCTCGTCGAGCCATACCGTATGCGACGAGTAACCTCCTTCCTTGACCCGTGGGAAGACCCATTTGGCAGTGGCTATCAGTTGACTCAGTCTTTGATGGCGTTTGGTCGTGGTGAATGGTTCGGTCAAGGTCTCGGTAATTCAATTCAAAAACTGGAATATCTACCGGAAGCGCATACCGACTTTGTGTTTGCCGTACTTGCTGAAGAGCTTGGTTTCGTAGGCGTAGTGCTGGTCTTAATGCTGATTTTTAGCTTGGTGCTAAAAGCGGTTTACATCGGCAAGCGTGCATTTGAAGAAGGCGAAATGTTCGGAGGTTATCTGGCTTTCGGAATTGGTATTTGGTTTGCGTTT
The DNA here is from genome assembly GCF_033338735.1 of Vibrio sp. Vb1127. Lineage (NCBI taxonomy): Bacteria > Pseudomonadati > Pseudomonadota > Gammaproteobacteria > Vibrionales > Vibrionaceae > Vibrio > Vibrio sp. Vb1127. The sequence goes on along the minus strand of NZ_JAWOTF010000009.1, from coordinate 120,949 downwards.
CAAACCTTGGTTAATGTTGGAGCTGCCGCCGGTATTGTTCCAACAAAAGGTTTAACACTTCCACTCATCAGTTATGGTGGTTCTAGTCTAATAATTATGTCCGTCGCAGTGTCCATATTACTGCGTATCGATTACGAATGCCGCTTGAAACGCGAGCAACAACAATCAGAACAACAAGCTAATGAAACAAAATAAACGTTTGATGGTGATGGCTGGTGGTACTGGCGGTCACGTATTCCCAGGTTTGGCGGTAGCAAAACAGCTTCAAGAGCAAGGTTGGGAGATCCGTTGGTTAGGTACGGCGGATCGAATGGAAGCGGATTTGGTGCCAAAACATGGCATTGAAATCGACTTTATCAAAGTGAAAGGGTTACGAGGTCAAGGCGTTAAACGTCTTCTTGCAGCACCATTTCAAATTATCAATGCCATTATGCAGGCTCGTGCTCACATGAAACGCTGGCAGCCAGACGCAGTGCTTGGTATGGGCGGTTATGTTAGCGGCCCGGGCGGTATTGCCGCTTGGATGAGTGGCATTCCTGTTGTTCTGCATGAACAAAATGCAGTAGCAGGTTTAACGAACCAATGGTTATCGAAAATCGCTAAGAAGGTTTTTCAGGCTTTCCCAGGCGCTTTTCCAAATGCCGAAGTGGTTGGGAACCCAGTTCGTGAAGACGTGACTCAATTAGCAGCGCCAACTGAGCGCATGCAAGAGCGCCAAGGTCCAATTCGCATTTTGGTGATGGGTGGCAGCCAAGGCGCACGTATTCTTAACCAAACTCTGCCAGAAGTGATGTCGAAATTGGGCGAAGATTACTGTATTCGTCATCAAGCGGGCAAAGGTGCCGCCGAAGAAGTGAATGCAGCATACCAAGCTAATGGTGTGGTAAATACAGAAGTAATGGAATTCATTGATGACGTTGCAGAAGCTTACGCATGGGCTGACCTTTTAGTTTGTCGCTCTGGAGCGTTAACCGTTTCTGAAGTCTCGGCGGCAGGTGTAGGCGCTATTTTTGTTCCATTCATGCACAAAGACCGCCAGCAAGCACTTAATGCAGACCACTTGGTGGATTGCGGCGCGGCGAAAATGATTGAACAACCAGATTTAACCGTTGAGTCTCTGACTCTGCAGATCCAACAATTGGATCGCCAAGCTTTACTTACAATGGCTGAGCAAGCGCGTGGCGCTGCAAAATTGAATGCTGACCGAGTTGTCGCACAAGCCATTGTCGCTTTGACCGAAAAGCGTTAACCGAATTATTGAGAATAGAATTGATGACAATCCAACATACACAAGACTTAGCTCAGATTCGCGCAATGGTGCCAGAGATGCGCCGCGTGAAATCCATCCACTTCATCGGTATTGGTGGTGCGGGCATGAGCGGCATTGCAGAAGTGCTGTTGAACGAAGGCTACCAAATCACAGGTTCTGATCTATCAGAGAACGCTGTGACAGAGCGTTTGGTATCAAAAGGTGCGACGGTATTTATTGGTCATCAAGCCAGTAATGTCGAGAAAGCGAGTGTGGTTGTTGTGTCAACGGCGATCAACGAAGAAAACCCAGAAGTGATGGCGGCACGTGAATTACGCATCCCTATTGTACGCCGCGCAGAGATGTTGGCTGAATTGATGCGATTCCGTCACGGTATTGCCGTTGCGGGTACACACGGTAAAACCACGACGACCGCTCTTGTTACTCAAATCTATTCTGAAGCCGGTCTTGATCCAACGTTTGTGAATGGCGGTTTGGTGAAAAGCGCAGGTACAAATGCGCGTCTAGGCTCGAGTCGTATTCTAATTGCAGAGGCAGATGAAAGTGACGCGTCATTCCTGCACTTGCAACCAATGGTGAGCATTGTTACCAATATCGAAGCCGATCATATGGATACCTATGGTGGTGACTTTGAAACCTTAAAGCAAACCTTCATCGATTTCCTTCATAATCTACCGTTTTACGGCCAAGCAATTGTTTGCATTGATGATCCTGTGGTTCGAGAGTTAATCCCACGTATTAGTCGTCAAGTGATAACTTACGGTTTTTCTGAAGATGCCGACGTACGTATTGAAGATTATCGTCAAGAGGGACAGCAAGGCAAATTTACGGTAGTACGTAAAGGGCGAGCTAACTTAGATATCACGCTGAATATTCCAGGTCGTCACAATGCATTGAATGCGTCTGCTGCGATTGCGGTTGCTACTGAAGATGATATTGAAGACGATGCGATCCTAAAGGCAATGGCTGGTACGCAAGGTACGGGAAGACGTTTTGATCACCTTGGCGAGTTTGATACTGGCTACGGCCATGCAATGCTTGTTGATGATTACGGCCATCATCCAACAGAAGTGGATGTAACCATTAATGCAGCACGCAGTGGTTGGCAAGACAAGCGTTTGGTGATGATTTTCCAACCGCACCGTTATAGCCGTACTCGTGATTTATACGATGATTTCGCGAATGTGCTTGAACAGGTGGATGTATTAATCATGCTGGATGTTTACGCAGCGGGTGAAAAGCCGATTGCAGGTGCTGATGGGCGCGCTTTATGTCGCACAATTCGCAGCCGAGGCAAGGTAGATCCGATTTTTGTTCCAGAAATCGAGCAATTACCTTCAGTTTTAGCTAACGTTATACAAGACGGCGACCTAATCTTAACGCAAGGTGCGGGTGATATTGGTAAAGTGGCGAAACAGCTAGCAGGTCTTAAATTGAATATAAACAAGATGCTTGGCTGACACATATTGTTGACGCGAAGGACAGATAAAGACTCAGATCTCGATTTTGCGTCAATATCATTGTGATTTATTGCTATCAGTGTTTGATAGTTTACAAGAGCTCAGTATAATCCCAAGGTTAAAGTCAAGACTTTTACCTCTGCGTAATTATATGGGTAAAAAGTACACGACAAAAGTCAGGAAACGAAGACGTTGTTGAATATTGCACTGAATGACGAGCGACCAAACACGGGTAACAACCGTGGTCGCCAAGAAAAAATCTTGGGTGCGTTATTTTTCGTTGTGGTTGTGACTTTAATTAGTTCTGTTTTGTACGCGGCGATCAGTTGGATGTGGGATGACCAAAGGTTACCTCTCTCCAAAATAGTACTTCAGGGGAAACTGGAGTATGTCCAAGCTGACGATGTGCAGGCTGCATTTAGTCGAATTGATCACATCGGTACATTTATGTCCCAGGATATTGATGTATTACAGCAAAGTGTCGAAGCTCTGCCATGGGTAGCGCATGCTGCAATCCGAAAGCAGTGGCCGGATACAGTAAAAGTTTTTTTGACGGAGCATCAACCAGAAGCCATTTGGAATGGCAACGAACTGTTAGATAAAAACGGGTTCGTTTTTGATGGAGATGTTGCTCTGTTGCAAGAAGAAAAAGTGAAGCTGTACGGACCCAAAGATAGCGGACCGGAAGTCTTACAGACTTACCGTGATTTGAGTCCTAAGTTTCAGCAATTGGGTTTAGCGATATCGTCTCTGGTATTAAACGAGCGACGAGCTTGGCAAATCATCCTTGATAACGGTATTCGATTAGAGCTCGGTAAAGAGTCTCTTCTTGAGCGTATAGAGCGCTTTTTTAAGCTCTATAACAAGCTTGGCAGTGACACGCAAAGAATCAGTTATATCGATCTTAGGTACGATACAGGAGCCGCAGTTGGTTGGTTTCCTGAACAAGAGTTAGAAGAGAGTACAGATGACTAAGGCCGCTGATGACAACATTATTGTTGGTCTTGATATAGGCACTGCAACCGTATCGGCTCTAGTGGGTGAGGTTTTACCAGACGGTCAAATTAATATTATTGGCGCAGGTAGTAGCCCCTCACGCGGCATGGATAAAGGTGGCGTGAATGATTTGGAGTCGGTTGTAAAATCAGTACAACGTGCAATTGATCAAGCTGAATTAATGGCAGAGTGCCAGATCAGCCGAGTCTTCATTTCGTTGTCTGGTAAGCATATCGCAAGCCGAATTGAAAAAGGTATGGGCACGATTTCTGATGAAGAGGTGTCTCAAGAAGACATGGATCGCGCTATCCATACCGCAAAATCGATTAAAATCGGTGATGAACAGCGAATTCTTCATGTGATCCCGCAAGAGTTCACCATTGATTACCAAGAAGGAATCAAAAATCCGCTTGGTTTATCTGGGGTAAGAATGGAAGTGAGTGTCCACCTTATCTCATGCCATAATGACATGGCACGCAACATTATTAAGGCGGTAGAACGCTGCGGCCTTAAAGTAGAACAACTCGTATTTTCTGGGCTTGCTGCTAGTAATGCAGTAATCACCGAGGATGAAAGAGAGCTTGGAGTTTGTGTGGTTGATATTGGCGCCGGCACGATGGATGTGGCCATCTGGACTGGCGGTGCGTTACGTCACACAGAAGTATTTTCGTACGCAGGAAATGCTGTAACCAGTGATATTGCTTTTGCTTTTGGCACGCCAGTGAGCGATGCTGAAGAAATAAAAGTCAAATATGGCTGTGCTTTGAGTGAACTGGTCAGTAAGGATGACACGGTTAATGTACCAAGCGTAGGTGGACGACCATCACGTAGCCTGCAACGTCAAACGTTGTCAGAAGTGATTGAGCCACGCTACTCTGAGCTTATGGGACTGGTTAACCAAACTATCGACTCTGTACAAGCAAAATTGCGCGAAGAGGGTATCAAGCACCATCTGGCTGCGGGAGTTGTACTCACCGGCGGTGCTGCGCAAATGGACGGAGTGGTAGAATGTGCGGAACGCGTATTCCGCAATCAAGTAAGGGTCGGCAAACCGCTCGAAGTCAGCGGATTAACTGACTATGTAAAAGAGCCGTACCATTCTACGGCAGTTGGATTACTTCATTACGCAAGAGACATGCAGTCTAGCGACGATAGCGATTATAATGAACCTAAACGCTCATCTGTAACTGGCTTTTTCGATAAATTGCGTAACTGGATACAAAAAGAGTTTTAACCTGAGTTGCAGGATAAACGGAGACAACACATGTTTGAACCGATGATGGAAATGTCTGACGATGCAGTAATCAAGGTCGTTGGGGTTGGTGGCGGCGGTGGTAACGCCGTTGAACACATGGTGCGTGAATCCATCGAAGGTGTGGAATTCATCAGCGTCAACACTGATGCGCAAGCACTTCGTAAGACAAGCGTTGGCAATGTTATTCAGATCGGTGGTGATATCACTAAAGGTCTGGGTGCAGGTGCTAATCCACAGGTTGGCCGTGACGCAGCTCTCGAAGACAGAGATCGAATTAAAGATTCCCTGACTGGCGCCGATATGGTGTTTATCGCAGCTGGTATGGGTGGCGGTACCGGTACTGGTGCAGCGCCTGTTATTGCTGAAGTGGCTAAAGAGCTTGGCATTCTAACAGTAGCGGTAGTAACTAAACCGTTTAGTTTTGAAGGTAAAAAGCGTTTGGCATTTGCTGAGCAAGGTATCGATGAGCTGTCTAAGCATGTTGACTCTTTGATCACGATTCCAAACGAAAAGCTACTTAAAGTACTTGGTCGTGGTGTAACACTACTAGAAGCTTTTGCAAGCGCTAACGATGTTCTTAAGAATGCCGTTCAAGGTATTGCTGAGCTAATTACTCGCCCTGGCATGATCAACGTCGACTTTGCGGACGTAAGAACTGTAATGTCTGAAATGGGTCACGCAATGATGGGTAGCGGCATCGCCAAAGGTGAAGACCGTGCTGAAGAAGCGGCTGAAATGGCAATTTCTAGCCCACTTCTGGAAGACATCGATCTAGCGGGCGCTCGTGGTGTTCTTGTCAATATTACTGCTGGTCTGGATATGCGTCTTGACGAGTTTGAGACGGTTGGTAATACAGTGAAGGCATTCGCTTCTGACAATGCGACTGTTGTTATCGGTACTTCTCTAGACCCTGATATGACTGACGAAATCCGCGTAACAGTTGTAGCGACAGGTATTGGTAATGAGAAAAAGCCAGATATCACGCTAGTTGCGGGTGGTAAAGCTAAAGTGGCACCGACGCCGCAAGCTCAACCACAGCAACAAGCAGCGGCAACGCAAGCTGAAGAAAAACCGGCACAGACCTTGCAAAATAATCAAGTGCAAGAGAAGCCACAGGTAACTCCTCAGCCGACAAACACTGCTCCTTCTTCTCCAGCTTCGTCGAGCCAAAGTTCTGCGGCTCCAAAGCAAGAAAAGGAAAGTGGTTATTTAGATATACCGGCATTTTTGCGTCGTCAGGCTGATTAATCTTTAACCCATAAATTTGACATGGCTCAAAATTATGGTAGCATTCACGGTCGACGTTACAGACGGCCGTGTTTTGTAGCAAATTTTTGAGAGGCAAGCAGATGATCAGACAACGTACTCTGAAAGAAATAGTGAAAACAACTGGTGTGGGTCTCCACTCTGGTCGTAAAGTCACACTTACTCTGCGCCCGGCTGCTGCAAATACAGGTATCATTTACCGTCGTACAGATGTAAATCCACCTGTAGATTTTCCAGCTGATCCAGCTTCGGTTCGTGACACCATGCTTTGTACTGCATTGGTAAACGATGAAGGTGTGCGTATTTCAACTGTTGAGCACTTGAATGCGGCACTTGCTGGTATGGGCATCGATAACATTGTTGTCGAAGTAGACGCACCTGAAATTCCGATCATGGATGGTAGTGCAAGCCCATTTGTATACTTGCTACAACAAGCAGGTATCGAAACGCAAAATGCGCCAAAACGCTTCATCCGCATCAAAAAGCCAGTTCGTTTTGAAGATGGTGATAAATGGGCAGAATTTGTACCATTTAACGGCTTCCGTATGGACTTCGAAATTGAGTTTAATCACCCAGCGATTGAATCAGACGAGCAACGTTTGCTGTTTGATTTCTCGTCAAAAGGCTTTGTTCGTGAGATTTCTCGAGCACGTACGTTTGGCTTTATGCGTGATATCGAATATCTACAATCTCAAAACCTAGTTTTGGGTGGTAGTTTTGACAATGCTATCGTTTTGGATGATTACCGTATTCTTAATGAAGAAGGTCTACGCTTTGAAAATGAGTTTGTGACTCACAAAGTGTTGGATGCGATTGGTGACCTTTACATGTGTGGCCACCCAATCATTGGTGAATTCCGTGCCTTTAAATCTGGCCACGGTTTAAATAACCAACTGTTACGTGCTGTTCTTGCAGATCAGGAAGCGTGGGAGTGGACTACATTCGAAGAAGAAGTCGGCTCACCAGTAGCATTCGCAGAACCAAATATGGTGCTTGCGTAAATACTTGGCATTAGAATTAATAAAAAACCAGGCTTATGCCTGGTTTTTTGCTATTTGGCTTTAATCCTGGATTTATCAATAACATTCAAGCTTTCAGCATATTGAAATAACGTTCACTTACGATCTTCCTTTTCTGCCATATCGGCTAATCGTTTTAAACGCTCTTGAATTTTCGGTGGCGCCATGTCGGCAATCGTCATTAATGACTTTGCTGCAGATTCGGTTAGTGGTGGACGCTTAGGTCTGTCGTCTTGTTGAAAGCGGTTTCGATATAGTGAAGGATTGATCCTCACTTCAACGCTCATCAGCTTGGCAAAGCCTTGAGTACGAAGTTTATTTAGGATTATGAGGCGATCGTAATCGATCTTCATTTTGATCGCGGCACTAGAGACATCGATCAATAGATGGCCGTTACGAACATTCGCTACTCGGCAATGATCGGCCGTCCCCGTGGGTAAGACCTCTTGCAAAGCTTGGTTAAGCTGTAAGATTTCTCCAGCATGTTCTTGAATCTGCTTGAACTGTGACTCAGCAATAACATCTTCAGTCGAGGTTGGACGGTGATCACGCATAGGTAAAATCTAATTTTGTTGAGATATAGCTATTCTAGAGCAGCTTTCTATCAAGGTATAGTTTACATTAACGTCTTTAGCTTCAGTTTTACAATGTAGCAAGGTAAAAAGCAAAGTTTGCTCTGGATGGATTACACATATTGCGGTATGCAATATCGGCTAATCAGTCACCACTTTAAGTAAAAACTTCAGAGTGCTTCAAACAAATACGTCTATTTATGGTTGTATCGATTAAAAATCCTTACACTAAGCCACATTGTTTCAAAACTTAGCCTTGAAATATGGATGTTTGAACTCAATATCTTTGATAAATGATTTATCTCAGTATTCTTAGTTCCAAACTGGCAGAGACTGAAGGCATTATGAGTAGATCGGGAACGGTCTGAATAAAGAGAGATTCACGAAAAATGATAACTAAGCTACTGACAAAAGTGATTGGCAGTCGCAACGACCGAACACTGCGCCGCCTTAGAAAAATTGTAAAAGAAATTAATAACTTTGAGCCAACATTCGAAGCTCTAAGTGACGAAGAGTTAAAAGCAAAGACGGTTGAATTCCGTGAGCGCCTAGAGAAGGGTGAAACTCTTGATAAACTACTTCCAGAAGCTTTTGCTACGGTTCGTGAAGCATCTAAGCGTGTCTACGGTATGCGCCACTTCGACGTCCAGCTTATCGGTGGTATGGTTCTAAATGCGGGTCAAATCGCTGAAATGCGTACGGGTGAAGGTAAAACGCTGACGGCAACGCTTCCTGCTTACCTAAATGCCCTGGCTGGTAAAGGCGTTCACATTGTAACAGTGAACGATTATCTAGCTAAACGTGATGCAGAGACAAACCGCCCTCTATTTGAATTTTTAGGTATGACTGTTGGCGTAAACGTGCCAAACATGCCCCCTCAAGAGAAAAAAGAAGCGTACCAAGCTGACATCTTGTACGGAACGAACAATGAATTTGGTTTTGACTACCTTCGTGACAATATGGCTTTCCGTAGCGAAGATCGCGTACAACGTGAACGCTTCTTTGCAGTTGTCGATGAGGTGGACTCAATCCTAATTGATGAAGCTCGTACCCCTTTAATCATTTCTGGTCCTGCTGAAGATAGCTCTGAGCTATACACCCGAATCAACCTTTTGATCCCGCATCTTAAAAAGCAAGACAAAGAAGACTCTGAAGAATATCGTGGTGATGGTCACTACACTGTTGATGAGAAATCAAAGCAAGTATACCTCACAGAAACGGGCCAAGAGTACGTTGAAGAACTATTGGTGAAAAATGGTCTTATGGAAGAGGGTGACACACTTTACTCTCCGACTAACATCAGCATGTTACATCACGTGAATGCCGCTTTGCGTGCTCATGTGTTGTTTGAGCGCAACGTTGATTACATCGTTACAGACGAAGGTGAAGTAGTAATTGTTGATGAACATACTGGTCGTACAATGCCAGGTCGTCGTTGGTCTGAAGGTCTTCACCAAGCAGTAGAAGCGAAAGAAGGCGTTAAGATTCAAAACGAAAACCAAACTTTGGCTTCGATTACCTTCCAGAACTACTTCCGCTTATACGAAAAACTGTCTGGTATGACAGGTACTGCGGATACTGAAGCGTTTGAGTTCCAATCTATTTATGGCTTGGAAACGGTGGTTATCCCAACCAACAAACCAATGATTCGTAACGATATGCCGGATGTGGTGTACCGTACCGAAGCTGAGAAGTTTGCTGCAATCATTGAAGATATCAAAGAGCGCGTTGCGAAAGGTCAGCCAACATTGGTTGGTACAGTATCGATTGAAAAATCAGAACTTCTTTCTAACGCATTGAAGAAAGCGAAGATCAAACACAACGTATTGAATGCGAAATTCCATGAAAAGGAAGCGGAAATTGTTGCTGAAGCGGGTATGCCTGGTGCGGTAACTATCGCGACCAACATGGCCGGTCGTGGTACGGACATTGTGCTTGGCGGTAGTTGGCAATCAAAAGTGGAAGCTTTGGAGAACCCAACTCAAGAACAAATCGATGCGATTAAAGCAGAGTGGAAAGTGGTACATGATCAAGTACTAGATGCTGGTGGTCTACACATCATTGGTACTGAGCGCCACGAATCTCGCCGTATTGATAACCAGCTACGTGGTCGTTCTGGTCGTCAAGGAGATGCGGGTTCATCTCGCTTCTACCTATCTATGGAAGACTCTTTGTTACGTATTTTCACTTCTGATCGTATGGCGAGCCTTATCCAAAGTGGTATGGAAGAAGGTGAAGCAATTGAATCGAAAATGCTTTCTCGCTCAATTGAAAAAGCACAGCGTAAAGTGGAAGGTCGTAACTTTGATATCCGTAAGCAGCTACTAGAATACGATGATGTGGCGAACGATCAGCGTAAGGTTGTCTACGAGCTGCGCGACGAATTGATGAACGTTGAAGACATCAGCGGTATGATCGAGCAAAACCGTGAAGATGTGCTAACAGCGGTTATTGATGAGTACATCCCGCCACAATCACTAGAAGATATGTGGGACGTTGAAGGTCTGCAAGAGCGCTTGAAAGCAGACTTCGATCTTGATGCGCCAGTGAAGCAATGGCTTGAAGAAGACGATAAGCTTTACGAAGAGGCGCTACGCGAGAAGATCATCAATCTAGCCGTTGAAGTGTACAAAGAGAAAGAGGAAGTGGTGGGTGCGCAAGTACTTCGTAACTTCGAGAAATCGGTTATGCTTCAAACGTTGGATACGCTTTGGAAAGAGCACTTGGCAGCAATGGATCACTTGCGTCAGGGTATTCACTTACGCGGCTATGCGCAGAAGAACCCGAAACAGGAATACAAGCGTGAATCGTTTGAACTGTTTGAAGGTCTACTAGAAGCGCTGAAAACCGATGTGATTACTGTTCTATCTCGCGTTCGAGTTCAGCAACAAGAAGAAGTTGAACGTATGGAAGAGCAACGTCGTGCGCAAGCTGAAGAGGCCGCTCGTCGTGCTCAAGCGCAACACGCAGCAGCACAAAATCCTCTTTCTGAAGGTGAAGAATCTGAAGAAGGTTCAAGTCAGCCAATGGTACGTGATGAACGTAAAGTAGGTCGCAATGAGCCTTGCCCTTGTGGTAGTGGTAAGAAGTATAAACAGTGTCACGGCAAAATCGACTAACGTATTAGTCAGATAATTTTTTAAAGAGTCGCCTAGGCGGCTCTTTTTTTAAGCAAATTCTGTGGCTGTCGAATTTCATAAGTTTTGATAGCATCGGATAGTTTTAGAGATGCAAAGACCGTTGAAGTGTAACGGCTTGAGAGTTAGGAACCCCTATGAAAAGAATTCACATAGTCGCGGCTATTATTTTTAACCAAGACAAATCAAAAATTTTTATTACAAAGCGTCCAGACGACAAGCATAAAGGCGGGTTTTGGGAGTTTCCCGGCGGGAAAGTCGAGTCAGGAGAAAGTATTGAACATGCTCTAGCAAGAGAACTTGAAGAAGAAGTAGGAATTGAAGTTACTGAGCAAGCCCTTTTCGAGCATTTGGAATATGACTATCCAGACAAATCACTTAAGTTTGATTTTATTACGGTATCTAAGTTCAGTAATGAGCCTTACGGCCGAGAAGGTCAAGAAGGTCGCTGGGTTGAGATAAGAGAATTGGGTAACTATGCCTTTCCTGAAGCGAACGTGCCTATCTTGGAGCGTGTCGTAAAAGAGTTTGCTTAAGCCTGATGAACTTGCTTGTGGTAACCACGGTATGTTGTTAGTTTAAACAGATTAAGCGAAACGAGAGAACGAGAGCAAACCTCGTTATCCAGAGAAGGAGAGAAAGCGCAATGGTTCGTATTGCAATCGCAGGAGCAGCAGGCCGAATGGGCCGTAATTTGGTTAAAGCTTCACACCTTAATCCAGAGGCGACAGTGAGCGCGGGATCAGAACGACCTGAGTCCTCACTTGTCGGTGTCGATATCGGTGAACTTTGTGGTGAAGGCAAATTCGATGTGTTCTTAACGGATGATCTTGCTAAAGACGTCGATAATTTTGATGTAATCATCGATTTTACTGCCCCAGTAAGTACGTTGGCGAATCTTGAACTGTGTAAGAAGCATGGAAAGAGTATTGTGATTGGGACGACTGGTTTCAGTGATGCAGAGCGTGAGCTGATTGACGAAGCCGCTAAGCAAGTGCCTGTTGTCATGGCTCCTAACTACTCTGTTGGTGTGAACCTAGTATTTAAGCTTCTTGAGAAAGCAGCCAAAGTGATGGGCGACTACTGTGATGTTGAGATTGTCGAAGCACATCATCGTCATAAAGTTGATGCTCCTTCTGGTACTGCTATCGGGATGGGCGAAGCCATTGCTGGTGCGATGGGCAACAAGCTGAATGATGTAGCTGTCTATGCGAGAGAAGGTATCACAGGTGAACGTACTAAAGATGAGATCGGCTTTGCTACAATTCGCGCTGGCGATATTGTCGGTGAGCACACAGCCATGTTTGCTGATATCGGGGAACGAGTGGAGATAACGCACAAAGCGACCGATCGTATGACGTTTGCTAATGGCGCCGTCAAGGCCGCTGTTTGGTTGAGTGCCAAACCAGCGGGCTTTTATACCATGACAGATGTTTTGGGATTGAATGATCTCTAAATACATAATTATTCGCCGGCGGTAGCCGGCTTTTTTATATCTATAGAATTGTTTGTAAATGAAATGATTCTAACAGAAAGTATTTTGGTGCTTACTTTTGTTGTTGTTTTGGTTGTTTTGTGGGTGTTTTGGGTTTTGATGTCTAAAAACTAATGTCTTTTTTGTTGAGTGAACGTTTGCGTGAAAAACTCATACTTTTTTGTGATCTCTAAAAAGTTTAAATTTGTAAAATTCATTAAACCTCTATGCCTCTCTATGTAATAGCATGTAAAAGTTATCTTTTTGGGCCTTACTGATTCAAAATGACCTTACTCGCTAGAAATTAATCATTTATTTTTGATTGTAGGTTGACAGGTTTCGACTCCAACTTTAGAATACCGCCAATTTGTCTGAAATACCTATTTATGTAGATTTTATAGGTAAAGGAAGGCATGTTTGCAGTTTGATTTATTTTTTTTGCATTTTTATTCTGGAGGTTGTCTTGGGTAAATTAGCACTGTTGGTCCTAGAAGATGGGACAGTGTTCCGCGGAGTGTCCATAGGGGCAGATGGTCTTTCCGTTGGTGAAGTCGTTTTTAATACCTCGATGACGGGGTATCAAGAAATCCTCACTGATCCTTCCTATTCTCAGCAAATCGTCACTCTCACTTATCCTCACATTGGCAATACCGGAACCACTTCCGAAGATGAAGAATCCTCTTCCATTCATGCACAAGGCCTTGTGATTCGCGATCTTCCTCTAATCGCTTCTAACTTCCGTAACGAACAATCCCTCTCTGATTATCTTAAGTCTCAAAATATCGTTGGCATCGCTGATATCGATACTCGTAAGCTCACTCGTATCCTGCGTGAAAAAGGTGCTCAAAACGGCTGTATTGTTGCGGGCAATAACCTAGACGAAGCTTTGGCACTAGCGAAAGCAAAAGAATTCCCAGGCTTAAAAGGAATGGACCTTGCGAAAGAAGTTACAACAAAAGAAGCGTATCAATGGAAGCAAGGTTCGTGGACGCTTGAAGGTGGACTTCCAGAGGCGAAAGATGACAGCGAGCTGCCATACCACGTTGTCGCTTACGACTTCGGCGCAAAACGCAACATCTTACGAATGTTGGTTGACCGCGGCTGCCGCTTAACGGTTGTACCTGCAGAAACGTCAGCGGAAGAAGTTCTGGCACTAAATCCAGATGGCGTATTCTTATCGAACGGCCCTGGTGACCCAGAACCATGTACTTACGCGATTGAAGCAACCAAAGTGTTCCTAGAAAAAGGCCTGCCAATTTTTGGTATTTGTCTAGGTCACCAAATTCTGGCGCTAGCATCAGGTGCGCAAACGGTGAAAATGAAGTTTGGTCACCACGGTGCAAACCACCCAGTAAAAGATTTAGAGCGTAACGTTGTGATGATCACTTCGCAAAACCACGGCTTTGCGGCAGATGAAGCAACATTACCGGAAAACTTACGTGCTACTCACGTATCGCTATTTGATGGCTCTTTGCAAGGTATCCACCGCACAGACAAGCCAGCATTTAGCTTCCAAGGTCACCCAGAAGCGAGCCCTGGTCCACATGACGCGGCACCTCTATTTGACCACTTTATCGAACTAATCAAAAAACACAGCGCTTAATTCGGAGTAGTAGATAATGCCAAAACGTACTGACATTCAAAGTATTCTAATTCTTGGTGCTGGTCCGATTGTTATCGGTCAGGCATGTGAGTTTGACTACTCTGGCGCACAAGCGTGTAAAGCTCTTCGTGAAGAAGGCTACCGAGTTATCCTAGTTAACTCTAACCCTGCGACCATCATGACTGACCCTGAAATGGCAGATGCGACATACATCGAGCCAATCCAGTGGGAAGTTGTTCGCAAGATCATCGAGAAAGAACGCCCAGACGCGGTACTGCCAACCATGGGTGGTCAGACAGCACTTAACTGTGCGTTAGATTTAGAGAAGCACGGCGTTCTCGCAGAGTTTGGCGTAGAGATGATTGGTGCAACGGCTGATGCAATCGACAAAGCGGAAGACCGTTCTCGTTTTGATAAAGCGATGAAGTCTATCGGCCTTGAGTGTCCTCGCGCAGATACAGCGAAGAGCATGGAAGAAGCTTACAAAGTTTTAGATATGGTTGGCTTCCCTTGTATCATTCGTCCATCGTTCACCATGGGTGGCACTGGTGGTGGTATCGCGTACAACAAAGAAGAGTTCGAAGAAATCTGTCGTCGCGGTCTGGACTTATCTCCGACCAACGAACTTCTTATCGATGAGTCACTCATCGGTTGGAAAGAGTACGAAATGGAAGTCGTTCGTGACAAAGCGGACAACTGTATCATCGTATGTTCAATCGAGAACTTTGACCCAATGGGCATCCATACGGGTGACTCAATCACGGTTGCTCCAGCACAAACACTGACTGACAAAGAATACCAGCTTATGCGTAATGCATCGCTAGCCGTTCTACGTGAGATTGGTGTTGAAACAGGTGGTTCAAACGTACAGTTTGGTATCAACCCGAAAGATGGTCGTATGGTCATCATCGAGATGAACCCGCGTGTATCTCGCTCTTCTGCGCTAGCATCAAAAGCAACAGGCTTCCCAATCGCGAAAATTGCCGCGAAACTGGCTGTTGGCTTTACGCTAGACGAACTACAAAACGACATCACAGGTGGTGCAACACCTGCGTCATTTGAACCAACTATCGACTACGTCGTAACTAAGATCCCTCGCTTTAACTTCGAGAAATTTGCTGGTGCAAACGATCGTCTGACAACTCAGATGAAATCGGTTGGTGAGGTAATGGCGATTGGTCGTAACCAACAAGAATCTCTTCACAAAGCACTGCGTGGCCTAGAAGTTGGCGCAACTGGTTTTGATGAGATGGTCGATCTGGAAGCGCCAGATGCACTGACTAAGATTCGTCACGAACTTAAAGAAGCAGGTGCAGAGCGTATCTGGTACATCGCCGATGCATTCCGAGCGGGTATGTCAGTCGACGGTGTGTTCAACTTGACTCAAATCGACCGCTGGTTCCTGGTTCAAATCGAAGAAATTGTAAAACTCGAAGAACAAGTCAAGGCGGGCGGCTACGCAGGTTTGACCAAAGAAGTGCTTCGTCAGATGAAACGCAAAGGCTTCTCTGATGCTCGCTTGTCTAAATTGCTTGGTGTCGCTGAAAGTGAAATTCGCCGTGCTCGTGAGCAGTTTGATATTCATCCGGTTTACAAACGTGTGGATACATGTGCCGCAGAGTTTTCTTCTGACACGGCTTACATGTACTCATCTTACGATGAAGAATGTGAAGCAAACCCAACAGACAAAGATAAGATCATGGTTCTTGGTGGCGGTCCAAACCGTATCGGCCAAGGTATCGAATTCGATTACTGTTGTGTTCATGCATCACTTGCGCTGCGTGAAGACGGTTACGAAACCATTATGGTTAACTGTAACCCAGAAACGGTATCTACTGACTACGATACGTCTGATCGTCTGTACTTCGAGCCAGTAACTCTGGAAGATGTACTGTCTATCGCTCGCGTTGAAAAACCAAAAGGTGTGATTGTTCAGTACGGTGGTCAAACGCCACTTAAACTGGCTCGTGCTCTAGAAGCGGCTGGTGTGCCAATCATTGGTACTAGCCCAGATGCTATCGACCGTGCGGAAGATCGTGAACGCTTCCAAGCCGCTGTTGACCGTTTAGGTCTACTTCAGCCAGAAAACGCGACAGTAACAACGATGGAGCAAGCGGTTGAGAAATCGAAAGAAATTGGCTTCCCATTAGTTGTTCGTCCATCTTATGTACTCGGTGGTCGTGCGATGGAAATCGTATACGACGAGCAAGACCTGCGTCGCTACTTCAACGAAGCAGTAAGCGTATCGAACGAGTCTCCAGTTCTGCTAGACCGTTTCTTGGATGATGCAACCGAAGTTGATATTGATGCTATCTGTGACGGTGAACGCGTCGTTATCGGCGGTATCATGGAGCACATCGAACAAGCGGGTGTTCACTCTGGTGACTCTGCATGTTCACTGCCTGCATACACGCTAAGTCAGGAAATTCAAGACAAGATGCGTGAGCAAGTTGAGAAGTTAGCATTCGAACTCGGTGTGCGCGGTTTGATGAACACGCAGTTTGCTGTGAAAGATAACGACGTTTATCTAATTGAAGTGAACCCTCGTGCTGCTCGTACGGTACCATTCGTATCGAAAGCGACAGGCGCTCCTCTAGCGAAAATCGCTGCACGTGTAATGGCGGGTCAATCTCTAGAGTCACAAGGCTTTACTAAAGAGATTATCCCTCCTTACTACTCAGTGAAAGAAGTGGTTCTGCCGTTCAACAAATTCCCTGGTGTTGACCCTCTATTGGGCCCTGAAATGCGCTCAACAGGTGAAGTAATGGGTGTGGGTGCAACGTTCGCAGAAGCTTACGCGAAAGCAGAGCTAGGTTGTGGTGCGGTTTATCCTGAAGGTGGTCGTGCGCTACTGTCTGTACGTGAAGGTGATAAAGAGCGTGTTGTTGACCTAGCTTCTAAGTTAGTGAAACTGGGTTACCAGTTGGATGCGACACACGGTACAGCTGTAATTCTGGGCGAAGCGGGTATTAACCCACGATTGGTAAACAAAGTACACGAAGGTCGTCCACACATTCTTGACCGCATCAAGAACAACGAATACACCTACATCGTAAACACGGCTGCTGGTCGTCAAGCGATTGAAGATTCGAAAGTTCTACGCCGTGGTGCACTGGCAGAAAAAGTGAACTACACAACGACACTGAATGCAGCGTTCGCTACATGTATGTCTCATACTGCAGACGCAAAAGCGTCAGTAACTTCGGTTCAAGAGTTACACGCTAAAGTGAAAGCGAGTCTAGACGCGTAACAGATAAAAATCAGTAAGCTCATTAATCAGGGCTTACATGACAACCTCATTGCCCGCTCATTTGAGCGGGCTTTTTTATATCGAGGTTTTTCTAAAATGAAGAGCATTAAAGTGTGCTAGGAACGATTGGTATGCTTCGCTTTTGAAGATCATTAAGCTAATGATGGCAAGCAATGTACCCAAAGATGAAGAAATAGTACTACCATTTGCTACAACAAAATTAATGCTGTAGGACTGAGGTATTAAGCCGACCATAACTCTTTAAGCAGATAGGTAATTAGAAAAAGTTAAAATAAGCACTGTCGAGCTTAAAAACATACTAACTATGGAGTGCTTCGATAGGTTCTTTTTTCTAAGACTAAGTTATAAGTTGATTCTTCAGTATCAAGAGAGTATCCGTTACTTTTTGCAAAAACATCTGCTGCTAGTAGCGAGGGATAAAGAAGAAAAAAACTAGTTACCGATATAGTTAGGAATATCTTACTAGAGCTTTTAAACTCACTTTTAGTTAGGAAATTATTTGATTTTAATGTTTTTACGGACATTCTAGAGCATTCAAATAAGATCAAACTAGAGCCTATAATCAAAATATCAGCCTGATCAAAAGATGAATAACTTTCATTATTATAGATGTTAAGATAAAAGTCTGACAATCCATCAAAACCATATATTAACAGTGATATTGCTGATGCTAATAAAATTATTAAATAAAAAAACACTTGCGTTCGGTCGTAACTCCCTTTTTTCATCGTAACAAACCTCGCTGTATTTCTTGCGAGAAAATCATACTTTGAGTTTTACGTTGAATCTCATTATATTCTTCTTTTGCTCTTCTCTTTGCTTCTATATCTCTTTGCTTTAAGTAAATATCTATAGAGGCTATTAACTTCTGTGTTAAACCTCGTTTATCATTTTCTCTATTCAATAAAAGACCTACAGCCGAGCTTATCAAAATAGCCCCTAATAATGGGCCAGCACTTAAAGTTACAACACTGCCACCCACTGCTGCGGCAAAGTTTACAAATATAGCTGCTGCAGCTGACGATAACCCGATAGTGATTATATCACTAGCTAAAGTACCAAATAGTTTGGCTAAGGTTTGACGGTCATTGAGGAAAAAGTCAATCACTCTGTATGTGGATATTAAGATAATTGTTATTATGCCCCCACTTCTAATGGATTGTAATGCCCCTTCTGGTCCAACAGCGAACTTTGCCACAGTTGGAGTGGGAAGAAATTTTCCTAATCCAGAAAGCTTTGAGTGCATAGCAGGGGAGCCTGTGAGTATGATATGTGGAGCTCCAGAATAATTTTTAACGATAACAGAGCTATTATTTCCGTACAAATAGTTTGATAAGTTGGTTATAAAAACTAAGTCCTGTCCTGTAGCATAATAGTTTGCTGTATTTTCAAACATTCCCTTTATCTTTTCCCAACGTTCTAATTTCGCTTTATCTTTTACATTGTTCTTGACAACGATATCGAAGCTCTCGATAGATAAGATAATGGTTTCTTGATTTCGATGTTGATGATTTGATTTATAAAGTGGGTAGGTGCTTATACTACCACTATTTTTTGAGGATTGATGTCGTGATAAAGGGTAGTTGCTAGTCATGTATTTTCCTCAGATATCGGGCCTTGAGCGCTGACAATGTAAACTCTACATGCTGAACAGATCTTTCATATTCGTCTAGTTTTATATTTAAAGGTAAGCGTTTGATCTCATTATCAGGAATAGATTTGTGACAGTGATTCAATTCTTTCTGACAACTAAATTTTATATAAAAGTTTGGAGTCAAGTTTAAGCATTAATTCTATGAAAATTAGGAATAGATTGGTGTCTTGACTTTCCATTGGTAGTTTTGTGAATAAGTGCTACCGTTTCTTCCTCTTTGATACCTCTTCAAAAAGGAAGTGTAGTGGAAATCACGGTTGAAATTTTGTTGGTCTTATTTTTGGTTGCGACTGCCGCAGGCTTTATTGATGCGATGGCTGGTGGGGGAGGGCTCATTACGCTCCCTGCGCTTTTGGCTGCGGGGTTGAGTCCGACTCAAGCTCTAGCAACCAATAAGTTACAAAGTTCGTTTGGCAGTTTCTCTGCTAGCTGGTATTTCGTGCGTAACGGTATTGTCAGCTTAAAGGAAATGCGTTTTGCGATACTCTGCACTTTTATAGGTGCTGCAATCGGTGCCGAGGCTGTGCAGTTTATTGATGCTAGCGTACTCACCAGTTTGATCCCTGTTCTTTTGATAGCCATTTCCCTCTATTTTTTACTCGCGCCAAATACGAGAAAAATCGATGGAGAACCAAAGTTATCTGAAGCGATGTTTGCGCTATGCATTGGTGGCGGGATCGGCTTCTATGATGGCTTTTTTGGCCCTGGGACTGGATCTATTTTTACTGTTTGTTTTGTTGCACTAGGTCACTTTTCTTTGGTCGAAGCCACAGCTAGAACCAAAATCCTCAATTTCACGTCAAACATAGCGGCACTACTCTTTTTTATCTTAGCTGGGTTGCCCGTGTGGAAGCTTGGCTTAACTATGGCTGTTGGCGGTTTTCTTGGTGCTCAGTTAGGGGCGAAGGTCGTGGTAAGTAAAGGGCAAAAATGGATTCGTCCTCTAGTTATAGTGATGTCGATGCTTATGGCAACGAAACTTCTTTGGCAACAACATCAGCAATGGATTCTGTCAGTGCTTTAACTCGCTCGCTACGATATGTGCTGTGACGTAAGCAGATATGTATTGGCCGAACTAACTGATCTAGCTCTTCAAAGTCATAGCAGAACTTAGGTGTGATATTAAGTGTCGTTAGGATAGATTTAGGGATTAAAGCGGGAGCCATACCTCCCAAAGCCAGTTGTGCTGCCGCAGTATACGAATCCATTTCCATCAAAGGTTCGATTCCGTGTTTGGATAAAATAGCTTGTTGATATGTGTTGGCAGGGTTAGTTAGGTCATTGGTCAAAATAGCTTTAGGTAGTTGTGAAAGTGAATGTCGACTGACAATTGAGAAAGGTTCATCGGCGAGGTGAAGGCTCATTAATCCATGATGAGGTGGTAGATAGCCAGCGCAAAATCCCAATGTAGCTTTGCCTGATTTCACATTCTCAATAATGCGTGGCGTATGATTGGTCGATATTCGTATGTACTGATCATGGGCAAAGTGTTCTGCCATGATCATGCTGAGGTATCCAGCGACTAAGGTTTCAGAGCAGTCTATCTTGATCAAAGAAGTATCTTCTATTTGTTGTTGATCATAGATCTGACCTCTTAACTCATTGAACGTTGGCTCGATCGTGTTGATGAGCGCAAGGCCATCGGAGGTCAGCTTTATGTGCCGACCATTTGGCTCTATTAATTTTTTTCCTAACTTCTTCTCTAGATTTGAAATACGTTTACTCACGGCAGATTGACTAATATAGAGTTGACTGCCCGTGCGGCTCATGGTTTTTTCTTTACTGAGGACAAGTAACGTTTCAATACCTTCAAGCAACATAATGATTAATGAAAGTTAGGAATGGTTGAGATAATTTAGCGAATTGCCCAAGAATTGGCGACTCAAATGAGCATAAATGAGAGGAGCCGACACTTGGTCGACTCCATGATGAGTGATGTTGTTGGTGTTTAACGGTTAATGGCGAAAGTTGGCAGGGATAGATGCCAACGAATCGCACCGAGACGTATAATGAGCGTTGAGGTTACACCAGCGAGTAAAGCCGTTGAGTGGTCATAACCCATGTTTACCGCCATCGTATGGAAGATGCCGCCAATAATACATGCCGTAGCATAGACTTCACTTCTTAATACCATAGGAACTTCGCGAGCCAGCACGTCTCGTATAATGCCACCGCCACAGCCAGTAATAACCCCCATTATCACCGCGACCATCCCAGATGCATTGTAGGCGAGTGCCTTTTCTACTCCTATTCCCACAAACACAGCGAGACCGATGGCATCACAAACGGGTAATACCCACCATGAGAGTCGCTTGGGTCTTCGAATAACAAGCATGGTTAGTAGACACGTAACAAATATCACCCATAAGTAAGTCGTATCTGTTATCCAAAATACGGGAGTGGCACCAAGCGCCATGTCTCGGATTGTTCCGCCACCTATAGCAGTCACACTGCCGAGCACGATAACGCCGAATGGATCCATTTTTAAACGGCCCGCCAGTAATACGCCAGAGATAGCGAAAACAGCGGTACCGAACAAATCGATCATATAAAGCAGCATGGAGTCCATGTTACTTAGTACCTTTAAATAGTGTGAGAAAAAATGGGCGGAAATTGTACGGTATTTGCCACGAAATCGTTAGCGTTTTTGACGAACGCTTTTAAAGTGCTCACACACTTCTTTGATCGCGTTCAATGTGCGTGGTGTCGGACGGTTAATCCAATCAGAGTTTAGGGACCAGATGTGTTTGTTTTTAAGGGCAAGAAGCTCATTACTCCACTCAGCCCACATACCATCGTTACTCATTGCGTGACGAGAAGTAAAAATAACCTCTGGCTGGCGAGTAATGACTTGCTCGATGCTAACTTGAGGATAAGGCGCGCTAGATGCGGCGAAAATGTTCTCACCACCGCAAAAAGTAAAGACTTCACTTGGCCAGTTCTTTCCAGCGACAGTGATGATAGGCTTTTCACTCAACTGATAAAAGTAACTAACTTTCTCGTTCGTGTTGTACTGTTCTTTTAGTGTACTCAGCTGCGTTCTAAAATCTTCAGCGGCCTTTTTTCCTACTTGTGGAGTTTCGCTGTATTGGCTGAGTTGCTCGATATTATTGGCGATATCTTCTAATGAACCTGTAGTGGAGTAATAGATAGGAATACCGAACTGTTTAATTTTCTCCAACTCTTTAGCGGGGTTTCCGGCTGGCCAAGCAATCACTAAGTCCGGTTGAATAGCAATAATGCGCTCTAATTTAATTCCTTGATAATTTGAGACTCTTTCTAGCTGCTTTGCCTGTTCTGGATAATCGCTCATTTCGCTGACAGCAACAAGCTGGTCTCCTAGCCCTGCTGCAAAGGCAATTTCGGTGGCATGTGGAGCTAAACTTATAATGCGTTGAGCGGGTTGAGCGAAGGTCGCTGTCGAAACAAACAGCGTTAATGCGAAGCATAATTTATTCATCATAATCCTTGATAAATTATTCCTAAAAGCAAACTTTGGATTGCGATCCAAGCCAGGACGCGCCAAACGAGCAGCGTATGTATTTGTGAAAGGTGAATCGCCGATGGCGCAATGCGCCCACCGATTTTTGCGCGCTCTGCACGCACACCTTGATAGATAGCAGGGCCGCATAAAGACAGTTGTAGTTTGTGTCCGATAGTACATAACACCCAGCCAGGTCCTGGTAAGGACCAAGATTTCGCTTGCTGTTGTATTCCAGAGAGCACATTACTTGTATTCTTTCCGGCAGCTAAAAGTATGGCAAAGAGACGAAGTGGAATAATATCCAGAGTAGCAACCAGTTGAATCACAGGTTTACCAAACGGCAAATATTGGCGTCGGCTAGGGGACCACACTCGCGCTAATTCTGTTGTGAGTCGATACATTAGCGCACCAATACCACCTGTTAGTGCGTACCAAAATAGTACGCCGATCACGTTGCGGCTGTATCCCATAATCAGGGTTTCTGAGCCAGCTTTACCTATGCCAACGATCGAGAGGTTACCAGTGTCGCGATTAAGATATGGTTGCAGTAATGCTCGACATTGGGCTTTGTCTTCCGAAGAGATACTTGTGACGAGCTGTTTCGTTAACGTTTCGCTGTTGCGCCAGTCTAGCGCAAGGATCAATAGAACCAGTTCATATAAAGGGATTTGCCAAACAAATGGCTTTACTGCAATCAGTAATATCAAGCAAGGAAATAGCATCAAGCCTAATGCAAGACTGCCTGAGATTACACTCTGTGAGTAATTGTGATTATTGTTCACTTTGTTGGCTAGCTGTTCTGCTAGCTTTCGCCATAAAGTGATAGGGTGCGCTGAATGGGGGATTGGCACTAGAAGGTGCAAGATCAGTGCACCCCACATAATGAGGAGCGCACCGTTGGCATAAAATGACTGAAAAACTTCTTCCATGAATGAGTCGTTTACTTAATGAGTTCCAGCATTTTGAATACCATTTCGGAAGAGCTTTTTGCTGCTAGAGGCAGGAACTCATCAAAGCTCATTGGTGATTCTTTATCAGCGACATCAGAGATTGCACGCACAACAACAAACGGAGTGTTGAATTGATGACAAGTTTGAGCGATAGCAGATGCTTCCATTTCTACAGCGATAACTGACGGGAAGTGTTTACGAATAAACTCTTGACGCTCAGCAGTACAAACAAACGCATCGCCAGTACAAATTAGGCCGCGAACCGCATGAGTGTTTTCCATTTGTGCTAGGGCTTTTTCGGCTAAGTCCATTAGCTTGTCATCCGCTTTGAATGCAGCTGGTTGACCGGCCATTTGGCCAATCTCATAACCAAAAGCGGTTACGTCTGCATCGTGATGACGAACTTCTGTAGAGATAACTACATCGCCAAGGTTTAAGCTTGAATCGAAACCGCCAGCAGACCCTGTGTTAATCACAACGTCTGGTTGGTATTCATCAAGAAGGATTGTCGTGCCCACTGCCGCTGCAACTTTACCGATGCCCGATTGTAGTACGACGACTTCAACATCGTTGATTTGACCAGAGAAAAACGTACAACCTGCTTTATTTACAGTTTTGCAGTTTGTAATTGCTTGCTTCAGGATGGTCACTTCTTGTTCCATCGCACCGATGATACCAACTTTCATAACACTCTCTTTAAGTAAATATTTTAGTTGGCCGAGAGTATAGCACTCCCCGTTGGCAGTTTTCTATTTGATGAGCTTTGCTTGAGTGAGCTTTTCTCGTAATTGATCGGCGCGCTTTCTGTTTACGCCAAAGTCAGAGTAGCCCACACGAGATTCTGAGCGCACAATCAGTTGGTCTCCTGCTATTTTTAGTTCGAGGTCATCCACGAAGCGCATGATTTTAGATGTGCACTCGATACGAAGGTAGTTGCTTTCTTTCACCGCGGTTTTCGCGCCTGGCAGTTCAAGCGCAACTTGCTCAATAGCGTCGATGTTCGCTGAATCAACTAAGATGAATGGCGTTAGGTTGTATTTTTCTCGCGAGTCTTGGGTGGAGGCGCAGTTTGGTTTGTCACCACAAGGTGATTGAGAACGATCCGTCATGGTTGTGACGCCTTGGCTACAAGCGGTTAAGCCGAGCAAAGTAATGGAAAGGAGAGCGGCTTTTTTCATTGTATTTACTCTTATAATTTTGCTTCTAATTATATGGATAAAAAAGAAAAAGGATCCAATAATAGGACCCTTTTTGTGAGGTTAACTGAGATTAAACTTCGAGGTAATCGAGAATGCCTTCTGCCGCTTTTCGTCCTTCATCAATTGCGGTTACGACAAGATCAGAACCTCGTACCGCATCGCCACCCGCGAAGATCTTTTCATTGCTGGTCTGGAACTGGAACTCTTGCTTCGCTGGGGCTTTGATACGACCCCATTGATCCAAATCGACATCAAACGGTGCTAACCAGTCCATTTTGTGCGGCTGGAAACCAAACGCCATGATAACAACGTCTGCTGGTAGAACGTGCTCGCTGCCTTCAACGGGCTCTGGACGTCGACGACCTGCTTCATCAGGTTCACCAAGTGCGGTTTTCACCACTTTGACCCCCGAGACTTTGCCTGACGCATCCACTTCCACTCCCAAAGGCTGAAGGTTGAACATGAACTTCACGCCTTCTTCCTTTGCGTTTTTTACCTCGCGACGAGAGCCTGGCATGTTGGCCTCATCACGACGATAAGCACAAACTACGTTGGAGGCACCTTGGCGAATTGAGGTACGAACGCAGTCCATTGCGGTATCACCACCACCCAGTACGACGACTTTCTTTCCTGCCATATCGATAAAGGGTTGGTTACTCTCAAGATCCATGACTTTGTAGGTGTTCGAAACTAAAAATGGCAGCGCGTCATACACACCCGGCGCATCTTCATTATCTAGACCTGCACGCATGTATTTATAGGTGCCAACGCCCAAGAAAACAGCATCGTATTCATCAAGCAGTTCTTGCATTTGCACATCTTTGCCTACTTCCATGTTCATGCGGAACTCGACGCCCATTTCAGTGAACACACGGCGGCGGTTTTCCATCACGCCTTTTTCAAGCTTGAAGGAAGGAATACCGAAGGTCAGAAGGCCTCCAATTTCAGGGTAGCGGTCAAACACGACTGGCTTAACGCCATTGCGCACTAGGATATCCGCGGCAGCCAAGCCTGCTGGGCCAGCTCCAATGATTGCAACCTTTTTGTCGGTCCATTCCACCTTGGACATATCTGGCTTCCAGCCCATTTCAAACGCTTTGTCGGTAATGTACTTTTCTATGTTGCCGATGGTGACGGCACCAAAGTCATCATTAAGCGTGCATGAACCTTCACATAGGCGGTCTTGAGGACAAACGCGCCCACATACTTCCGGTAGGCTATTGGTTTGATGCGATAGTTCAACCGCTTCAAGAATACGACCTTCATTGGCAAGTTTTAACCATTGAGGGATGTAGTTGTGGACTGGGCATTTCCATTCACAATATGGGTTGCCACAATCTAAGCAGCGATCCGCTTGTGCAGTCGCCTGTTGTTTAGTGAACGGTTCATAGATTTCAACGAACTCGATCTTACGAACTTTGATAGGCTTTTTCGCAGGATCTACACGCTGCACATCGATAAATTGATAAACGTTCTGGCTCATGATTCAAACATCCTCCATGATTACTGTGCTTGAACACGCAGCTCTGCGGCACTGCGGCTCTGGTGACCAAGTAGCGTGCGAAGATCTGCCGCTTGTGGTTTCACCAAATAGAACTTTGGAATCCATTCATCAAAGTTCGCCAAAATATTTTCTGCATGACTCGACCCTGTTTCTTCAAGGTGTTCCGCAATTAGGCCACGCAAATGTTCTTGGTGGATGTAAAGATCGGACAATGAGATGGCTTCGACAGACTCAGTATTAACTCGACCTTCAAAGCTTTGGTTCTCATCCAGAACATAGGCAAAGCCTCCAGTCATACCCGCGCCAAAGTTCACACCTGTCGCACCAAGAATGGCAACAATACCGCCAGTCATGTACTCACAAGCGTTATCGCCAGCACCTTCAATGACGGCTATCGTACCTGAGTTTCGTACGCCGAAACGCTCACCTGCTTTACCGGCTGCAAATAGTTTACCGCCGGTCGCGCCGTACAGGCAGGTGTTACCAATGATAGTTGCTTCATTGCATTTAAATGCGGTGCCAAGGTGAGGTTTGATAACCACTTTACCACCCGCCATGCCTTTGCCCACGTAGTCGTTCGCATCGCCCGTGAGGTAAAGCTCTACACCACCTGCGTTCCAAACACCAAAGGACTGACCTGCGGTGCCGTCAAGATAGATTTTGATAGGGGAAGCCGCCAATCCTTGGTTGCCATAGCGTTTTGCTATTTCGCCAGATAAGCGTGCACCAACAGAACGATCAGTGTTGATGACATTGTAGAAGAAACTTGCCGATTGACCGTTTTCGACCGCATGCATGGCATCATCAATGATCTTTTGGTTGAGCTCAGCTTTATCAAACGGTTTGTTTGGCTCTGTCCAAAATAGCGGATGACCCTCAGGTGATACTGGAGCTTCTAGAATATTGGATAGATCCAGCTTGGTCTGTTTCGCTGTAAATCCCTCTACCGCCTCAAGTAAATCGGTACGACCAATCAAGTCCGTCAGCTTTTCAACGCCAAGTTCGGCGAGTAATCCGCGCACTTCGTCTGCCAAGCCGATGAAATAATTCATCACCATTTCTGGTAGACCTTTGAAGTATTCTTTACGCAGTGTCTCGTCTTGAGTCGCAACCCCAGTTGCACAGTTGTTGAGGTGACAAATTCGTAGGAACTTACAACCCATAGCGACCATCGGCGCAGTACCAAAACCGAAGCTTTCTGCACCTAAAATTGCGGCTTTAACTACGTCTAAACCAGTCTTTAGACCACCGTCTACCTGTAAGCGGATCTTATGACGCAGACCATTAGCAACCAGAGCTTGTTGTGTCTCTGCCAACCCCAACTCCCAAGGGCTACCAGCGTATTTTACCGAAGTTAATGGGCTTGCTGCGGTACCACCGTCGTAACCCGAAATGGTAATAAGATCAGCGTAAGCCTTGGCTACACCCGTTGCGATGGTGCCGACACCTGGCTCGGAGACGAGTTTTACCGAAACCAGCGCATTCGGGTTGACTTGTTTAAGGTCGAAGATCAGCTGGGCCAAATCTTCAATCGAATAGATATCGTGATGCGGAGGAGGGGAGATCAGAGTCACGCCTTGTACCGAATAACGCAGTTTTGCGATTTCTGCGGTGACTTTGTGTCCTGGTAGCTGTCCACCTTCACCCGGTTTCGCACCTTGTGCCACCTTGATTTGCAGTACATCCGCATTAGTCAGGTAATGCGGCGTTACACCAAATCGGCCAGAAGCAATCTGTTTGATACGTGAGTTACGCTCAGTACCGAAACGGCGAGGATCTTCACCGCCTTCACCCGAGTTAGAGTAACCACCAAGACGGTTCATCGCCGTTGCAAGTGCTTCATGCGCTTCTGGGCTAAGTGCGCCAATGGACATTGCCGCTGAGTCAAAGCGTTTGAACAGTTCAGTGCGTGGTTCTATTTGCTCAAGTGGCAGCGGTGAGTCTGATTTTTTCAGCGACATTAAGTCACGCAGCATGGCAACAGGGCGTTGGTTTACCTGCTTAGCAAAGCTCTGATAGTCGTTACTTTCGCCAGATTTAACGGCCTGTTGCAGCGTGCCGACGACATCCGGGTTGTAAGCATGATATTCACCTCCATGGACGTACTTTAACAAGCCGCCATGATCAATCGATTTGCGTTTCGCCCATGCTTTACGAGATAAGTTTGTAAGATCTTGCTGGAAGTCGTCAAAATTCGCGCCTTCAATTCGAGTTGTGACGCCTTTAAAACACAGATCGACCACATCTTGGCTCAAGCCAACTGCTTCAAACAGTTGTGAGCAGCGGTAAGAGGCGATGGTTGAGATCCCCATTTTCGACATGATCTTATACAGGCCTTTGTTGATGCCGTATTGGTAGTTTTGCATCACATCGCGGTAGTCTTTCTCTAGTGCTTTATCATCAATCAGTTTACCTAACGCTTCATAAGCAAGGTATGGGTAAACCGCAGTAGCACCAAAGCCAAGCAAGACAGCAAATTGGTGTGGATCACGGGCTGTTGCGGTTTCGACAACAATGTTGGCATCGCAACGCAAGTTCGCGTCAATCAGACGAGTTTGAACGGCGCCGACTGCCATTGCTGCCGGAATTGGCAACTTACCTTTGACCAAGGCTCTGTCCGAAAGCACCACTAAAACCGTGCCTTCACGAACGACTTGCTCTGCTTGCTCACACAGATCATTAATGGCTTGTTTAAGATCTTTTTGTTGTGGGTCGTAGTTGATATCGAGAATGGTATTACGGTAATGATCGTCACTCAGCTCTAGTAGTTGCTGCATGTCTGAATAGAGCAGTACTGGAGAATCAAAGGTTACACGATGCGCGTGGCCATCGGTTTCACAGAAGACATTCATCTCCTGGCCGATGCTGGTCGCTAGCGACATGACGTGTTTCTCACGCAGCGGATCGATTGGTGGGTTGGTGACCTGCGCGAACTTCTGACGGAAGTAATCAGTCACCAAGCGCTCTTTCGAAGAAAGAACCGCCATCGGGGTGTCATCACCCATCGAACCGACGGCTTCTTGCCCCATATCACCGAGGACACGCAATACTTGATCGACTTCTTCATTGCTCATGGCAAACTGCTTTTGATAAGTCTTAAGCAAGTCTTCATCAAAGCTACGCTCACCTACTTGATCTTCAGGCAGCTGAGAGAACGGTGTTAGTTTGCGAACGTTGTTCTCCATCCATTCGCGATAAGGGTGACGAGATTTCAGGTCATTATCGATCTCGCTAGACTGCCAAAGCTTACCTTTACGAGTGTCGATGACGAGCAATTCCCCCGGACCTACACGACCTTTTTTGGCAACTTCATCTGGGGCGTAATTCCAAATCCCTACCTCAGATGCCAGAGTGATCAACTTGTCTTTGGTAATTACATAACGAGCTGGACGCAGACCGTTTCGGTCTAGGTTACAAGCAGCATAACGACCATCGGACAGTACGATACCTGCTGGACCATCCCATGGTTCCATGTGTTTGGAGTTGAAATCGTAAAACGCACGCAAATCCGGATCCATGTCAGGGTGGTTTTGCCATGCTGGCGGCACAAGCATACGCATGGCACGGAAGATATCCATGCCGCCAGCTAAAAAGAGATCTAGCATATTATCTAAGCTAGACGAGTCTGATCCTGTCTCGTTCACAAACGGTGCTGCAGTTTGTAGGTCAGGCAGCAGTGGTGACGAGAACTTATAAGCACGAGCGCGTGCCCATTGTCGGTTACCTTCAATGGTATTGATCTCACCATTATGAGCAAGGTAGCGGAACGGTTGAGCTAATGGCCAACGCGGTTGAGTGTTGGTAGAGAAACGCTGGTGGAACAGACAGATAGCAGATTCCATACGTAGATCGGCAAGATCAAGATAAAAGCGCGGTAAGTCCGCAGGCATGCATAGGCCTTTGTACACCAAAACTTGAGTCGACAAGCTACAGATGTAGAAATCCGGATCTTCGGTGATTTGTTTCTCGATGCGACGGCGTGCGATGTAGAGACGACGTTCAATGTCACGCTCGCGCCAACCTGCCGGTGCAGAGATAAAGACTTGCTGAATATTTGGAAGCGAGTTGGCCGCAATTGGACCGAGTACTTCTGAATTAGTTGGTACTTCACGCCAACCAGCCACAGTTAGCGTCTCTTGCGCCAGTTCTTTGTTGACGATGTCTTTAGCGAGTTGAGCTTTGACTGGATCTTGGTTGAAGAAAATCATCCCTACGGCGTATTGCTTGCCAAGGTTGAAACCATTTTCTTCGGCAATAAGACGTAAATAGGAATCGGGCTTTTGTAATAGAAGACCACAACCATCACCAGTTTTACCATCGGCGGCGATACCACCACGGTGAGTCATGCGGTCAAGTGCAGAAATTGCTGTACGTACCAGCTTGTGGCTTTGTTCGCCTTCCATATGCGCGATCAAGCCAAATCCACAGTTGTCTTTCTCAAGACTTGGATCATAAAGAGCCATTGCAATTCTCCCTTTGCTTATCCGTCATCCCGACAGATATATCAACACTGCTTACGTTGATATCGATGACTAACTATGCGTCATCTTTATAGCTTTATGTATAATTATTCAGTAAAAGTTGTGAAATATTTAACATTTTTTGAGTGTTTTATTTTCATCAACTTCACAAGCTATAGCTTATTGTAAAAAAGGTCAAGTTATTAGTGGATCATCACGTGAATATACGATTTACCATTTAATAAGCTAAAATAGTTTAATAATTTCAAATAGATAGAAAATTGATTGTTACAAAAAAGTAACATTTGATTCTGTGGGAGATAAAAAAGACCAGCATAAAATGCTGGTCAAAATAGAAAGATTGGAAGGAATTGTTTTCTTTCTTCACCGATAGCCATCGATATTGCTGATGGCTATTAGGCAATTGAAAGAGAGAAGCATGACTGCTTCGTTAAGCAGAAAGCATCAGTGAATCTGCTTTTGCTTCTAGGTTTGTGCCACCCATTAGATAATCATCGATAGCACGGGCACATTCGCGGCCTTCATTGATACAACGAACCACCAAAGATTGGCCTGTTCGCATATCACCAGCAGCAAATACGCCTTCTTGGTTAGTAGCAAAATCTTGAGTTGCTACGTTACCGCGATCGTCTAGTGCGATATCCAGTTGAGCAAGTACGCCTGTTGGTTCAGGGTGTAGGAAGCCCATCGCTAGAAATGCCATATCACATGGAATCACACGCTCGCTGCCTTCTACTTCTTTGAAGCTTGGGCGCTCGCCTGGTTTCGCATCTTGCCAAACGATATCAGCCAAACGAAGACCAGTAACTTCACCTTTGTCATTGCCGATGAACTCTTTGGTGAGGATGTTCCAGTGACGATCGACACCTTCCTCATGAGATGTCGAAGTACGCAGGATCATTGGATATTGAGGCCAAGGCATATTAGCAGGACGCTTTTCTGGTGGAATCGGCATGATTTCCACTTGAGTTACACTTGCTGCGCCGTGACGGTTTGATGTTCCCACACAGTCTGAACCCGTATCACCACCACCGATAACCACAACATGTTTACCCGCAGCGTGAATTTCTTCCGTTTTCAGGTCCATGTTATTGGCGCGACGGTTGTTTTGACCTAGGAACTCCATCGCGAAGTGAACGCCTTTTAGTTCACGACCCGGAACGGGCAAATCACGTGGAACCGTTGAGCCACCGGTTAGTAGAACCACATCGAACTCTTGACGCAATTGTTGAGCATTTACATCAACACCGACGTGTTGGTTTACTTTAAACTCAATGCCAGCTTCTGCCATTAGATTGATCTTGCGATCAATGACTTCCATGCTCAGTTTAAAGTCTGGGATACCAAAACGTAGCAGACCGCCCACTTTCTCGTCTCGCTCGAATACTGTCACGGTATGGCCTGCGCTGTTTAGCTGCTCAGCAGCCGCAAGACCAGCAGGTCCAGAGCCAATGATCGCCACCGTTTTACCAGTGCGAGAACGTGGCGTTTTTGGTTTGGCGTACCCTTCACGATACGCCGTTTCTACGATAGTTTTTTCGATATTACAGATAGTGATTGGGTCTTGGTTGATACCAAGAACACAAGCACTTTCACATGGAGCAGGGCAAACACGACCAGTAAACTCTGGGAAGTTGTTCGTCGAGCTTAGGATGTTCCAAGCTTCTTCCCAGCTATCACGATAAACCGCATCGTTAAATTCTGGGATGATGTTACCGATAGGGCAGCCGTTATGACAAAACGGCACGCCACAATCCATACAACGAGAAGCTTGAGTGTTGATCTTGTCACCAAACTCCTCGTTCAGAACGAACTCTTTGTTGTTCTTGATGCGTTCAGCTGGGTCAATCTTCTGTGGTAGTTCGCGACCATGCTCTAAAAATCCAGTAGGCTTACCCATTATACGGCCTCCACTTGAGTTTCGTTTCCTTGAGACAGTGCTTCAGCTTTGCGTTTTTGAAGAACTGCTTTGTAGTCACGCGGCATTACCTTAGCCATAGAGGCTAGGCTAGCTTCAAAATTGTTTAGGAAAGACTGAGCGACTTCACTTCCTGTGAATTGAACATGCTTAGTTAGCATATCGAGTAATAGATCTCTGTCTTCTTGCTCGATTGGATCTAGGTCTACTAGCTCTGGGTTCAGTTTCGACTCAAAGTCACCTGATTTATCCCATACGTATGCCACGCCGCCACTCATACCTGCGGCAAAGTTACGACCTGTTGAACCAAGGATAATTGCTGCTCCGCCAGTCATGTATTCACAACCGTGGTCACCGACCCCTTCTACTACTACTTTCGCGCCTGAGTTACGAACACAGAAACGTTCACCAGCCATACCGCGAATGAAAGACTCACCCGAGGTTGCACCGTAGAAACACACGTTACCAACCACGATGTTGTCTTCCGCGACAATACTTGATTTTGCATCTGGGTAAAGTACTAAGGTACCGCCAGATAAGCCTTTACCCCAGTAGTCGTTCGCGTCGCCTTCTACTTCGAACTTCACGCCCTTAGCTAGGAATGCGCCGAATGACTGACCCGCAGAACCTTTGAACTTCACGTTCATTGGCTGAGGTAGACCGGCATCTTTGTACACTTTCGAGATTTCGTTCGACAACATGGTACCTGCAGAGCGGTCCGTGTTAACGATAGGGAACTCGGCATTCACCGCTTCGCCTTTCTCGAGTGCAGGAATCGCTGCTTGAATCAGCTTACGGTCTAGCACTTCTTCCAGGTTGTGATTCTGCTGAGCTTGGTTGAATACACCATCAGCTTCACGTGGTTGCTCAACGTGGAGAACAGGAGACAGATCTAGGTTCTTATATTTCCAGTGAGAAATGTCTTGGCGAATCTTCAGCTTCTGACCTTGACCGACCATTTCATCGATAGTGCGGAAGCCAAGTTCAGCCATGATTTCACGTAGACCTTGTGCCATGTATTGGAAGAAGGTTACGACGTCTTCTACGCGGCCATCAAAGCGCTCGCGAAGTGTCTTGTTTTGAGTCGCGATACCAACAGGACAAGTGTTCTTGTGACACTTACGCATCATGATACAACCTTCAACCACTAGTGCTGCGGTTGCTACGCCCCATTCTTCTGCACCAAGTAGTGTTGCCACTGCAAGGTCGCGAGGTGTCTTCATCTGACCATCCGCTTGAACCACGATACGGTTACGTAGACCGTTCTTCAGTAGCGTTTGGTGCGTTTCTGCCAAGCCAAGTTCCCAAGGAAGACCTGTATGGCGGATTGAAGACATTGGTGATGCACCTGTACCGCCGTCGAAACCTGCGATTAGTACAACGTCCGCTTTCGCTTTCGCTACACCAGAAGCGATCGTACCTACGCCTGCTTCTGATACCAGCTTCACGTTTACACGGCCTGCGCGGTTCGCGTTCTTCAAGTCGTAGATAAGCTGAGCCAAATCTTCGATTGAGTAGATATCGTGGTGTGGTGGTGGAGAGATAAGGCCAACGCCCGGAGTCGAGTGACGCGTTGCACCGATCCAGTCATCTACTTTATCGCCTGGTAGCTGACCACCTTCACCTGGCTTCGCACCTTGAGCCATTTTGATTTGCAGCTCTTCAGCGTTAGTTAGGTAGTAAGAGGTTACGCCGAAACGACCTGAAGCCACCTGCTTGATTGCAGAGCGTTCCCAATCGCCGTTCTCTTTGCGCTCGAAACGCATTGGGTCTTCACCACCTTCACCAGAGTTCGATTTCGCGCCAAGACGGTTCATCGCAACAGCTAGTGTGGAGTGTGCTTCGTAAGAAATAGAACCGAATGACATAGCGCCCGTCGCGAAGCGTTTCACGATGCTTTCAATTGGCTCGACGTCGTCGATAGAGATAGAACCAGCGGGGTTCTTAATGAACTCAAGTTGGCTACGCAGGGTTACCGCGTTGTCACCTTGCTTATCTACAGCAGTCGCGTATTGCTTGAACTGATCGTAGTTCTTGTTGCGCGTAGACTCTTGCAGTAGAGAAATGGTTTCTGGGTTGAATAGGTGCTTCTCACCACGCTGTTTCCATTGGTAAACACCACCAACATCCAGCATTTGAATTGGGATTTCGCGTTGTGGGTAACCGATGCGGTGACGGATAAGTACTTCTTTGGCGATATCATCAAGGGTTAGACCTTGGATACGAGAAACCGTCCCTGTGAAGTATTTGTCGACCACGGATTTGTGGATACCCAATGCTTCGAAGATTTGCGCACCATGGTACGACTGTAGCGTAGAGATGCCCATCTTCGAGAAGATCTTCAGAAGACCGCCATTGATCGCTTTACGGTAGTTGTTGAACAGATCGCGAGGGTTCGCTTCTGGATCCAACTTCTTCGTACGTTGAAGTTCAATGATGGTTTCAATCACTAGGTAAGGGTTAACCGCATTAGCACCGTAACCAAGTAGCGTTGCAAAGTGGTGCGTTTCACGCGCGTCACCAGTTTCAACCACGATGTCACACTTCGCACGTAGACCTTTACGGATCAAGTGGTGGTGTACTGCGCCAACTGCCAGCATTGCTGGGATCGCCGCGTGGTTTGAATTCACTGCGCGGTCAGTGAGTAGGATGATTGAATAACCATCGATAACCGCGTCTTCTGCGTATTGGCAGATACGTTTTAATGCACGCTCAAGTTTGCCTTGATCTTCACTAGCTTGGAATACGATATCCAACGTTTTCGCTTGTAGGTGCTCGTTATCGATCGCACGCAATTTTTCAAGCTCAGAGTTGGCTAGAACAGGCGATTCCAATTCTACTTTCTGACAGTGAAGTGGTGTTTCAGTCAGAAGGTTTTGGTCTTTACCCAAGTAAGTGTTCAGCGACATAACCATGCGCTCACGGATCGGGTCGATCGGTGGGTTAGTTACTTGTGCAAACAGCTGCTTGAAGTAGTTTGAAAGGTGCTGAGATTGATGAGATAGAACCGCAAGAGGCCAGTCGGCACCCATTGCTGATAATGGTTCTTTCGCGTCATTCGCCATTGGAACGATGATTTCGTTCACTTCTTCAGTGCTTACGCCAAACGCTTGTTGGCGGTGTAGAAGGTGTTCTGGCTTAGGTTGGCTGAACTGGTTGCTCGCATCTGGCAGCTTCTTCAAGCTCAGTAGGTTTTCTTCTACCCACTTCTCGTAAGGCTGCGCTGTTGCGATGGTGTCTTTCACTTCTTCATCAGAGATGATGCGACCTTGCTCTAGGTCTGCAACGAAGATACGACCTGGCTGTAGACGACCGCGGAACTCTACGTTCTCTGGTTCAATATCCACAACACCAGATTCAGATGCCATCACTAGGAAGTTATCTTT
Organism: Vibrio sp. Vb1127; assembly: GCF_033338735.1. Classification (NCBI taxonomy): domain Bacteria; kingdom Pseudomonadati; phylum Pseudomonadota; class Gammaproteobacteria; order Vibrionales; family Vibrionaceae; genus Vibrio; species Vibrio sp. Vb1127. The sequence continues at coordinate 85,050 of NZ_JAWOTF010000009.1, read as the reverse complement.
GGTCACAGTGTAGCGAGAAGGGCGCAGACCGTTACGGTCTAGTGTCGCACCAACTTGAACACCATCAGTAAAACATACTGAAGCTGGACCATCCCATGGTTCCATAATGTTCGCGTGGTACTGATAGAACGCGCGACGTTTAGGATCCATGTTTTTGTTTTCTTGCCATGCTTCTGGGATCATCATCATCAATGCGTGTGGCAGGCTGCGACCAGAAAGAACTAGGAGCTCAAGTGCCATGTCAAAGTTAGATGAATCTGAGCTGCCTTCCTGACAGATTGGAAGAAGCATGTCGATTTCAGCCTGAGTAAACAGGTCTGATTCTAGGATTGCTTCACGGGCTTTCATCCAGTTCAAGTTACCGCGAACTGTATTGATTTCACCGTTGTGGGCAATGTAACGGAAAGGCTGTGCAAGACGCCATTTCGGGAAGGTATTGGTAGAGAAACGAGAGTGTACAAGTGCTAGTGCAGTCACCATGGTCGGGTTTTGCAGATCAAGGAAGTACTGAGGTACTTGCTCGGTCGTTAACTGACCTTTGTACACCAATGTCTTGTAAGACATGGAGTTAATGTAGAAGTCGTCACCAATGTTCGAAACGCTTTCTAGGCAAACACGTACAGTGTAGTTACGAAGTACGTACAACTTGCGTTCTAGCTCTTCAGGTGTGATGCCAGGGCCACCAGAGATAAATACATGCTCAAACTGAGGTTCAGTGCTTAGTGGGTCTGCACCGATCATCGAGTTATCGGTTGGCAATACACGGTAGCCGATAACTTCAAGATCTAGACGCTGTGCGTTACGTTCTAGAATGTCACGGCACTGTTCGCGTTTGTATTCGTCTTTCGGGAAAAGAACAACACCAACACCATACTTTTCAAACGAAGGCAGTTTAATGCCTAGTTTAACGGCCTCTTCTAATAGGAATTCATGAGGTTTTTGCAACAAGATACCCGCACCGTCACCGCTGCATGGGTCACAACCTTGACCACCACGGTGTTCCATGCGAGCCAGCATATCCAATGCTTGAGTCACTACTTCATGAGATTTACGGTTTTTAAGGTGAGCAACAAAACCGATACCACAAGCGTCATGCTCCAGTTCCGGAGTGTACAGACCCTGTGGATTTTGCTCTCTATCTACCATAGATACATCCTTCCAGTTCAATGTCGACGCAAAAGTACCGGGCAGCAAATACTACCTAGACTATTGATTACGTCTTGTCCTTTATATTTATTATCGCCACCGATCTAGGTTGACCGGTCTTGATTCCTTTCCGTATCTCGCAGGAAAAGTTTTGCGAGAAAAACAATCCTTGGTGGTATCCCTTTATTTATTATCACTATCTAGTGATTTATATAGGTAGGAGTGGGATAACACCGACAAATCCCGCAGTGTGCTTTGTAATAAAAGTCACAAAAATAACGGGGTTGTGTAAGTATCCTACAATTTTGTCACTTCAGAATGCAATGAAAAACTCGGCGTTGTGACCCAATTTTTTCGTTTAATTATGCATTTTTAGTTTAACATTTACGCAACATGAACGATTTTTGTCTTTAATTATGCAAGTTTATTGATTTTGACCCGCATGATGGGTGTTTGAATTGATTAATATTGTGTGTTTTTTCTTGCAGGGATGTAATTTATTTACACAGATCGTAGTGAGATTGATTACGATTTATTGTTGGTGAGAATTTATGCAGTTACATGAGTTGGTCAATACAATCGGCCAAGATCTTCAGCGTCGATACGGTGAAAAGGTTCATAAGTTAACATTGCACGGTGGATTTAGTTGCCCTAACCGCGATGGCACGATTGGGCGGGGAGGATGTACATTTTGCAATGTGGCTTCGTTTGCAGATGAAGAAGTCCAGATAAAAAGCATTCACGAACAGTTAAAAGATCGCGCAGGTGAAATTCACAGAGCGAAGAAGTATCTCGCTTATTTTCAGGCCTACACCAGTACCTATGCCGAAGTACAAGTTCTCAAAAACATGTATGAGGAAGCACTAAAGGCTGCAGACATGGTTGGTCTTTGTGTGGGGACGCGTCCTGATTGCGTCCCTGATGCGGTATTGGATTTACTGTCGGGCTATGTACAGCAAGGTTATGAAATTTGGCTAGAACTAGGTCTTCAAACCGCCAACAATGACACCCTAAAACGTATCAATCGTGGTCATGACTTTGAGTGTTATGCCGAAATCACTAAGCGTGCGCGAACACTCGGAATCAAGGTTTGTACTCACTTAATTGTGGGTTTACCCAAAGAAACCCGCGCCGAAAATATTGAAACGCTGCAAAAAGTGTTAGCCGTGGGAACGGATGGCATCAAGTTACATGGCTTGCATATTGTCGAAGGTAGCACCATGGCGAAAGCTTGGCGTGCTGGAAAGCTAGAAGCCCCTGAATTAGAAGAATATGTTGCGATCGCCAGTGAAATGATTCGTATGACACCACCAGATGTGATTTATCATCGCGTTTCATCAGCAGCTAGGAGGCCCACGTTATTATCGCCTCTGTGGTGTGAAAACCGTTGGCTAGCGATGACGGAAATTGGTCGAGATCTCAGTGCTCATGGTGCTCAAGGGAGTCTTACGGGGAATACCTTTATCTATACTAAACCGGAATTAATAGCAGATCGCTCAATAAATAACTGATATATTTTAACCAGTGTTCTTTGAAGGTTTAAACGATGGATCAGTTACTCAATTGGCTTTGGGGTGGTCAAGGCGGTTATGGCTATGTCGTCTTGTTGTTAATCGCAGGCGTGTGCGCGTTAGCACTGATCTATTTGCACTTTCAGACATCACTTAAGCAACTAGTAACGGATTCTCCCTATCCAGTCATAGTGGTGGACACTAGCCATGCTCAGCTCTTGCTATCTAACCAGGCTGCGATGCAGTTATTAGGCATTCGCTCTTTGGGAACGGGGTATTTGTATCCTGCTTTATTCGATATTCATGAGCTTGAGCAGTTTCTCGAGCGCTTCTCTAGTCGTCATTTTCGTCAGCAGGCTTTTGACTGGCGACTATCTGATAGTGAATCTATTAAAGTGGAGCTGTCAGGCAGAAAGAGTTTATTGCGCAATCATCGAGTTTGGATTCTTTATGCTCAGCCATATCAAGCCACTCACCAAGAGCAGCAACAAGAACTTGCCCAATTAATCATCGCACGTTCGGCATTAGACTCACTTTCAGAGCTGATTTGTACCCAAGACCGCCAAGGCAATCTATTAACGACCAATCGAGCATTTGATCAATTCTGGCAAGGGCGAAGGGAAGAAGCTTGCGCATCCAAGGCCTTGGGTGAGATGACCAGAAAAAGCGAACGTAAATGGACAACGGATCCACAAGGTCGAAGTTGCTTATTGGAAGTCAATCAAAACTCTCTTGTTTCGCCGAGTGGTGAGCTTATCGGTACGCTGTCTATTAGTCATGACGTGACTGAATGGCACAAGATGCAACAGAATCTGCGAGATGAAATGGAGCGTCGCAAAGATACAGAGGTGGCGCTAGCGCAAAGAGATACTATCTTACAAACGATTCTGGATGCCAGTCCGGACTCTATTGGTATTTTCAATGAGAACATGGTCTATCAAGCGTGTAATCAGCCTTTTGTTAAGGCGTTAGGAATTTCAAAAATTTCTGATTTGATAGGTAAGCGCCTCCAAGACGTGATTCCTAAAGAGATGTACGCGCGCTTAGCAGACAGTGACTTAGAAGCATTACGCCAGTTAGAGCCAGTTCGATACATAGATAAAGTCGTGAGTAGTGATGGTAAAAGTACGTGGTTTGATGTGGTGAAATCGCCTTTTAAAGATAAAGCATCAGGAACGAATGGTGTGCTGATCATGGCGCGTGATATTTCTGAGCGTTATCTTGCAGAACAAAAGTTGGAAAAAGCCAACCTAGAGTTAGAAAAATTGAGCTTTATGGATAGCTTAACTCAAGTATCGAACCGACGCCGTTTCGATGAACAACTGCAGGTATTGTGGTACCACCACGCTCGAGAAAAGCTGCCGCTCACCATCATGTTATGTGACATCGACTTTTTCAAAGATTACAACGACTGTTACGGTCACCAACAAGGTGATGAAGCGTTAGTCAGTGTTGCTACCGTGTTTACACAAGTCATCAATCGTTCTTCGGATTGTGTTGCGCGTTATGGTGGCGAGGAGTTTGGTTTTATCTTGCCGAATACCACCACGGAAGGTGCGCGCAACGTAGCACAGCGTATTCATGAGAAAATTCTACAGCTTGATATGGAACACGACAGTTCAGAAGCATCTGAACGCCTTACCGTCAGTATCGGTCTGGTCTCTTACATTCCTCAGCATGGTGATGAACCCGAAATGGGCATCGCTATGGCTGACAGTGCGTTATACCAAGCTAAAGCTGATGGACGTAATCGCACCTGTATTCACCCCAGTTCTTGCTAACGCTTTGTGACCGCTTGCTCTAAGTTGATAGCTGATTGTTTAAATCACCGTATTAAACACGTTAAACTTACAGAAGCCTGTGCGCTCGTTGGTTTATCTTTCTATCTCGTGTCACAAGCGCAGATCGCACCGTGTGTTTTTCACTAATCAAACAGACCTAAATTGCGTTAGGTCGAGTGCATTTACCTGTTTTTCATCATCGAATGGCGCTATCTAGCCACCACCATGGAGTAGTTAATGAAACCCATGAAAAACCTCGCCCAGTATTATGTCGACTTGCTAGTCAAACTGGGGATTGTTCGCTTCTCTATTTTGCTAGCCCTTGCGCTGGTGGCATTAGCTGTTGTGGTGCAGGTAGGGATTACTTTAGCTCTCAAAGGGCGAGTAGATGATATCGACATTGTCCGTTCGGTGTTTTTTGGTCTATTGATCACCCCTTGGGCGGTTTACTTCCTCTCTGTGGTTGTCGATCAACTAGAAGAGTCTCGCCAGCGTTTAACTAAGCTGGTGTCCAAACTGAAGGACATGCGTTCGCGAGATCAAGAGCTGAATTACCAACTTCAACAAAACATTGAAAAGCTTAACCAAGAAATTGAAGAGCGTATTAAAGCGGAAGAAGCACGTGAAGAGGCGATGCAAGACCTCGAAAATGAGGTGTTCCAACGCGAACGTACTCAATTAGAGTTGGCAGAACGTACCGCATTACTGCGTTCATTTATTGATGCCTCACCAGACTTAATTTACTACCGCAATGCGGATGGTGTTTTCTCTGGCTGTAACCGCGCGATGGAAGAGCTAACGGGCAAGAAAGAGCACCAGTTAGTCGGATTAAGCCCTTGGGATGTGTATAGCAAAGAAATCGCCGAGCATATCGTTGATACTGACCAAAAGGTTTTTGCCGATAATCAAGCAATTACTTACGAGCAATGGCTCGAATACCCAGATGGTCGCAAGCATTACTTTGAGCTGCGTAAAGTGCCATTTTACAGCAAAGATGGCCGCCACCTTGGTCTCGTTGGGTTCGGTCGTGATATCACTGAACGTAAGCGCCATGAAGAGTCGTTAGAGAAAGCAAGCCGCGACAAAACTACCTTCATCTCAACCATCAGTCATGAGCTGCGAACGCCGCTGAATGGCATTGTAGGCTTAAGTCGTATGCTTCTAGATAGTCCGTTGACAGAAGAGCAGCGTAAACACATGCAGACCATCAATGTGAGTGCGATTACTCTAGGTAACATCTTCAACGATATTATCGATATGGATAAATTTGATCGCCGTAAGTTAGAACTATTACCTGCGCCACTTAACTTCGAAGACTTCGTCGCAGAGATTGAGAGTATCTCAGCTCTGATGGCGGAACAAAAAGGGTTACGCTTTGACTTAGAACGTTTAAGCGACTTGCCAAAAGCAATTGAAGTGGATGCAACCCGTCTACGTCAGGTGATTTGGAACTTGGTCAGCAACGCAATGAAGTTCACCAAGGAAGGTGGCGTTGTGATGACAGTGAGCGCGGATGTCGAAGACGATTTTGCGACCATTATTATGGAAGTGGAAGACACAGGTATTGGTATCCCAGACGAAGAGCTAGATAAGATCTTTGCGATGTACTACCAAGTGAAATCAGGCAAGGACAACCTGCATGCGGTCGGTACAGGTATTGGTTTGGCGGTATCTAAGCAACTGATCAATATGATGGATGGTGACATTACGGTTACCAGTGAGGAAGGCTTTGGTAGCACTTTTACTGTATCGATCCACGTTCCGATTGTTGAACTAGCTGAGCCAGTCATTGATGCGAAACGCGACAATGTGCGCCTCAACATATTTATGGTCGAAGACATCGAGCTTAACGTAACTGTGGCTAAATCGTTACTTGAGAGCCTAGGGCACTCTGTCACCGTGGCAATGACGGGCCAAGAAGCGTTAGTGAACTTTGTGCCAGAAAAATACGACTTAGCGTTGTTGGATATCCAACTGCCTGATATGACGGGCTTTGATGTCGCCAATTATTACCGCAAGCATTATAACAATCTTCCTCCATTGGTCGCCTTAACTGCTAATGTAATGAAAGATCGTCGTGAATACTTAGATAACGGCATGGATGATGCGATCAGTAAGCCGCTGGCAGTGAATGCTATTCAGTCAGTGATTGATAAATTCTTCGCTCACCAGTTAGAACAACCTAAGGAAGTGGTGAGCGGTCCCGAAACAGTGGAAGAGCCAGTGCCTTCTCCTGTGATTGAGACACATTTGCTCGATATGGATATGTTAGAGTCTTACGTCGACATTGTTGGTGCAAAACCTGTCTACGACAGCATAAAAATGTTTGAAGATATGATGCCAGACTATATTGATGTCTTAGATTCGAACATGACAGCGAAAGATCAAGATGGGATTGTTTCTGAAGCGCATAAAATCAAAGGTGCTGCAGGTTCAATTGGCCTGAAACGTATCCAAAGTGTGGCGCAAAAAGCGCAATCGCCTGATATGCCTGCATGGTGGGAAAACATTTCAGACTGGGTTGAAGAGATCAAAAATGAATACCAAAACGATATTCAAGTCCTCAAAAGTTGGTTGGAACAAAGGAAATAACATGAAAAGAATCGCACCATTGGCGTTAGTCATGGCATTGATGGCAGGCTGTAGTTCCGTTCCAAATGTGAATTGGCAACAAAACAGTCAGATTACGATTAATGAGGTTAATGTTGAGCTCAAAAGTAATTTATGGGTGAACCTCATGCCGAATATTGGGGACGTGCAAGAGCAAAGTATTCAAGGTGCACTTTACCTCGAAGGAGATCAGTTACTTCCTGCAAATCTAACGGCAGAAGCTCTTATTATTAAACAGGGGCAAAAAGAGTGGTTGGTGGACAGTGCGTCTTTAGATACTCGAACGCACAGTGAAAGCCGATGGGAGGTGGCGTTCTCGTCTCACATTGATGTGAACACAGAAAAATCGGTTGATATCGCAGTGCTTCTAGACGATGCGGGTAAACAGCGTTGGTTAGTCGAAAAGTACGTGAAGATTAACAAGGTTTATTAACCGCAATGATGTTGCATTAGTCGTTAGACCTAAAACAAAAAGGGCTTGCTCAATGAGCAAGCCCTTTGCATATTAGCGGTTAAATCTAGTCTTCTAGATCGCCACAGAAGCGGTAACCTTCGCCGTGGATAGTGGCGATGATTTCTGGCGTACCTGAAACAGACTCAAAGTGCTTACGGATACGACGAATCGTTACGTCTACAGTACGGTCGTGTGGCTTAAGTTCACGACCAGTCATCTTCTTAAGAAGATCGGCACGAGTTTGAATCTTACCCGGGTTCTCACAGAAGTGCAGTAGTGCGCGGAACTCAGAGCGAGGTAGCTTGTAGCTATCACCAGCAGGGCTTACTAGAGAGCGGCTGTTGATGTCTAGTACCCAACCGTTGAATTCATACTTTTCTACCGAGCGCTTCTCTTCTTGCACCGCGTTAGAGCTCATTGAGCGACTAAGTAGGTTACGTGCACGAATAGTTAGTTCACGTGGGTTGAATGGTTTAGTGATGTAGTCATCTGCACCAATCTCAAGACCTAGGATCTTGTCTACTTCATTGTCACGGCCTGTCAGGAACATTAAAGCAATGTTCGCTTGCTCGCGTAATTCACGCGCTAGTAGAAGGCCATTCTTGCCTGGAAGATTAATGTCCATAATAACCAAGTTGACTGAGTTATCAGACAACACTTGGTGCATCTCTTCACCGTCACTGGCTTCAAAAACAGCGTATCCCTCTGCTTCAAAAATACTCTTAAGAGTGTTACGAGTTACTTGCTCATCTTCAACGATAAGAATCTGCGGGGTTTGCATTGGCGGTACCTAAATTTGTGACAAAATTGTGCTAATAGAATAAATTCTAGGCAAAAATATAACATACAGGTAATGTGATTTTGATAATAAATCAAGTTGATCAAAAAAACACTTCTTTCAGTTATCCGCCCTCCATGGAATTTTGCCAACTCACCAGTATCCAATGGCGACGTTTATTCTAAAGGGCTTGTTTACCTTTCATTTCCTGCTTTCAGTGGGGCCTGAAACGTAAACACCCTAAGATATTGAGCGGATTTTATATTGTTAACAGCATGCTAACAATGCTCAAATGTTAATTCCATTCAGTTTGTTGATTTATATCAATTGATGAAATGTAACTGTTATTAATCGTTTAAGACTTATGATAGAAAAAAGTAATACGAACATAGACGCATCGTTATGGAATGCTTATTCAGAATCTTTTTTCAGATTCGAAGCCGAGTGGCGTGTTTCAAACTATGCTGTGATAACCGCTTGGAACCCATACAGTAACTTGAGGTCCAAAGAAGAGAACAGCATAAACAATCACGCGTTAGAAAAACAGCTACAGCACGTTAATTACGCGCCTGTCACGGTAGGTGATAGCGCTTTTACATGGTATGAGGAAAGCTTTGCCGTCGAGTTGTCGCCAGAGGTAGCCGTTGAATTGGCGAATGACTTTCAACAAAACGCGATTTATTACGTCATTAATGACCAACTTTATCTTATTGCGTGCTCGCAGCCGAAAGTTTTTCATACGTTAGGCTCCATTAAGCCTCGACTCGTATAGAAGGTATAGAAAAGGATACTGCTCACTGAAGCATCGCTTGGGTGAGAAAATTCACGGAGGAAATATGAGAGACATTACACCCGATATTTGTGACCAATTTGAAGACCAAGTGAGCTTGCTTACTTTACCATTGCAGAACTTTGGTCAACGTAGCGCTTTTTACGGTGAAATCGTTACGGTGCGCTGCTATCACGATAACTCGAAAGTGCGTGAAGTACTGGGCGAAGATGGAACGGGTAAAGTATTGATTGTTGACGGACATGGATCGTGTCAGAGAGCATTACTCGGCGATCAATTAGCGATACTCGGAATAGAAAATGGGTGGGAAGGCATCATTGTCTATGGTGCAATACGCGATGTAGCACAAATATCTCAAATGGACATTGGCGTTCAAGCTCTTGGCACCAACCCGTTTAAAACAGAGAAACGCGGGATAGGAGAGGTAAACGTAACCTTAACGATGCAAAACCAAATCGTTCAACCTAAGCACTACGTTTACGCGGACTGGAACGGTGTATTGATTTCTAAGCAAAAGCTGGACTTCTAAAAACGAAAGCCTAAACCAACCTCAAAGCCTTGTTGCCAATCTTGGTAATCAAGAGTCGCGTGAAGATCCAGTTTATCGGTAATTTTTACGCGACTTGATACTTCAGCCGCGAGGCTGCTGTCGTCTTGGCGAATACCTTCCGCTGTTTCGTTCTTGTAAGAGCGAACTGTACTTTTCAGCGTGACACGATCATTAAAGTGATAGCTGATCCCACTCAAAAAACCACTTTGATTTTGGGTAGGAGAGTTATTGACTCGCGCACCGACATAAACGTCTACCGAATCAAAAAGTTCGTAAGCGTAACCCGTATCGATATTCCAAACATCAAAACTGTCAGACTGATAACTGTCGCTGGAAATGAATAGTTTATGAGGAGAAGGGGATGTTTTACCTGGAAGCGGCGGAAGCTCGTTTGCTAGACAAACACCAGGCACAAAAAACAGCAACAGAAAAAGCCATCTTTTCATGTTCACCACTCCTTGTGTCAACTTTTTTATTAGTATGCGCCCAAAGCTTCTCACTATTAAAGCATAGAATATGAAAGCTAGCTCACCTATTTTCTAAATAATTCGATCCTATGAACATAAGTCACAGTTAAGTTGTTGTTATGTGTCACAACCCTCTCGAATTATTTGATCGTACGTTTTATGGCAAAGATCAGACTAGTTATTAGATAAAAAACCGAACTGGTGATGATGGTTAAGTCCTTTACAAAAACTAACTGTAGATTTTCAAATGATCAATAATGTGTAATTAACTATAAATATCAATGACATTGCTTAGCAGAAATCTCTGAAAGATGGAAAAACAAACAATTTTTTGTTGACTATGTATCAGAAACTCGGTAAACGTAGAGTTAAGCAAACACAATTAACGTTGAATATTTATTTATGCCATCTAACAGCCTAGTAGTAATGACCACGACCATTATTATTACCGACACGACACATGTTGGGGCAGGCTGCTGAGCGAAAGAAATTCACAAAAAAGGCCTGTATCCAACAAGATACAGGCCTTTTTTTATGCTTTTTTATCCAGAATTTAGACAAATTTAAGAAGATATACCGGAGGAAGGGATGCGAGTATTGAAGTTTGGCGGATCATCACTAGCTGATGCAGATCGCTTTTTGAGAGCGGCAGACATTATTGCCAATAACGCTCAACAAGAAGAAGTAGCGGTTGTTCTTTCCGCTCCTGGTAAAACAACAAACAAATTGGTTGCGGTCATTGAAGGCGCATTGCGCAATGGTGAAGCAGAACTACAAATCAAAGAGTTGGAGGAGTCGTTTAAAACGCTCTTCACTCAAATCCAAGCAGTACTACCCAATATCGATGGTTCAGCTTTCGATAACCAAGTGAAAACTTCTCTCTCTCAATTACGCCAATTCGTTCATGGCATCAATCTTCTTGGCATGTGCCCAAACAATGTTAATGCACGTATTATTAGCAAAGGCGAACGCGTTTCGATTCAATTGATGAAGGCAGTACTTGAAGCGAAAGGCCAACCTGCGCATCTTATCGACCCAGTTGAATACCTATACGCAAAAGGTGATCACCTTGAAGCCATGGTTGATGTAGACGTTTCAACGCAAAACTTCCGCCAAAACCCTCTTCCTCTGGGCCATGTGAACATTATGCCTGGCTTTACCGCCGGTAACGAGAAAGGTGAATTGGTAACACTTGGTCGCAATGGCTCTGATTATTCAGCGGCGGTTCTTGCGGCGTGTCTGCGCGCAGATTGTTGTGAGATCTGGACTGACGTAGATGGTGTATACAACTGTGACCCTCGTTTAGTAGAAGATGCTCGCCTGCTTAAATCTCTTAGCTACCAAGAAGCGATGGAGCTTTCTTACTTCGGTGCTTCCGTTTTGCATCCGAAGACCATTGCTCCTATCGCGCAGTTCCACATCCCATGTCTGATCAAAAACAGCTTTAACCCACAAGGTGCAGGAACTTTGATTGGGCAAGACACTGGTGAAGACAATCTGGCGATCAAAGGTATCACGACGCTAAACGACCTAACTATGGTTAACGTCTCCGGCCCAGGTATGAAGGGTATGGTTGGCATGGCAAGCCGCGTATTTGGCGCAATGTCTTCCGCTGGTGTGTCTATTGTTCTTATTACTCAGTCTTCTTCTGAGTACAGCATTAGCTTCTGTATTGAGGCAGAAGATAAAGCAAAAGCGCAACAAGTACTGGCCGATGCGTTTGAGTTGGAACTGAAAGATAGCTTATTAGAGCCGGTCGAGTTTATTGATAATGTTTCAATCATAACGTTGGTTGGTGACGGCATGCGTACATCGCGCGGTGTTGCATCTCGCTTCTTCTCATCTCTTGCTGAAGTGAACGTAAACATTGTAGCCATCGCACAGGGCTCATCTGAGCGTGCTATCTCAGCCGTGATTCCTGAAGATAAAATCTCTGAAGCAATCAAAGCGTGTCACGAAAACCTCTTCAACTCTAAGCACTTCCTAGACGTCTTCGTGGTTGGTATTGGTGGCGTTGGTGGTGAGCTGGTGGATCAGATCGAGCGTCAACAGGCGAAGCTTGCGGAAAAAGGCATCGTTATTCGCGTGTGTGGCTTGGCAAACAGCAAAGGTCTTTTACTTGATAGTGAAGGTCTGCCACTCGAGCATTGGCGTGATCGTATGTCGGCAGCGACAGAAGAGTTCAGCCTAGCGCGTTTGATTTCTTTGGTTCAACGTAATCACATCATCAACCCAGTATTGGTTGACTGTACATCAAGTGAAGATATCGCGAACCAATACGCTGATTTCTTAGCAGCTGGTTTCCATGTCGTTACACCAAATAAAAAAGCAAACACAGCAAGCATGGCTTACTACCATCAGCTTCGCGATGTTGCGCGCAGCTCTCGTCGCAAGCTGATGTACGAAACAACTGTGGGGGCGGGTCTACCGGTAATCGAAAACCTGCAAAACCTAATCTCAGCGGGTGATGAGCTAGAGCGCTTTAGCGGTATTCTTTCTGGCTCTCTGTCATACATCTTCGGTAAGTTAGATGAAGGTATGAGCCTAAGTGAAGCTACTAATATCGCAAAAGAAAATGGTTTTACTGAACCGGATCCTCGTGATGATCTTTCTGGTATGGATGTCGCGCGTAAGCTTCTGATCCTAGCTCGTGAAGCAGGCATGTCTCTAGAACTAGAAGACGTTGTGGTTGATCAAGCACTGCCACCAGGTTTTGATGATTCTGGTAGCGTTGATGAATTTATGGCGCGTTTACCTGAAGCAGACGCCTATTTTAAAGAATTATCTGCAAAGGCAGCGGAAGAAGGCAAAGTACTGCGCTACGTTGGTGAGATTAATGAGGGCAAGTGCACAGTAAGCATCGCAGCGGTGGATGAAAACGATCCAATGTATAAAATCAAGGACGGTGAAAACGCACTGGCATTTTACAGCCGTTACTATCAGCCAATCCCACTAGTGTTACGTGGCTATGGTGCAGGCACCGAAGTAACGGCTGCGGGTGTATTTTCTGACGTGATGCGTACTTTAGGTTGGAAACTAGGGGTATAACAATAATGAGTTCAAGTGATATGGATGTAGTGGTTTATGCCCCAGCATCAATTGGTAATGTAAGCGTTGGCTTTGATGTGCTGGGGGCTGCCGTGTCTCCAGTGGATGGCACACTATTGGGTGACCGTGTATTGGTGAAATCTGGGGCTGATCCGTTCAGCCTTAAAACGGCGGGTGATTTTGTTGAGAAATTGCCAACTGAACCAAAAGAGAACATCGTCTACGACTGTTGGCTCGTGTTTTCTCGCGAGCTAGATAAAAAAGGTGTTGAGCTAAAACCACTTGAAATGACGCTAGAAAAGAACATGCCAATAGGCTCAGGTTTAGGCTCAAGTGCATGTTCTATCGTGGCGGCGCTGGATGCTTTAAACCGATTCCATGGTCAACCGCTGAATGAGACTGAGCTGCTAGCACTGATGGGGGAAATGGAAGGCAAAATCTCTGGTGGTATTCACTACGATAACGTCGCGCCGTGTTACCTTGGTGGTGTCCAGTTGATGCTTGAAGAGCTTGGTATCATCAGTCAAAAAGTGCCTTGTTTTGATGATTGGTACTGGGTGATGGCGTATCCGGGTATCAAGGTATCAACGGCGGAAGCGCGTGAGATCCTACCATCTCAATACCGCCGACAAGATATCATCGCTCATGGTCGCCACCTTGCGGGCTTTATTCATGCGTGTCATTCTGGTCAGCCAGAACTTGCTGCAAAAATGATCAAAGACGTGATCGCAGAACCGTATCGTGAGAAACTGCTTCCAGGTTTTGCGAATGCACGTCAATACGCAGCGTCTGCGGGTGCATTGGCAACCGGTATTTCTGGCAGTGGTCCGACACTGTTCAGTATTTGCAAAGAGAAAGATGTCGCTGAGCGAGTTGCTCGCTGGTTAGAACAAAACTACGTACAAAACGAAGAAGGATTCGTCCACGTTTGTCGTCTAGATAAGCAGGGTTCGAAAGTAACAGGAAGTGAGCTATGAAGCTTTACAATATAAAAGAAAATGATGAACAAGTTTCCTTTGGCCAAGCCGTTCGCCAAGGGTTAGGCCGTAACCAAGGTCTATTTTTCCCATCGGAATTACCAAAATTTGAAGATATCGATGCGCTGCTTGCAGAAGACTTTGTCTCTCGTAGCACTAAGATTTTATCGGCGTTAATTGGAGATGAACTTACAGAGGAGCAAGTGAATGCTCTTGTTGATGCTGCATTCCAATTCCCTGCGCCAATTAATCAGGTCAAAGACGGTGTTTACGCTCTGGAACTGTTCCATGGTCCAACGCTTGCATTTAAAGACTTTGGTGGTCGCTTTATGGCGCAATCTCTTGCTGCGGTTTCGGACGGCGGCAAGATCACTATTCTGACTGCAACTTCCGGCGATACTGGCGCAGCCGTTGCGCATGCTTTCTACGGTATGGAAGACATCAACGTTGTGATTCTTTACCCGAAAGGTAAGATCAGCCCACTGCAAGAGAAGCTATTCTGTACGCTTGGTAAGAACATCCATACTGTCGCGATCGATGGAGACTTCGATGCGTGTCAGGCACTGGTTAAGCAAGCTTTTGATGATTCTGCACTGCGTGAAGAGATCGGTCTGAACTCTGCAAACTCAATCAACATCAGCCGTTTGATGGCGCAAATCTGTTACTACTTTGAAGCAGCTGCGCAAATGAGCAAGCAAGAGCGTGAAAACCTAGTGGTATCAGTACCAAGCGGTAACTTCGGTAACCTAACTGCTGGTCTATTGGCAAAAGCGTTGGGCTTGCCTATCAAACGCTTTATCGCTGCAACTAATGCCAATGACACGGTTCCTCGCTACCTAGAAACAGGTAAGTGGGAGCCAAAACCAACAGTCGCAACAACATCGAACGCGATGGACGTGAGCCAACCAAACAACTGGCCTCGTATTGAAGAGCTGTGCCGCGTGAAAGAGTGGGGCTTGGAGACGTTAGGTAAAGGCGCAGTATCTGATGAGCAAAGCGCACAGTCAGTGAAAGATTTACATGCTCTAGGCTACCTATGCGAACCGCATGGTGCGATTGCTTACCGAGTGCTTGAAGAACAATTGCAAGACGGTGAAACCGGTCTGTTCCTATGTACTGCTCACCCTGCGAAGTTCAAAGAAGTCGTGGATGATATTCTAGAATCCGATATCGAGCTTCCTGCGCCACTAGCGAAGCACGCTGCGATGGAGCTGCTATCGGAAGAGCTCGACGCAGACTTTGACGCATTGAAACAAGTACTGCGCCGCGTGCAGTAAGCTTCAAAGTATAGTAAGTATCAAAAACAGAAATAACGAGAGGTGAATGAGTAATCATTCACCTTTTTTATTGTCGGTAAGTTTTGACTCTCTTTATGATTGAGAAACGAACTTAACTAAATGAGATGGAAAGAGAAGCATGCATTTTTTGATTTTTCTTGGCTCAGTGAGAGACAGCACGCCACCACGACCAGCCCGTTTAGGAATGCGAGTCAGTAAAGCGTGTGAAAAACTCATCGCGAGTCAACATTCGCAACATACGGTCGAAATCATCGACCCTTTGAATTACGACTTTGGTGATGTGTTTAAGCCCGAGTTTGCTTATCACCGCTCTAAAGTTCCGCAGAACCTAAGTGAGCTGGCAGACAAAATCAAACATGCGGATGGGTATGTGATGGTTAGCCCGGAATATAACCATTCGATGAGTCCTGCTCTGGCGAACACGCTTAACCATTTCGGCAGTTCGCTGTTTTCTTACAAGCCGAGTGCTATCGTGACCTATTCTGCCGGACAATGGGGTGGTGTTAGAGCTGCCGTTTCTATGCGTACCTTCTTATCTGAACTTGGATGTCTACCTGTCTCTGCGATGATCCACATTCCGAAAGCGCAAGAAGTGTTTGATGAACAGGGCGTTGCTGAGGATGAGTCGGAGCAGACGCAGTGGGATAACTATATGAATCGCACTATGCATCAATTGATTTGGTGGGCTGAAGGGGCGTCACTGCAAAGAGATAGGCGTGATCCAACCTCTTTAGCGCAAGCGTTTCAGAAAGATCCTTCGCAAAGAAATGCACCTTAGAGGCGAGTTGCTTTCCATTATAGAAAGGGTTTAGAAGGATTCTGAAACAAAAAAAGCTTGGTCATTGCAGACCAAGCTTTTTAAATTCTAGCGAGCTAGTTTACTGAGAGATTATAGAGTCTCAGTAAAAGTACGAGCGATTACATCACGTTGTTGCTCTGGAGTTAGCGAGTTAAAACGTACTGCGTAACCAGAAACACGAATAGTTAGTTGTGGGTATTTCTCTGGGTGTGCAACTGCATCTTCTAGTGTTTCGCGTTTAAGCACGTTCACGTTTAGGTGTTGGCCGCCTTCGATACGAGGAGCAGTTTCGATTGCAACTTCACGGCTTTCGTATTCACCTAGGTCGCTGATTGCGATAACTTGGTCTGCTTCGTAGCCAGCAGTTGCAGCAACACAGCGAGCTTCATTTTTTTCGCTATCTAATAGCCAGATAGAGTTTAGTAGGTCGTCGTTTGCCGCTTTTGTAATTTGGATACCTTGGATCATCACTATCTC
This sequence comes from Vibrio sp. Vb1127, assembly GCF_033338735.1. Lineage (NCBI taxonomy): Bacteria > Pseudomonadati > Pseudomonadota > Gammaproteobacteria > Vibrionales > Vibrionaceae > Vibrio > Vibrio sp. Vb1127. The sequence goes on along the minus strand of NZ_JAWOTF010000009.1, from coordinate 68,364 downwards.
CTAGACCACTTACGTGGTGATTATTGGTGTTAATTTTCGAATTTTCGTTGAGCTGAGTATTATATAGCTAATATCCACTATTTTAATATTGATTTAAGTCAAAAAACAACCAAAAACATTATTTTTATTAAGGTGATTTTATTGAGTTAAATCAATAAAACCTTTGAAAACAAACTAATTACAATTTATTTGAGAATATAAAAAATATTTAATAACTGGTTTTGTTGTAAATTTACTACAAATTGAGATTAAAGTTTAAACTGGTTAACGCAACTATCTGTATTTAGGTAGCAATACTGAAAGTCTAAAGTGATTAAATGACAAACATGAAAAACAAGCTTGGGAATAAACTCATTGGTGCACATGTCTCTGCTGCTGGTGGGGTCGATCAAGCTCCGTTGAGAGCTCGTGAAATTGGCGCGAATGCCTTCGCACTATTTACAAAAAACCAACGCCAGTGGGTGGCGAAGCCTTTAGAAGCAAAAACCATCAGTGCGTTTAAAGCGAACTGTAAAATGCTGGGTTTCGGAGCAGAGCATATTCTTCCCCATGATTCTTATCTGATTAACTTGGGTGCGCCGGAAGAAGAAAAGCTGAATAAATCCCGCGCGGCATTTATTGATGAAATGGAGCGTTGTAATCAGTTGGGGCTGACTTTGCTTAACTTCCATCCGGGCAGTCACCTAAAGAAAGTCTCTGAACAGGAGTGTCTCGCGACGATCGCCGAGTCGATCAATCTTGCGCATAAAGCGGTGCCGAATGTGATCGCTGTTATCGAGAATACGGCAGGTCAAGGCACTAACTTAGGCTGGAAGTTTGAGCACCTAGCTGAAATCATCGAGCAAGTGGAAGATAAAGATCGTGTCGGCGTTTGTATTGATACCTGCCATACCTTTACGGCTGGTTATGACTTACGTACAAAAGAAGATTGCGAGCGCACCTTTGCAGAGTTCGACCGTATCGTAGGTATGCACTATTTAAGAGCAATGCATCTAAATGATTCAAAAGTAGAGTTTGCCAGCAAAGTAGATCGCCACCATTCTCTAGGTAAAGGAGAGATCGGGTGGGATTGCTTTGAGTACATCGCGAAAGACCCTCGTTTTGATGGTATCCCTCTGATTTTGGAAACAATTGATCCAGATATTTGGCAGCAAGAGATCAACACGTTGCGTCAATTCCATTTAGCGGCCATTGACAGTTAATGGCGTAACCACAAAGTTGGCACCTTTCTTTCTTAGTCATTGAACATCAATCTCTGAATTAGCAAAGAAGGATGCCAACATGTCTCGACCATTCTCTTTTACTCCTTATACTTACACTCGTCGTGTGCTTCGCTTACCGATGCCTAATCGTCACATTACCGGACAGGGGCATTTTCGAACGCCACAGAAGCATTAGTCTTTTATTACTTGTCTCAAGTTCGTGGTAAGTTTTTGTTTGTTTGAGTTTCGCTCGTTAGAATAGAAGCAAAATTTAGGACAGGAACTTTCCATGAATCAGTCACCCACTTGGCACGATGTGATCGGCGAAGAGAAAAAGCAGAGCTACTTTGTAGACACCTTGAATTTTGTTGAAGCCGAACGCGCCGCAGGCAAAGCTATTTTTCCTCCCGCAAAAGATGTCTTTAACGCGTTTCGTTTTACCGAGTTCAAAGACGTTAAGGTCGTGATTCTAGGACAAGACCCATACCACGGCCCAAATCAGGCGCATGGCCTGTGTTTCTCTGTACTTCCTGGCATTAAAACGCCACCGTCACTGGTTAATATGTATAAAGAGCTGGCGCAAGATATTGAAGGTTTCCAAATCCCTCAGCATGGTTTTTTGCAAAGCTGGGCTGAACAAGGCGTATTGTTACTCAATACGGTATTAACGGTGGAGCAAGGTAAAGCGCATTCACATTCAAAGACAGGTTGGGAAACGTTTACTGACCGAGTGATTGAAGCCATTAATCAGCATCAAGAAGGTGTAGTGTTCTTGCTGTGGGGGTCACACGCGCAGAAGAAAGGGCGCTTTATCGATCGCAACAAGCACCATGTGTTAGCTGCCCCACACCCATCGCCACTTTCTGCACATCGAGGCTTTTTCGGTTGTAAGCATTTCTCTCAAGCAAACCAGTTGCTTACATCACAAGAAAAAGCACCAATTAACTGGCATTTGCCATTAACTGTATAAATGAAGAGACAGCGATCATGGATGCTATGATCGCTGTTTTTTTGAGCACGCTCGAGGCTGATAGTAAATTTCTCATGTACACTTACTAAAAGTAGGTGTTAAGGAGAGACGCTATGATGATCGAAAGAATTCGACGCGAACATGGTTATATGGTTCGTCTGTTGGCGATACTGCGCCATAAGCTTAATGAGATAAAAAAAGAACGTGTAATCAACTATGCGTTAGTAAGCGAGATTGTTGATTACCTCTCTAATCATTCGGAGAAAGTACACCACCCGAAAGAAGATATCCTCTATCACCACTTTCTTGAACACTATGGTAAGCAACAAACCATGGAAAATTTAGAGAAAGAACATCTAGAGTTAGCGAGTAAAACCAGAGAGTTTTCATCCGTGATAGAGATGATCCTTCAGGATGCTGTTGTGCCACAAGACATGTTCGTCGCTCACCTAGAAGATTTCATTGAATCGCAAAGGCGCCACTTGGAGCTAGAAGAGCGAAAAATTTTGCCTCTCATTGAAGAGTTATTTACCACAGAAGATTGGCAGCATGTCGAGAGCTTATGGAGCGTCAGTGAGGATGACCCTGTATTTGGTGACACGATTGCTGATCGTTATAAGCAGTTGGCCGAACGTGTTCGTCAAAGTGATACTGAGTATGTTTAAGACTGAATGATGAAACCTGAGCGAGCGAAAGTCGTCTCTCGGGTTTGTGAGATACACTTCTTATTTATTGGGAATCAAACGAAAATTTCGTGTGCATATTTCTCGGCAAAAAGTACGGAAGATTCTCATTGAGTAATAATGGTATTCATACTTAAACCTTGGTACATAAACTCACGGTGTTTACGGTCACTGTAAACAAAAAACAAAAGGCACCCGTAAGGTGCCTTTTGTTTGAATTAGAGTTTAATGTCTTCCAAGTTATAATCGGTACAGACATCAAGTTCGCGCAGCTCTTTAAGCAAATTGCGTCTGTCGTTCATCTCTTCTATTTCACGCCACTTTCGCTTTACTGGTTTGGCACGAGATTTGGTTGTTGAGGTAGTATCCAGATTAAAAATGTCATCTAGTTGAAAGCCTTCCATAAGCCACCTTTACCTTTCTTAAGCTAAACTGTTGTAACCAGTCCTTGTGGAGTTTTTTAAGTACCACAATAGCCGTGAGAATAACCATGATATATTTCGCATTTGTGTCGGTAGCATGACATTTTCGTGCAAAAATATTCTCAAAATCACACTTTTTATTGCAACGATGTGGATAAAAAATGCACAAACGATCTCAAGAAAACGATTAAATAGAGAGATTTTCTATGTTAATTCGATTTGATGAATGGGTGCACTGCGCAAAGGTTAAAGTTGCATAAAATCAGTTTGATGAAATAGTGTTCAATTAGATGGTAAGTCACTAGCGTAAATTTATGTAACACCTTGTGAATACTAGCTTGTTCTTGTTTATACAGTTTACCATTCCATTTAATGAAGAATAATTATTTATGTTGGTGTTTGGTAATTGAAATGTTGCGCAGTTTGAGTGTTAAGTCTTCTATTTATGTTATTTTTTGGTGACTTTATAGTGAAAAATAACAATGTTATTCTTGTTGTTGCATATTGATTTTTGCGCTCCTAGGTTGCATTATCCGCCCGTCAAAAAATACGCTGGTACGTAAAATGGATGCATGAAGCGACGTTTACGATTCTAGATTGCCCATAAACATTACTTAAAAAGCTAAGCACACTTTGACACTTAGCAGGCAATTTGGTGGATGGCTAGGACGCATAGACTGGCGCAACTCACTTTGAGGTACACATGACAGACTTAATCAATTTGATGAACGATCTCCTCTGGGGCTCGATTCTGGTTTATCTTCTTGTTGGTGTTGGTATTTACTTCACCGTTCGATTAGGGTTCATTCAGTTCCGCCATTTCGGCCACATGTTCTCTGTTCTTAAGAACAGCCGTAAAGCAGACAAAGCTGGTATTTCCTCTTTCCAAGCGCTTTGTACTAGTCTTGCTGCACGTGTTGGTACAGGTAACATGGCGGGCGTTGCAGTTGCATTGACTGCGGGTGGTCCTGGTGCGATCTTCTGGATGTGGCTGATTGCAATGCTTGGTATGGCAACATCGTTTGCTGAGAGCACACTGGCGCAGCTATACAAAACCAAAGATGATGATGGCAACTACCGTGGTGGCCCTGCCTACTACATGGAAAAAGGCCTGGGCATGCGTTGGATGGGCGTGTTGTTCTCAGTTTTCCTAATCATCGCTTTTGGTTTGGTATTCAACGCCGTACAAGCTAACTCAATTGCCAATGCAATGAGCAACGCATTTGGTTGGAATAACCTGTATGTTGGTATTGCCGTTGTTTTACTGTCTGCAATTGTTATTTTCGGTGGCATCAAGCGTATCGCAAGAGTAGCTGAGATGATCGTTCCGATCATGGCACTACTTTATCTAGCCCTAGCGCTGTTCATCATGTTCTCTAACCTAGAGAAATTACCTGATGTATTGATGCTTATCTTTAAGAGTGCATTTGGTCTGCAAGAAGCAGCAGCAGGTGGTCTTGGCTACGCAATTGCACAGGCAATGATTAACGGTATCAAGCGCGGTCTATTCTCGAATGAAGCAGGTATGGGTTCTGCACCTAACGCGGCAGCTTCAGCAACACCTTACCCACCACACCCAGCGTCTCAAGGTTACGTACAGATGCTAGGCGTGTTCATGGATACGATCGTTATCTGTTCTGCAACAGTGGCTATCATCCTGATGTCTGGTGAGTATGTCGGTCAAGCAACAGAAGTGACGGGTATCGAGCTAACTCAGCGTGCATTGAGCTCACAAGTTGGCGATTGGGGCGGCATCTTTGTTGCTGTGGCAATCTTCTTCTTTGCGTTTACTTCAATCATTGCAAACTACTCGTATGCTGAAACGAACTTAATCTTCCTAGAGCACAATCATAAAGCGGGCTTAAGCATTTTCCGCGTTATTGTTCTTGGTATGGTGATGTTTGGTGCACTAGCTTCGTTACCAGTCGTATGGTCGCTTGCTGATGTCTCTATGGGTCTGATGGCGATAGTCAACTTGGTGGCGATCATCTTGCTATCTGGCATCGTGATTAAACTGGCCAAAGATTACAACCGCCAGCTTGGTGAAGGCAAAGTGCCAACATTTGATGCGAATGATTTCCCAGAGCTGAAATCTCAGCTTGAAGAAGGCATTTGGTACAACGATAAAAAAGACTAAGTGAGCTATCACTCATAGTTGAAAGCTATTAGTACGATGTAAAAAGCCATGCAGACAATGCATGGCTTTTTTTGTACCCTATTAAAAACAAAATTAGAGAAGGGAAAGTCATGCTTATCGTAGTTTCTCCAGCGAAGACTCTTGATTACGAGTCTCCGTTAGCGACAGAAAAATTTACTCAACCTGAGTTGGTCGAATACTCAAAAGAGCTTATCGATGTTTGCCGCAAACTGACTCCTGCTGATGTTGCCTCTTTAATGAAAGTGAGCGACAAGATTGCCGATTTAAATGTGGGTCGATTCCAAGAGTGGAGTGAAACGTTTACCACTGAAAACTCACGACAAGCCATTCTTGCATTTAAAGGTGACGTTTACACAGGGCTAGACGCCGAAAGTTTATCTGAAGCGGACTTCGAATATGCTCAAGATCATCTGCGTATGCTATCGGGTCTTTATGGTTTACTAAAACCACTTGATTTGATGCAGCCATACCGTCTTGAAATGGGTACCAAGCTTGCAAACGACAAAGGTACGAACTTGTACCAGTTTTGGGGCAATGTTATTACGGACAAGCTTAACGAAGCGATTTCTGCTCAAGGTGATAATGTCCTTATCAACCTTGCATCAAATGAATACTTTAAAGCGGTTAAGCCAAAGAATTTAGATGCGCAAGTGATCACGCCAGTATTCAAAGATTGTAAGAATGGTCAATACAAGGTCATCAGTTTTTACGCGAAGAAAGCGCGCGGTATGATGGCGCGTTACATCATTGAAAACCGTGTTGAGAGCGTTGCAGACCTGACTAAGTTTGATACGGCGGGTTACTACTTTGTGGAAGATGAATCGACGCCAACAGAGTTAGTATTTAAACGCGAAGAGCAAAAATAAAGCTGATTGAGACGTAATCGACGTTAATCTCTATCAGCACAAACGAAAAAGGGTTGGCATTGCCAACCCTTTGTTATTTTCTAGCTTGAGCTACTTGGCCCCAACAAGATTACTTCTTCTTAGCGGTTTTCTTTTTCGCTACTTTTTTCTTGTCGTCTTTTTTCTTTTTCTTCTTAAACACAGGCTTTTTGTGTTTAGGACGCATCTCTTTCACGAAACGCTCTTTGATGTCTTCTTTCACGTAACGTGCAACGCGATCCATCATTGGTTGGTCGTGTGCTTCTACGATTGAGATAGCGTTACCTTTCTTACCTGCGCGAGCCGTACGGCCGATACGGTGAAGGTAAACATCAGCCGTGCGCGGCATGTCGTAGTTGATAACGTGTGATACATCCGGAAGATCGATACCACGCGCAGCAACGTCCGTCGCGAGCAGCACGTTCACAGTTCCATCGCGGAAGCGAGAAATCGCATTGTTACGACGATCTTGCGGCATTTCACCTTGAATCCAAGAACATGGAATCTGTGCACTTTCAAGCTGCGCTCGTAGCTCAGCCAAACGCTCACGAGTCTTTAAAAAGACGATAGTGCGCTCAGCTTGCTGAGTAATAATGTGTTTTAGTAATTCCAGTTTGTGTTCAGCATCATCAGCTCGGTGGTACCACTGAGCAATTTTCTTACGCTCACGCAGCGGCGATTTTGCATCAATCTCTGCTGGGTCATTCAACAGATCAGCGGTAAAGCCTTCTACGCCTTTCCCTTCTAACGTTGCTGAGAACAGAAGGGTTTGCTTACGCCAGCGACATTCGTTAGATAGGCGATCGACAGTAGGAGCAAAACCCATATCTAGCATACGGTCTGCTTCATCAAGGATTAACCATTCGATTGCACGACAATCAAAACGTTCTGCATCAATGTATTCTTTTAAACGGCCAGGTGTCGCAACCACAATGTCTTGTGTTGTTGCAAGGATGTCGGCGTGCTCTTGGTACTGAACACCACCAGTGATGGTGAAAATGTTGAGTTTGGTATTTTTTGCCAAAGCACGTGCTTGATCGGCAATTTGCATCGCCAGTTCGCGAGTAGGCGTTAGGATCAAAATACGCGCAGGCCCAGGCTTACGACGAGGGAAGTCTTGCAAGTATTGCAATGCTGGCAGGACGAAGGCGGCCGTTTTACCAGTTCCTGTTGGCGCTGACGCTAGAATGTCACGACCGTCCAACGCTTGTGGAATCGCTTCTGCCTGAATTTTTGTTGGGCGTTCGTAACCCATCTCTTCAATGGCTTCAAGTAGGTTTTGGTCTAGATCAAGTTCAGCAAAGGTTCTGATCACAATGAGTTCTCCACAAGCAAAGCTTGGTTAATGGTTCGCCACAACAGCATAGAATACAAAAAGGTCGCACATTATAAAGTGATTGGTGATAAGGATCACATGTTATTTCACATCTTAAGATAAAACTCGCGAGTTAACTGTATGAAATCATCACTATAGCCGTCATTTGAACGGATAATTAAATGTGACGTCTGCAAATCGCAAGGTCGTTTTGACAGTTCAAATAACAGTCGGTGTACTGGTTTCTTTTCTGATGGTTGCACACGACAGATCCGCGATAGATACCAACCTTGGTTTAATGCTAGCTCAATGAACTGCTCGCCTTCGGTGATTGGCAACACAAAACTAGCTCTCCCTTCGTCATCAAGCAAATGATAGCAACGCTGTAGCAATGCGTTATGGCCTAGCGTATCAGTGTGCCTCGCGGTTGCACGTTGACTGTGTTTCGATTGCTCGCCGCTGTTGAAGTAGGGCGGGTTACAAATGATGCGTTGGAATGGATGTGTCGGCGTAAAGTGCAGTATGTCGGTGTGATGCACACTTACACGATCTGACCAAGGAGACTGGGCCATATTTTTTTGCGCGGCAGCAACGGCTGTTAATTCGATATCGACCGCGGTTATTTGAGCTTCTGTAAAGCGTTGAGCACACATCAGGGCAAGCAGGCCAGTGCCAGTGCCAATATCGAGAATTTTAGCGTCGTTAGGGCTTTGAATCCAAGCACCAAGTATTACCCCATCTGTGCTGACTGGCATACCACTCTCGCCGCCCTCAATACAAAATTGCTTAAAATTGAAGCCTTTAGTTTTCAGTGTTTTGTTCTTCATGATTGTTTTATATTTGCTCAATAATTAAGTGGATTGCTCTATTGTTTATTAATTGTATAGATTGTTGTTTTGTTGGTTATTAAATTGTATTGTTAATTGATCGAGATAAAGAACTGGTCTGTTATTTGGATCTGGTTATATCCACTGCTTTTAAGTTTGAAAACTAAATTAATATGGTGTTTTTTTCTTAAAGGTTGCCAAATGATGAGTCTTTCGTCATTATGCGGCGAAAATTTTATAGATTGAACCACGTGTACTTATTGACTTTAGGTATACAAAAAGTGGTCTAAGCATACACAACATTCATTAATTAAAAGACAAGGGTTATCTGTGAAGCAGACGTTAAAACTAACAGATATTATCGCAGTAGGCTTTATGCTATTTGCGTTCTTTTTAGGTGCGGGCAATATTATCTTTCCACCTCTAGCGGGTCAGTTAGCGGGTGAAAACTTAATGCCAGCTATGTTTGGTTTCTTGCTGACAGCGGTAGGTCTACCTCTTATTACTATCGTTGCTATTGCTGTTGCTGGTGGTTCTTGGGATCACTTAACGCAAGATCTTCCGAAAAAAGCAGCGGTTATTATGGCTGCGTTGATCTTCATCATCATCGGTCCTGCGTTTGCTGCGCCTCGTACTGGCCTAGTGGCTTACGAGATGGCGGTGAAACCTTTCTTCCTTGAAGCGTCACAAACGCATCTCACTGCATTTTCAGTGATCTTCTTTATTGCGGCGATGATGTTCTCATGGTTCCAAGGCCGTTTGATCGATCTTATCGGTAAAGTACTGACACCAGCATTGTTCGTTGGTTTGATCATTCTTGCTGTCGCTGTCTTCCTTGATCCTCAGGGCGATATGATTGGCGCGCACGGTGAATACCTAACGCAGCCTCTGACCAAAGGCTTCTTAGAAGGCTACAACACAATGGATACGTTCGCGTCATTGATGTTTGGTATGCTGATGGTTGATGCACTGCGCGGTAAAGGCATTACTGAGCGCTCTGCAACTACTAAATATCTGATCTATGCAGGTTGTATTGCTGCTGCTGGTCTTGCGTTTGTTTACATCTCACTATTTTACTTAGGTGCGACGAGTGCAACGGTTGCTGCTGGTGCTGATAATGGTGGCCTAGTGCTTAGCCAATACGTTCAAGCGTTGTTTGGTCCATACGGTCAAATCGTTCTGTCTGTCATCGTATTGCTAGCGTGTCTGACAACCGCGATTGGCTTGATTTCTGCGTGTTCAGATTTCTTCAGCTCGAAAACACCACTGTCATACAAGCAATGGGTACTGATTAATGGTTCTGTTTGTGCATTGGTTGCAAACGTTGGTCTTGCGCAGCTGATTTCTCTGTCAGTGCCAGTATTGTTTGCGCTGTACCCTGTGGCGATTGCGTTGGTTGCACTAACATTTGTGCGTAGCAAACTGCCGAATCCACGCTTTGCTTACCGTGCAGTACTGCTTGTATCTCTGCTGTTTGCGTTGGTTGATGCGGCAAAAGTATCGGGTATTGATGTTTCTGCGTTTAACATGTTGCCATTATTCGAAGTCGGCATGGGTTGGGTGCTTCCAACATTTGCGGCTATCGTGTGCATGTTCTTCATCGCGAAACCTCGCCCAGAGCTAGCACAAGAAACCGCGTAATCACTTCGCGTTATCAAGATAATAAAAAGCCCGATGAATTACTTCATCGGGCTTTTTACTTTTTAATGATTACGTGTTTGCGCTATTAAAGCGTGTCGTGGAATTCCACAAGAACTTGTTCACACCATTTTTCGATGCGTTCATCACTCAGTTCGTACTGTGAGTCTTCATCTAACGCAAGTCCAACAAACTTGCTGCCATCTTCGATCAATGCTTTCGATGCTTCAAATTCGTAGCCTTCATTTGGCCAGTAACCGATAAAGGTTGCGCCTGTGGCTTGCAATTCATCGTGAAGTAAGCCCATCGCATCTAAATACCACTCTCCGTAACCTTCTTGGTCACCCAGACCAAACAGCGCTACAACTTTGCCTTTCAGTGGTGTGGTCGCGATGTCTTGCCAAATCGCGTTCCAATCTTCTTGAATTTCACCAAAATCCCAAGTTGAGATGCCAAGGAGTAATAAGTCGTAGTCCGCCATTAGTGATAACGGTGTCTCTTTCACATTGTGAATGTCGACAAGGTCTTCACCAATAAGGGTACGAATTTTCTCTGCTGCCATTTCGGTGTAGCAGGTCGTTGAGCCGTAAAAGAGTCCGATTTTCATTATATTCGTCGTTATTTGTGTTGCTGTTGTGGAAGATTCTAACCATAAATTGAGGAAGATTGCAGCGAATATCCTATGTGGGATGATTTTTTATGGTATTGGATTGGCAGGTGCTTTAATCTAAATACTGTAAATATAAACAGATAAGGAAGCATTCATGACGGCACAACAGCCTGTCAATCAACAAGATTTTTCGCTTGTTGAGCAATTCTTAGATGCGATGTGGATGGAGCGTGGCCTATCAGAGAACACGTTAGCTTCCTACCGAAACGATTTAATGAAGCTGCTCGTGTGGATGGAAAAACATCGATACCGTCTTGATTTTATCAGTTTGTCTGGCTTGCAAGAATATCAAAGCCACCTTGTAGATTTAGATTACAAACAGACGTCTCGTGCGCGTATGTTGTCGGCGATTCGCCGTTTATTTCAATACCTGCATCGTGAGAAGGTGCGTGCTGATGACCCGAGTGCGCTTTTGGTTAGTCCTAAACTGCCACAACGTTTACCCAAAGATATTAGTGAAGAGCAAGTGGACGCGTTGCTCGAAGCGCCAGACCCGAATGACCCTATAGAATTGCGCGATAAAGCGATGCTAGAGCTACTCTACGCGACAGGGTTGCGTGTGACAGAGCTCGTCAGTTTGACCATGGAAAATGTTAGCTTGCGCCAAGGGGTGGTGCGCGTGACTGGTAAAGGTGGTAAAGAACGCCTGGTTCCTATGGGGGAAAACGCGGTCGATTGGATCGAGACGTTCATTCAACAAGGGCGCCCTGCGTTACTTGGTGATACATCATCTGATATTGTTTTTCCTAGTAAACGCGCAAGACAGATGACTCGTCAGACGTTTTGGCACCGTATTAAATACTATGCTTTGATAGCAGGGATTGATACTGATCAGCTGTCGCCGCACGTACTGCGTCATGCCTTTGCCACGCATTTATTGAACTATGGCGCAGATCTCAGGGTCGTACAGATGCTTTTAGGACATAGTGACTTATCGACCACGCAAATTTATACTCACGTGGCGACTGAACGATTGAAGCAGATCCACAGTCAACACCACCCAAGAGCATAACAATGGTTAGATTCATCCATGTCCTCTTGGAAAAACGATTTTACATTAAGGTGAATTTCATGAGCGTATTACGCCGACTAACTCTGCTGACTTTACCATTTTTTGTTACCGCTTGTGGTGCAGAAGAAAGTCAGGCTCAAACGGAGACTCCTGCGCAACAAGTGGCGCCAGCTGCACAAAGCGGCTTTGATGAAGCAGCATTAAAAACTAAGTTCTCAAAGCTTGGTTTATCTATCGTTGATATTCAACCATCAGACGTCGCTGGCTTATTGGAAATTCAAACCAATGGCGGGATCCTGTTTGCTTCAAATGATGGTAGCCATTTTATCGCCGGTACGCTTTATGCCATTAATGATGATGGCAGTTACAAAGATGTCATAGCAGAGCGTCAAGCGCCGCTTAACGCCGAGAAAATTGCGCAGTTCTCCGATAGCATGATCGAATACAAAGCCGACGATGAAAAGTACGTTGTGACCGTATTCACCGATATCACATGTGGTTACTGTGTGCGTCTGCATAGCCAAATGCAAGGCTATAATGATCTAGGTATTACAGTGCGTTACATGGCTTACCCTCGCCAAGGTGCAACTGGCCCTGTGGCAGAACAAATGGCAACGATTTGGTGTGCTGAAGATCCGGCGTCGGCAATGCACAACGCGAAAGTGAATCGTACATTTGATAACCCTGCGAAAGACCTGAAACAGTGTAAAGAAACCATCCAGGCGCATTACAATCTAGGTCGCCAATTGGGTATTTCTGGTACGCCAGCAATCTTCTTACCGAATGGCGAAATGGTTGGTGGCTACCTACCACCTGCAGAGCTATTGAAACGTTTAAAGCAACTATAATCCATTAGGAGCAGAGTCGGCAAAGTTGTCGGCTCTTTTAAGCATGATAGAAATTCAACGACGTCCTGAACCTGATCTTTCCCTTCTTCCTGATTCCATTCCTCCGATTCTTAAACGTATCTACATCAACCGTGGGATAACGGATCTTTCACAATTAGAAACGTCGGCCCGTGGGTTGCATTCATATCAAAAACTCGGGGGGATTGAGCAAGCTGTCGATCTTTTGTTTCAGGGGATAAAAGAACAAAAACGCATCATCGTTGTCGGTGATTTTGACGCTGATGGCGCGACAAGCTCAGCATTATCAGTACTCGCGCTGCGCATGCTTGGTAGTCACAATGTGGATTACCTAGTGCCAAATCGTTTTGAAGACGGTTATGGGTTAAGCCCAGAAGTCGTTGACCAAGCCTTAGAGCTTGGCGCTGAGATGATCATGACGGTGGATAACGGCGTCTCATCAATCGAAGGCGTGCGTTACGCAAAAGAAAATGGCATTACCGTGCTTGTTACCGATCACCACTTGCCAGGACAAGTGTTGCCTGATGTGGATGCAATGGTGAACCCAAACCTTGAGAGCTGTAGCTTTCCATCTAAAGCGCTTGCGGGTGTAGGGGTCGCGTTTTATCTCATGATGGCACTATGCGTTCATATGCGAAAACACAATTGGTTTGCAGAACAGGGGATGCAAGAGCCCAAGTTGATGGAACTGATTGACCTTGTTGCACTGGGTACCGTCGCCGACGTCGTTCCATTGGATGAAAACAACCGCATTCTTGTACACCAAGGCTTGCAACGTATTCGTGCGGGCAAAGCGCGTCCCGGCATCCAGGCATTAATTGAGGTCGCGAAGCGCGATGCGCGTCGTTTAGTTGCGTCCGATTTTGGCTTTGCTTTAGGTCCACGTATTAACGCTGCAGGTCGTCTTGATGACATGTCTTTCGGTGTTGAACTATTGATGTGTAACAACATCCACGCTGCTCGTCGCATGGCAAGTGAATTGGATGGCTTGAACCAGACTCGTAAAGAGATTGAAGAAGGCATGAAGCAAGAAGCGATGGCTTTCTGTGAGCGCCTTCAGTTTGGTGAAGGCAATGAGCTTCCTTATGGCTTAGCCTTATTCCAACGTGATTGGCACCAAGGTGTGATTGGTATTTTGGCTTCGCGCATTAAAGAGAAGTTTCATCGTCCAGTCATTGCATTTGCTGATGGTGGAGAAGGGACGATTAAAGGCTCGTGTCGTTCTATTCCGGGGCTACACATGCGCGATGCGTTGGATTTCATCGACACGCAAAACCCGGGTTTGATCATCAAGTTTGGTGGACACGCCATGGCAGCAGGCTTAACGATTAAAGAGCAGGATTTTGAGCGTTTCAGTCGTTTGTTTGATGAAGTGGTAAAAAAGGAACTCGATGAAGCGGCGCTAAAAGGCGTGATCATGTCAGATGGCGAACTTAAGCCGGAAGAGTTCTCTATGCATGTTGCTGAACAGCTGCGATCGGGTGGCCCTTTTGGACAAGCTTTCCCAGAGCCAATCTTTGATGGTGAGTTTAAAGTACTGCATCAAAAGCTGGTGGGTGAGAAGCATCTTAAATTGATGTTAGAGCCGCTTTATAAAGGTCACCCTACCAATGTGATGATCGACGGTATCGCATTCAATGTTGATCTACGTCGATGGCCAGATGCATCGGTTAAAACAGTACGTCTCGCGTATAAGCTGGATGTGAATGAATTTCGTGGTAATCAATCATTGCAATTGATGATCGACCATATCGAAGCTAAGTAATACCTAGATCAACCTTTCTTATAGAGTACGGTTGCCCCTAAGTGGGCGTAAAATTTTATGACCGTGCTCTCTCTCACCGCAATCTGATTTCTCATCCGAAATTTTCCTGTATCTCGGTCACATTTTTCAGTAGAATTTCTCGGTTAAATTCTATTCTAAAATGTTGAGTAAACATGTTTGAAATCAATCCAATTAAAAACCGTCTGCAGGACGTGTCTCAGCGCACAAATGTCCTGAGGGGGTATCTTTGACTATGACGCGAAGAAAGAGCGTCTAGAAGAAGTCAACGCAGAACTTGAACAACCAGATGTATGGAACGAACCTGAGCGTGCGCAAGCACTGGGTAAAGAGCGTGCATCACTAGAAGCGGTTGTTGAAACCATTGATCAACTAGAGCAAGGTGTGGAAGATGTAGAAGGTCTTCTTGAGCTGGCTGTAGAAGAAGAAGATCAAGAAACATTTGACGAAATTGAACCAGAACTTGCTGAGTTGGAAGAGAAGCTAGAAAAGCTTGAATTCCGTCGTATGTTCTCTGGCGACCACGATAGCTCTGATTGTTACATCGATTTGCAAGCTGGCTCTGGTGGTACAGAAGCACAAGACTGGACTAACATGCTGCTGCGTATGTACCTACGTTGGGCAGAAGCGAAGGGCTTCAAAGCTGAAGTGATTGAAGTCTCTGAAGGTGAAGTCGCGGGTCTTAAGTCGGCAACAGTTCGCATCTCTGGTGAATATGCGTACGGTTGGTTACGTACTGAAACGGGCGTTCATCGTCTTGTTCGTAAATCTCCGTTCGATTCAGGCGGTCGTCGCCATACGTCATTTGCTTCTGCGTTCATCTATCCAGAGATTGATGAAAACATCGACATCGACATTAATCCTTCCGACCTACGCATTGACGTTTATCGTGCGTCAGGCGCAGGTGGTCAGCACGTAAACACCACAGAATCTGCGGTACGTATTACGCACGTACCTACGAACACAGTGGTTCAGTGTCAGAATGACCGTTCTCAACATAAGAACAAAGATCAGGCAATGAAACAGCTTCGAGCGAAGCTATTTGAGCTTGAATTGCAAAAGCAAAATGCGGAAAAACAAGCTAATGAAGACGCTAAGTCTGACATTGGCTGGGGTAGCCAGATCCGTTCTTACGTATTGGATGACTCACGTATTAAGGACCTCCGTACGGGCATTGAAAACCGTAATACTCAAGCGGTTCTTGATGGCGATCTGGACAAATTTATTGAAGCTAGCCTGAAATCAGGTCTATAAAGCTTTTCACCGACAAAAACAGGATACATCGAAAATGACTGATGCTGTTCAAAACGAAACTGTACTAGAAGAAAATAAGCTGATTGCTGAACGCCGCGCTAAACTGGATGCAATCCGAAAGAGCTGCAAAGCGAACGGCCATCCAAACGACTTCCGTCGTGACGCACTAGCGGGCGACCTTCAGAAAGAGTTCGGTGAAAAGACGAAGGAAGAGCTAGAAGAGCTTAACCACGTAGTAGCAATCGCTGGCCGTATCATGGCTAAACGTGGTCCATTCTTGGTAATTCAAGAAACTTCTGGCCGTATCCAAGCTTACGCTGACAAAGCGGTTCAAAAAGTACTTAAAGAAAAATACCAAGGTCTAGATATCGGTGACATCATCGGTGTTAAAGGTGCACTTCATAAGTCTGGTAAAGGTGACCTATACGTGAACATGGAAGAGTACGAGTTGCTAACCAAAGCACTACGTCCACTTCCAGAAAAGTTCCACGGTCTAACTGACCAAGAGATGCGTTACCGCCAACGTTACGTTGACCTGATCGTTAACGAAGACTCTCGTCAAGCGTTCGTAGTACGTTCTAAAGTAATGTCTGCAATCCGCAACTTCATGATCTCTAAGCAGTTCATGGAAGTTGAAACGCCAATGATGCACGTTATCCCTGGCGGTGCGAGTGCGCGTCCATTTATCACGCACCACAACGCACTAGACATGCCAATGTACCTACGTATCGCGCCAGAGCTATACCTGAAGCGTCTAGTTGTTGGTGGTTTTGATCGCGTATTCGAAATCAACCGTAACTTCCGTAACGAAGGCCTTTCTCCACGCCACAACCCAGAATTCACAATGATGGAATTCTACATGGCGTACGCAGACTACAAAGATCTGATGGACCTAACTGAAGAACTACTAAGCTCAGTGGCGCAAGAAGTTCTAGGTTCAACGTCAATGCCTTACGGTGATGAAACGGTTGAGTTTGGTGGTACTTACACTCGTATGAGCATGTTCGAAGCAATCAAGCACTACAACCCAGACCACGCGCAAATCCAAGCGCTAACAGAAGAAGACCTACAAAACCGTGATCTAATGGTTTCTATCGCGAAATCTGTTCACGTTGAAGTAGAACCTTTCTGGACATGTGGTCAGCTTCTTGAAGAGATCTTTGGTGAAACAGCAGAACCTAAGCTAATGCAGCCTACGTTCATCACTGGTTACCCAGCAGATATTTCTCCGTTGGCTCGTCGTAGCGACGATAACCCGTTCTTTACAGACCGCTTTGAGTTCTTTATCGGTGGCCGTGAAGTAGCGAACGGTTTCTCAGAGCTTAACGATGCTGAAGACCAAGATGCACGCTTTAAAGCACAGGTTGAAGCGAAAGAGTCTGGTGACGACGAAGCAATGTTCTACGATGCAGACTACATTACTGCTCTAGAGCACGGCCTACCGCCAACAGCAGGCCAAGGTATCGGTATCGACCGTTTGGTTATGCTACTGACTAACACGCACACTATCCGTGACGTGATCTTATTCCCTGCAATGCGCCCGCAAGCGTAATTCGATAGGATGAGTAAAAAAAACCACCTTCGGGTGGTTTTTTTTTGCCTTTTAGTTAAGGTAATTCAAGTTGTTGCACTTGCCTTTTAATGGGATATGCAAATAAACATTCGCCAAATCTCAATCTATTGCATAGTCTTAATACTGAGACAGACGTGAGGGGGCGGAGTCTCGATAATGTTACCCGCTCGCAAAGATAAGTTTGTGGCACAAAATTTCTATTAACAATGAAAAAGGGTTAGAGAATGGCTGGGCAGTTTAAGATGGATTCCATCCCGGGATCGCTTGTGGTAGTTGGCGGTACTTATGAGCCTTGGTTATCGGTACTGGAGCAAGTGGGCTGGAAGTGTCACCAAGTAGGTGACTTACGCAAAGCTAATACGCTGTTAGAAGATATTGGTCCATGTATCGGTATTGTTGATCTCAGCCATGACGAGTTCAGCTTGAATGGTTTGGCGAACTTAGTCAGCTCTCACAAACACGTACGTTGGTTAGCGTTTATTCGTGAATCTCAGCTTGGCACTGACACCATATGCCAGTTCATTGTTAACTTTTGTATCGATTTTTTCACAGCGCCGATCCCAGATGCACAGTTATTAAGCACAATAGGTCACCAGCTTGGCATGCTTAAGTTAGAGAAAAAAGTTTGGCCTAGTTTTGGTAGCAGTTTAGATATGGGTTTGATCGGTGAATCTATCCCGATGAAACGTTTACGCGATCAAGTGAAGCGCATTGGTCCAACGGACGTCAGCATTCTGATTTCTGGGGAAAGTGGGACTGGTAAAGAGGCGGTTGCTAGGGCCATCCATAAAGTCTCTTCACGCTCTCATAAACCGTTTATGGCAATTAACTGTCGCGCACTCAATGAACAACGTTTCCAAGCTGAAGTATTTGGTATTAACGCCGATGAAGATATGGAAGCATGCCTGCTTGAACAAGCAGATGGCGGCACCGTGTTATTTAACGACATTCTTACCATTTCAAAAGAGCAGCAAATGAATCTGCTTAGATTCTTGCAAGAAGGCACCATTGATACCAAAGATGGCGTAAAAGCGGTTAACGTGCGTATTCTTGCTGCTAACTCGTCAGATGTTGAAAAAGCTTTGATTGACGGTGACTTCAATGAAGAGCTTTACCATTACATCAACGTTCTGCGCATCAATGTCCCTAGCTTGAAAGAACGTGCGAGTGACATCGCATTGCTGGCTCGTTTCTACTTACAAGAGTTCTCAAAAGAGTACAACTCGCAAGCAAAAAGCTTTTCTGAGGATGCATTCAAGGCACTGACACGTTATTTCTGGCCTGGAAATGTGCGTGAGCTGATGAACCAAGTGAAGCGAGCGGTATTAATGTCCGACAGCGTAATGATTGAAGAGCATCACTTAGATTTACCTCAACGTAATGACTCAAAGCGCAGCTTGAAATCAATCCGTGAGAAGAGTGAACGTGATGCGTTGCTGGTTGTTTTGGAATCTCATTCTGGTCAAGTTTCAAATGCGGCGAAAGAGCTCGGAGTTTCGCGTGCAACCATGTATCGACTACTTAATAAACATAACTTGATTTCCGAACAAGCCATGTAGTTGGCCTTTCCCTGTGTCAAATAGGCGAATAAATACAATAAAAGAGAGTGGCCACAGAGCCGCTCTTTTTATTTTTTGTTTGGTTTGATTTATAAAATCCGCAAATTTATATATTCCTCAGGTGAATATGTTATACATAAAAGTATATGAAACTAAATTGCGGTGTATTGATTTGTTTTTAATCAAAAAGGCAAAAAATGTTTGATATATATTCATCAAAGCTTACAATTTAACCGTAACTCAATGAGTTATACCTTTCATAAACGGATTAATTTTTAGCTAGGAGGCGCAAGATGAAACATTACGTTGTTAACACCACTGCTTGCGCTGATCGTATGCCTATCGCTCCGATAACCCTTAAATCGGATGATACCAATACCACTGGCTCACAAGATAAAAATTAATCCGTAACCTATCATATTTATTACTAGGCTGCGGGAAAGTAGCGGCTTAGTATCAACAGAATATTTCTGTTCATTTTACGCACTATTTTTCCCAGTCGAATACATCGATAATCGGAGAAAATATTATGCGTCACTCTATTTACTTACAATTGGCCACTTTGCTATTGAAAGCAGACCTTAAACGCGAAGAAAAGCAATGGCAGCGAACCATACGCCGAACTGCTCATGATATTCCATGGACGAATGTCCATCTATTGAGGGATATTGGTTTAGATCGCGATGGGCGTTCTACACGTGCCAATGTTCCGGATGCAGTAAAAGTTGAACGTCGAGTTCGTCACCTTCGTCGAGTCTTAACGTCGCGAATAATGACGTAATCGTTAGCGTGTTGGGCTGACTGAGTTGCTAACGAGTCATTCAACACGCTTAACTTTTTATATGAAGTATGACTTCATTGGATAAACAGCTGATCTTGAAGATCAGCTGTTTTCGTTTGAAGGTGGTACTGTTAAGGGCAAGGATTCGAGTAAGTTGTACCTATTGCTTGAATTTTAGTAAGTAGTTCGTCGCTAAGTTGCAAATCAATACTGTCGATATTGGCTTTTAATTGGTCTAGGTTTGTTGCTCCTATAATGTTAGAAGCAACAAATGGACGCTGATTGACAAACGCGAGCGCCATTTGTGCAGGGTTTAGACCATGCTCTTGAGCTAAATTGACGTAAGCTTCGGTCGCTTTAACACCTTGTGGAGTGAAGTAGCGCGCAAAACGCTCCCACTTAGTGCATCGAGCGCCTTCAGGTTTTGCCCCGTTTAGGTATTTACCACTCAGGCAGCCAAATGCCAAAGGAGAGTAGGCAAGTAACTGAACGCCTTCGTAATGGCTGATTTCAGACAAGCCAACTTCGAAGCTGCGGTTCAATAAGTTATATGGGTTTTGAATGGAGACAATTCTTGGCAAATCGTGTTTTTCTGCCAAACGCAGTAGCGACATCACCCCCCACGGCGTCTCGTTGGATACGCCGATATAGCGCACTTTACCTGCATTCACTAATTCAGTAAGCGCTTCCAACGTTTCAATTAACGTGACTTCTTCTTGTTTGTCAGGGTATGGGTAGTTGAGTTGACCAAAGCAGTTGGTTTGACGCTGCGGCCAATGTAGTTGGTACAAATCGACATAATCGGTTTGTAGACGATTAAGGCTGTCATCAATTGCTGTATGGATGTGGCGACGATTGAGGCTCATGTTGTCTCTAATGTGAGGAACATTTCGAGGGCCTGCCACTTTTGTTGCCAGTACTACTTTTTCTCTTTTGCCGCTTTTTGCTAACCAATTACCGATGTATTGCTCGGTGAGCCCTTGTGTTTCCGAGTTTGGCGGTACAGGGTACATCTCTGCGGTATCGATGAAGTTCACCCCATGATCGAGGGCAAAGTCGAGCTGTTCAAAGGCGTCCTTTTCTGTGTTTTGCTCGCCAAACGTCATAGTGCCGAGGCAGATTTTACTGATCTCAAGTGATGAGTGCGGTAGTTTTGTGTATTGCATATCACGTCCTTGAAGAGTTACCGACTAAATAAGTGACTCCAATATAGGGGATTTGTAGCCGCAATCGCAAATGATTTACGTATAAAGGAAGAGCAAACTCGAAAGCTACAGTTAGCCTAACTACACTTAAATGATCGTGTGAAGGAGGTATGTTATGCAGAAGCATCAATTGGACATGTGGCTACATGGTCCACATAAAGATACTTATAAAACTCCCAAAGTATTTGTGATTGGGTGTTCTGATGTCTCTGACTATCTTTTAGCTGTGGAGTACAAGCATCAACTTGAGCCGATTAAAGACGGTGAAGACCCGATACATTTTGGCTCTCTAGACTTAGTAAAAGAAGAACTATTGAGGCTAGGGGTCGATAAAGCGTATTTAAGGCTGCGCAATGCGTATGACGAATGTGGCACTGAAGAGGCAGCCTCATACTGCGATATTGAGTTATCGCTCGTGACGCACTAAATAGCTGATATAGTTTTATTCTGGTTGAGTGTTAATGTAGTGCTTGAGTAAGATCTGTTCAGTAAACTGTGTTCTAAGGTAAAAGCCTCGGGGCAGAGTTTTCATCGGCTTACCATTTGAGTTATATGCTTCGGTGAGCGCTTTTGCATTTGCGGCTTTAGGGCGAAGATGCAGCGCTTCTCCGTGTCTGGCGGAAATTTGATCAAATCTTCCCAAGACGATCATCTCCATTAACTCTTCCCAGTCATTTCGCAAAATCCGTTCTTCTTCTTCATCTGGTGACCAAATGAGTGGACTGCCCACACGTCTTTCAGCGAGTGGGATTTCTCGTTCTCCTTCTACGGGTACCCAAAGCACACGAGATAGCTTGTTTCGAACATGACTTGTTTCCCATGTAAGACCATGAACACCAGTGAGGGGGGCCACAGAAACAAAGGTTGTTTCTAAAGGTTTGCCAGAGTAACTGATCGGAATACTTTTCAACTCGATCCCTAGTTTTGCGAAATCTTGTTGAGGTTTACTGCCAGCTGGAGCGCCCAAGTGCCATTCGAGTAATTGACCCACCCAACCTTTATCACGTTTTAAGTTTTCAGGAACAATCATATTCGCCTCGGCGGCCAACTCAGCAAAACTGAGTCCTGCCATATCATGCGCTCGTTCCAATAGCTCTGCTTCTGTTTGTGGTTCTGGTTTCATAGTTACAAGGTGGTATTACAAAAAATATAGTTTATCAAACTCCGACCAAATCTACTGTTTAAGATTTCATCGAGGCGGTGTAAGAACGATCAATTCATAACTTATCCACAGGTGGAGGAGGTATTGATAAGATCCTGACGAGGTCTGTATGAATAAACAGGGGTTAAAATGCATTTTTGGGGTTGATTTTGTTGTAATCATCTAAACGAATAGCAGGTAAGTGTGGATAAATAGCCTGTTGGTGGATCTTTGACCGATCTGAGTTTGGTGAAAAGATCATCAAGAAATTGAAGATCGAATTATCGTTATTTTTAAAAATAAATACTTTTTTATCAATGTTTTATGTTTGTTTTTTTGTTTATTCATTTGTTTTTCATTTGATGGGATTGAACTGAATTACTCATTTGAATTGAATTCTTCACAAAGTTATTCACAGAAAAGGTGAATAAATGTGGGCAATGTCTCACTCTTGTGTTGATAAGGTATGGTTTGATTAAAAGATATCCAAAAATGCTGAAAAGGTAATAAATCTTGCTCATATCACATCAGTAAGTTTGCTAGTAATGGGGATATGTGGAAAAATCACGGTAATAAAAAATTTATTCATAGAGGTTAGCCAGTGATAGATGGCGATGGTTACCGACTTAATGTTGGTATTGTGATATGTAATAACCATGGTCAGGTCTTCTGGGCTAAACGATACGGGCAACACTCATGGCAATTTCCACAAGGTGGGATTGACGAAGGTGAAACCCCTGAACAAGCCATGTTCAGGGAGTTATACGAAGAAGTCGGTTTAACGAAAAAAGACGTTAAGATCATTGCAACAAGTCGTCATTGGTTAAGATATAAGCTACCAAAGCGATTGGTGCGTTGGGACTCCAAGCCTGTTTGTATCGGCCAAAAACAGAAATGGTTTCTGCTGAGATTAGAATGCGATGAGTCTCGCATTAATATGCAACGCGGAAAATCCCCTGAATTTGATGGTTGGCGCTGGGTAAGTTACTGGTATCCAGTTAGGCAAGTTGTTTCTTTCAAGCGAGATGTTTATCGACGAGCGATGAAAGAATTTGCATCCTTAGCCATGCCTTTTCGAGAGAGAAAAGCGAAAGGGAAAAGAAAAAAGCAACGTAGAGGATAATCATGCTCAGTCAGCTAAGGGAAATAGTTGAGAAAGTCTCCAGGGTCGATGATGTGCATCTGGCACTCGATATATTGGTGAAAGAGACTTGTGCTGCCCTTAGTACTGAGTGCTGTACTATCTATCTTGCTAATGAAGAAATGCAGCGCCTTGAGTTAATGGCAACTCAAGGCCTTATTTTTGAAGGTGATAGTATTCATATCAACTTCAATGAAGGCTTGGTTGGGTTGGTAAAACGAAGCGCTGAACCCCTTAACCTTGCCGAAGCCTCAAAACACCCCGAGTTCAAATTCTTTCCTCAACTCGGCGAACAGATTTACCACTCTTTTTTAGCTACTCCAATCATTCATCGTAAACAAGTTTTAGGTGTGTTGGTGATCCAACAAAAAACGCCGCGCTTGTTTAGTGAAATGGAAGAATCGTTTCTTGTTACCTTATCCGCTCAGTTAGCGGTGCTCATTGCACATGCGCAGAATCTTGGGCATTGGCAGTTAGCATCTAAACCCACGGTATTAAAAGGTTTGCCTGCGTCTACTGGTGTCGCGATTGGAGAGTTTTGGTTCGACAATACCCAGCCGAGTTTATCGGATATTTTCCCTTCGTCCACGTTAGATAAGGAACGCGAGCACGAGACACTACTGGTGGCCATAGAGCGAGCGTTAAATGACTTTCGCCGCATGCGGAAAAAACTGGACAGTGAAATCAACAAAGATGCGCTGGCGATCTTCGATCTGTTTACTCACTTACTGAATGATCCGATGCTTCGCGGTGATTTGAAGAAGCAGATTGAAAAAGGAGACAGGGCAGACTGGGCGTTACGCCAAGTTGTAGAGTCATACTCGAATCGATTTGCCAGAATGTCGGATGTATACATGCGTGAAAGAGCGCAAGATATCCGAGAGTTAGGGCAAAGGCTGCTCTATTTTCTGCACAACAGTGAGCAAGAAAATTCTGCAATTGATCGTCCCATTATTTTGGTGGCGAACGAACTCACTGCCACCTTGCTCGCTTCTGTACCTAAAGAGTTCTTGTTAGCCGTCGTATCATTAGAGGGAGGCGCAAACTCTCACGCTGCCATTTTATCTCGAGCTCTTGGGGTCCCTGCAGTCATGGGCGCCAACATTAATCCGGATGTGGTGAATGGCAAACTCGGGATAGTCGACGGCTATACGGGTGAGATCTTCTTGGAGCCAAACCGCCAGTTGTTGCGAGAGTATCGCAGCTTAGTAAGCGAAGAGTCTGAATTGTTTGCCATGGTAAACAAGGACCTCGCACTCCCTGCGGTTACGCAAGATAATCACCATATCGAAATTATGCTGAATGCGGGACTCAGTGCAGACAGTAATATTGCCATCAACACAGGTGTTGATGGTGTTGGGTTGTACCGAACTGAGATTGCATTTTTACTTCAGCATCACTTTCCTTCGGAAGATGAGCAGTATCATCAATACCAAGCAATACTTAACAGCTATCCGAATCAACGAGTAGTGATGCGTACTTTGGATATTGGTGGTGACAAACCTTTGCCGTATTTGCCCATCGAAGAAGATAATCCGTTTCTAGGCTGGCGTGGCATTCGTTTTACATTGGATCATCCAGACATTTTCTTGATCCAGCTGCGTGCAATGTTAAGAGCGAGTGCAGAAAGCGGAAACTTAAGTATCTTATTGCCAATGGTCTCAGGGGTAAAAGAGCTAGACGATGCCATTAGCTTGATTAATCAAGCTCACAGCGAAGCCGTTTTGCTTGATGATAGAATTCAGTTCCCACAAATTGGGGTCATGATTGAAGTACCATCGATGGTGTATCTGTTGCCAACGATTGCTCACCGTGTTGATTTTGTTTCTGTCGGGACAAACGATTTAACTCAGTATTTATTAGCGGTAGATAGGAACAATTCGCGCGTAGCGGATGTCTATGAATCTATGCATCCTGCGGTACTGTTAGCGCTTAAGCAAATCCATGAGGTGTGTGATAAATATCAGGTGCCCGTGTGTATTTGTGGTGAGCTAGCGGGTGATCCATTTGGCGCTCTTCTCTTACTTGGGTTAGGGTATACCAGTTTGAGTATGAACACCTCCAACGTGGCTAAGGTGAAATATTTGATTCGTCATAGTCAACAAGAAGAATTAGAAAAATTAGCGGAGCAAGCAATGACAAAATCCTATGGGGAGGACATTCATCAAATGATGCATGACTTCTTCATTCAACAGGGCTTTGCGGGCTTTATCCGTGCAGGTAAAAAGTAGGAAATCGTGACCGTCTCTTTATTTTTGTTATTGTTGGCGCTAGGCGCTTTTGTGGGTGTGATGGCGGGGTTACTCGGTATCGGTGGTGGTTTGATTGTGGTTCCTGCCTTGTTGTATTTGCTTCCTCTTGCTGGGATCTCTCCAGAAATGAGTATGCACATGGCCTTAGCCACTTCGTTAGCGAGTATTATTGTCACGTCTGGCTCATCGGCGATGAATCACCTTAAGCTCGGCAATGTCGATATGTTTGTCGTAAAATGGTTGATGCCTGGTGTGGTCATTGGTGGCTTTGTTGGTGCCAATATTGCTGAGTGGATCCCTACACACTATTTGCCGAAAGTGTTTGGTGTCATTGTTCTTTGCCTGTCAGTACAAATGTTTCGTTCCATTAAAGTTACGAGCAGTAAACCTATGCCGAGCAGCCCTGTGACTGTAGTTTACGGCACGGGAATTGGTGTCGTATCAAGCCTTGCTGGTATTGGTGGTGGCTCACTGTCGGTACCATTTCTAAATAAACACGGGATAGAGATGCGTAAAGCGGTGGGTTCATCCTCCGTTTGTGGTTGCGTGATTGCTATTTCTGGTATGATCGGCTTCATCTTACATGGCTATAAAGTCGAAGGCTTACCTTCATACAGTATTGGTTATGTTTATCTTCCCGCTTTATTAGCGATTGCTATGGCCTCGATGCTCACAACAAAAGTGGGTGCGAAGCTGGCAACTAACCTTCCAACTGCGGTATTAAAAAAGATATTCGCGGTGTTCTTAATGTTTGTTGCAGCGACCATGCTGCTCTAAGTTTGTACCCAAGTCATTCTCGCTGAACCAAGCATCTAGAGGTTACTTGGGTATATTTATTTTGTTGTGATAAGAAGAGAATGATTTATGTCTCAGGGATATATTGAATTTCCCAATATTGATCCGGTTTTAATCTCTATTGGTCCTGTTTCGGTTCGTTGGTACGGTTTGATGTACCTTGTGGGCTTTATGTTTGCTCTATGGTTAGCGAACCGACGTGCAGATAAGCCTGGAAGTGGTTGGACACGAGAGCAGGTTTCTGATTTGTTGTTCGCAGGCTTCCTTGGCGTGGTGATTGGTGGCCGTGTAGGCTACGTGCTTTTCTACAATTTTGAGCTCTTCCTGGCTGACCCTTTGTATCTATTTAAAGTGTGGACCGGTGGTATGTCTTTCCACGGGGGCTTACTGGGTGTGATTACTGCGATGTTCTGGTATGCACACAAAAACGGGCGAACTTTCTTCGGTGTTGCTGACTTTATCGCGCCGCTTGTGCCATTTGGTTTGGGTATGGGGCGTTTAGGTAACTTCATGAACAGCGAGTTGTGGGGCCGAGTAACGGATGTGCCTTGGGCGATCGTTTTCCCAAATGGCGGTCCACTGCCACGTCATCCATCGCAGCTTTATGAAATGGCGCTTGAAGGTATCGTACTTTTCTTCATCTTGAATTGGTTCATCAAGAAACCTCGTCCTCTAGGTTCTGTTTCAGGGCTATTTTTAGCTGGATATGGTACATTCCGCTTCTTAGTTGAGTACGTGCGCGAACCAGACGCTCATTTGGGTTTATTCGGTGGCTTTATTTCCATGGGACAGATTTTATCCCTGCCAATGGTGGTTATCGGTGTCCTCATGATGGTTTGGGCATACAAACGTGGTCATTACAAAGACGAATTACCACAAAAGACGAAGTAAGGTATTGGTGTGAAACAGTATTTAGATTTGTGTCAACGCATCGTTGACCAAGGTGTTTGGGTTGAAAATGAGCGTACAGGCAAGCGCTGCCTGACCGTAATCAACGCGGATTTAACCTACGATGTTGCGAACAATCAATTTCCGTTGGTCACCACACGTAAAAGTTTTTGGAAAGCGGCC
The DNA here is from genome assembly GCF_033338735.1 of Vibrio sp. Vb1127. NCBI lineage: Bacteria > Pseudomonadati > Pseudomonadota > Gammaproteobacteria > Vibrionales > Vibrionaceae > Vibrio > Vibrio sp. Vb1127. The sequence continues at coordinate 41,162 of NZ_JAWOTF010000009.1, read as the reverse complement.
GTTGCAGAGCTATTAGGGTATATTCGTGGTTACGATAATGCGGAAGATTTTCGTAAGCTGGGCACGAAAACCTGGGATGCCAATGCCAACCTAAATGATGCCTGGTTGAATAACCCATACCGTAAAGGTGAAGACGACATGGGCCGTGTCTATGGGGTTCAAGGGCGCGCCTGGGCGAAACCTGATGGTGGTCATGTTGACCAACTACGTAAGATAGTGGATGACTTAACGCGTGGTGTTGATGATCGCGGTGAAATCTTGAACTTCTACAACCCGGGTGAGTTCCACATGGGGTGCTTGCGTCCTTGTATGTACAGTCACCATTTTTCATTGCTGGATGATACGCTTTACCTGAATAGTACTCAGCGTTCGTGTGATGTACCGCTTGGCTTAAACTTCAATATGGTTCAAGTTTACGTATTCTTGGCGATTATGGCGCAAATTACGGGCAAGAAACCTGGTCAGGCATTTCATAAGATTGTGAATGCTCACATTTATGAAGACCAGCTTGAACTGATGCGCGATGTTCAGTTGAAGCGTGAGCCATTAAAAGCGCCGACGTTCCATATCAACCCAGAGATTAAATCTCTAGAAGATTTGGAAACATGGGTCACACTGGATGACTTTTGGGTTGAAGGCTACGAGCATCACGATCCTATTCGTTACCCATTCTCAGTGTAACGAGTATCGTTCTTCAAGATATAGAAAAAGCTCCGAATGGAGCTTTTTTCTTTTTTGTACTTAGAAGGTATTATTTTAGTGCACTGACAATATAACGGTGAATTGGGTTGGTCTGCATCGGTGTGGACAGTGCCGGGCTAATAAACTTAGGTTGAGTGAATATTTCTTTACTCACTAATGAACGGATAAGCTCAAAGTACTTCAGCTCTGTTTTCCCGCACAACAATAGTGAAAAGTCATCGCCCAATTTATCATAGGCATTGAGCACCTCTCGGAATCCTCTAAGATACAAGTAATCCTTCGTTAAACCTCCACCTCGATAGACTCGGGCAGTCGTTGTAAATGCTTGAAGATCAGAAGCTTTATACTGTTCTTTTAATAGCATGAACGTATGGCGGAAATCGCGATCCTTGATCATCGACTCTACTGCCAGAACTCGTAAGGATAAGGTTCTTAGGCGCTTGATACTGAAATGTCCTGACAGATACTCACATAATATAGCCAGCCCTTCTTGAGTGTTGGTATTGGCAGGACAACCTAAGCTCAGGACTTTTAGCGGTTGTTGACGACCGTTAAGCGTAGTCAGGAGATGTACTCCCATTTCATGATGTGCAAGAGCCTCCAGCTCATCAGTGGTGATGTACGCCGCGTGGTTAATTTTGACTCGAGACCCTGAAACTAGTGCGTTTGCTAACATCCCGTCCAACACCTGTATTTCACATTCATACCCATTGCGTTGAGCAAAATTTTGCATGAAACGTGCTATTGCACGGCTATCGTGCTGAGGTTCTTTTTCTTCTTCTGTAGGAAGGTGCAATATGAAATGGGCGTTGGCAATATCTTTGGCGCTCGGTTCCCCATAATAGCGTAAGGAGTTATAAAGAAACTCTTGCGTGCCGATGGTATTCACTTGATCCAGTTTATCTGCATAAGACTGAATTACATCCGCGTACAGCCTTTGCAATTGGGTGTCTTGAATGTTTTCTAGAGGTAGCTCATATAGACGTCGCTTTGCGCTGTGAGTATCTACATTAGTAATTGAATATTGAAAATTAGGCTCTTGAGAATATTTGTTTTTAATGAAACGTTCTCTTTCTTGAGCATAATTAAGAGGATTCACGCTACTGAGGATATCAATATCAGCAACCAGTTGGGTTAGGTTTTCGTCTATTGCGAGTAGCTGATCAGAAATAGCGTCATTAAGCTGCGTCATGTTGTCGACTCCAAATGAGATAGCTCAGCATAAGCATGCTGATGTGGCTCAAATTATCACCGGACAATCGATTTGAACAGTTTAATTATCATAAAAAAGGCTCCACGATGTGGAGCCTAAACAATAAGCGATGGTATGTCGTTGTTGTTACGTTGTTAGGGCTAGAATCGCACCTGGTAGAATAACGAATACTGACATTAGGTAGCCACCAACAACAGCTTTATTCTTAATAGCCATTTCAGAAATCATCTCAGCGCCTTTAACCGGAATCTCACGTAGGAATGGAATTCCAAAGATAAACAGCGTCGCCATGATGTTAAATACTAAGTGGACTAGAGCGATTTGAAGTGCGAATACTGCGAACTCTCCAGATACCGCTGTCGCTGCTAGTAGTGCCGTAATACAAGTACCAATGTTAGCACCCAGAGTGAAAGGGTAGATATCTCGTACTTTCAACACGCCAGTACCAACCAACGGAACCATTAAACTTGTCGTGGTTGAGGAAGATTGTACTAGAACGGTCACGATTGAGCCTGATACGATGCCGTGAATAGGACCACGACCGATGGCGTTTTTCAAAATTTCACGTGCGCGACCAACCATTAGGCTCTTCATTAATTTACCCATCACTGTGATTGCAACGAAGATAGTCGCAATACCCAAAGCAATAAGCATGACGCCGCCAACAGTATCACCGAAGGTAGAAAGTGGCTCTTTAATTGCGCCTACGACTGGCTTTGTAATTGGTTTAATAAAGTTGAAGCCTTTAATGCTCATATCACCAGTAGCAAGCAGTGGAGAAACAAGCCAGTGAGAAACTTTCTCTAAAATGCCGAACATCATTTCCAACGGAAGGAAAATAGCGACAGCAAGCAAGTTGAAGAAGTCGTGAATGGTTGCACTTGCAAATGCACGTTTGAACTCTTCTTTACAGCGCACGTGGCCAAGAGATACAAGCGTATTGGTCACTGTGGTACCAATGTTAGCACCCATCACCATAGGGATAGCGGTTTCTACAGGTAAGCCACCTGCAACCAAGCCTACAATAATAGACGTTACAGTACTTGAAGACTGAATTAAGGCTGTTGCCACCAAGCCGATCATTAGACCTGCAACTGGGTGTGCGGCAAATTCAAATAGCACCTTAGCTTGATCGCCAGTTGCCCATTTAAAGCCACTACCAACCATAGATACTGCTAGAAGAAGCAGATATAACATGAATGCCAAGTTAGCCCAGCGTAACCAACGAGCTGTGCTCGAAATTGGTGCCACTGTTGAAGTAGCTTGGTTCATCATAATTTTCTCCGTTGACCTTTCAGTTCATTTTTCGGTCTGTAGTTGAATCTGCGGGCGATGTTAGAGAACAAATATTTCAGTAATATTACAGATTTCTTGCTGTGAGAGATTTTTATTGTTCTTTTTGATAATGGCGTAAAAGAGGAAGAAAATTAATTTTTAACTTGTTGATTTTAATGGTTAAATTTTGATTTCGTTTTGTTTGGTTTTTGCGTTTTTTTTGTAGAGAAAATGCGCCTCAGTTCAACTTTTATGACAGTGTTGACTTTATACTTTCGGTAAAACTTATGCTTTTGTAAGGTATTGTATGGTTTTGTCGAGTTTATTGTTTGTCTCTGTCACATTTGGTATAAAAAGTATCACTTTCTTTTCGGGACTCGATCATGTCACATCTAAACTACAACCATCTCTATTATTTCTGGATGGTGTGCAAACAGGGCTCTGTAACTAAGGCGGCTGACGCGCTCTTCCTGACACCGCAAACCGTGACAGGACAGATTAAAGCGCTTGAAGAGCGCATGAAAGGAAAGTTAACCAAGCGCAATGGTCGTACAGTTGAGCCCACTGAGTTAGGTCAGCTTGTGTTTAAGTACGCCGACCGGATGTTCGGTTTGAGTTATGAGATGTTAGATATCGTCAATTACAGCCAGCACTCGAACATTCTATTTGAAGTTGGTGTAGCCGATGCGTTATCTAAACGCTTGGTCAGTAAAGTACTGATGACGACCGTCCCGGAAGATAACAGTATTCATTTACGCTGTTATGAATCAACCCACGAACTGCTACTTGAACGCCTTTCTCAGCACAAGCTAGATATGATCCTTTCAGATTGTCCCGTTGATTCTACTCAAAGTCCTGGCCTTTATAGCAAAAAGTTAGGTGAAAGTAGCATGAGCTTTTTTGCTTCTTCTGAAATTGAAAATGTGCGATTCCCTGAGATCTTGGAACAAAAAAAACTTCTGATTCCCGCGAGCCGAACGGCTATGGGGCGTAAAGTTATTCAATGGTTTGATCGTCAAGGCCTTCAACCCAATGTGCTGGGGGAGTTTGATGATGTTGCGTTGATGAAAGCTTTTGCTCGGTACCACGATGATGTGATTTTCTTGGCACCGACCGTATACATGTCGGAGATTGAAGACGACCGAAATTTACAGCTAATTGGCCATGTCGATGGGCTAAAAGAAGAGTACTACGTGATTTTTGCGGAACGAATGATCCAACACCCCGCGGTAAAAAATGTTTGTGATGCTGATTTCAGTCAAATGTTTGAGTAAACCCGTATCGTTGCGTAAATAAATAGATTACTATCAATAAAAATATAATTCTAAATAATATCTAAGTAAGCAAGATACTTGTTTTAGTGAGCAAAACTATTAATTATTGATGGCGCACCAATTAAAATCCTTGGTGGATAATATTGGTGTATCACTAACAACTAAATTAGAGGTTCTAATAATGAAGACTCTGGAAGTGTATCTTGATTTTTTTAGATATATAAATCAGTGCAACACAACAAGCTGGCCAGGGTTGGAATAAGTAAGTTGTAGCTAGAGGTCCAACACATGAATCTACAAGAAATGGAGCAGAACTCCGCAAAAGCCGTCGTGTTGCTCAAAGCGATGGCAAACGAGAGACGCCTACAAATCCTTTGTATGCTGCATAACCAAGAGCTGTCCGTGGGAGAGCTGTGTGCAAAGTTAGAGCTAAGCCAGTCGGCATTATCTCAGCATCTTGCTTGGCTTCGCCGTGATGAGTTAGTCACGACAAGGAAAGAAGCACAAACGGTGTACTACACATTAAAGAGTGATGAAGTGAAAGCGTTAATAAAAACACTGCATAGTCTTTATTGTGCTGAGAGTGCTCAACACTAATTAAATAGTCCTAATATACTGCTCATCTTAGAGTGTGAATCTAACTTGTTGGAATATTTGAGAGTGGCGTTAAACTTTTGATGATAGGGTACTACTCATCGACCAATTTGCTTTGTTCTCAAGTGTTTTAATAGTGCTTTCTAGTTTGAGCGTTATATGGGTAATGAATAAGCTGATGTCTTTAAATGGGACATTCAGAAAAAGAAAAGCTGGCATTGCCAGCTTTTTTTATTAAGAAAATTTTGTAGATATAAAAAAACCGACACAAGGTCGGTTTTTTCTTCACTGTAAAATCAGGACTCTATTAAAGAGCTTTGATTTGTGCAGCGAAACGAGACTTATGGCGAGCTGCTTTATTCTTGTGAATAAGGCCTTTAGTTGCCATGCGGTCTAGGATAGGTGTAACTACAGCGAATGCAGCAGTTGCAGCTTCTTTGTCGCCTGCTTCGATAGCAGCAACAGTTTTCTTCATGTAAGTACGCATCATTGAGCGACGGCTAGCATTGTGCTGACGACGTTTCTCAGCTTGGATAGCGCGCTTCTTAGCAGATTTACTATTTGCCAAGGGTCTAACTCCCAAAAACTTAGTTCTGTGACAATTTAAGGGCGAGGAATATCCCTCATTTGCGCTTAAATGTCAAATGATTTGTGCAAAAACCGATCTAAGCCAAAACAAATTTTGGTAAGAGAGGTTATCGCGGTTAAGATGGCGGGGATTCTAACAGCATTTTTATACCAATGCTAATAATTATCCGCGAAAGGCACACTTATTCCTTACAACCCGCGGATAGATTTTTGACGTCTATTTGCAGCACCTGTCAGAGAAACAGTATAGGGTTAGCTGTCTTATGGTGATATTCCGAGGTTACAGTGAGTAAACGACTACTCAAGTCTGGCATGATCGTCAGTGCTATGACATTTATTTCCCGCGTTCTTGGCCTAGTTCGTGATGTTGTAGTGGCAAATTTAATGGGGGCAGGAGCAAGCGCAGACGTCTTTTTCTTCGCCAATAAAATTCCTAATTTTTTACGACGTTTGTTTGCTGAAGGTGCTTTTTCCCAAGCGTTTGTACCTGTTTTAACGGAAAGCCATGCTCAAGGCGACATGGATAAAACCCGCGAGCTGATTGCCCGTGCTGCGGGCACATTGGGGGTGATAGTCTCAATTGTTACCATCTTAGGTGTTCTAGGTTCCGGTGTGGTGACTGCACTGTTTGGTTTTGGTTGGTTCCTAGACTGGATGCATGGTGGTCCCGCGGCTGAGAAGTTCGAACTTGCTAGCGTGATGCTCAAGATTACCTTTCCTTATTTATGGTTCATCACTTTTGTTGCCCTATCGGGAGCCATTCTCAATACACTAGGTAAGTTTGCGGTTTCTTCGTTTACTCCTGTCTTTCTCAATGTGATGATCATTTTGGCAGCATGGTTTATCTCGCCGCAGATGCCACAGCCAGAGATTGGTCTTGCCATCGGTGTTTTCCTTGGTGGTTTGGTTCAGTTCTTATTTCAAATCCCTTTCCTTATTAAAGCGGGGGTTATGGTTAAGCCGAAATGGGGCTGGCGCGATCCGGGCGTGGTGAAGATCCGAACCTTAATGATTCCTGCTTTGTTCGGTGTGTCGGTAAGCCAAATCAACTTGTTGTTTGATACTTTTATTGCCAGCTTTCTGCAAACCGGTTCGATCAGTTGGTTGTACTACTCAGATCGTTTGTTGGAATTCCCGTTAGGTCTGTTTGGTATTGCGATTGCAACGGTGATTTTACCAGCATTATCACGCAAACATGTTGACGCACAAAATGAAGGATTCGCACAAACCATGGACTGGGGGGTGCGCATGGTGATCTTACTTGGCCTTCCTGCAATGCTTGGTTTGATGGTACTGGCAAAACCTATGTTGATGGTGTTATTCATGCGAGGTGAGTTTTCGCCACAAGACGTACATCAAGCATCATTGTCACTCTTTGCTTACGCTTCAGGCTTGTTGAACTTTATGCTGATTAAAGTGCTCGCTCCGGGGTATTACTCGCGTCAAGACACCAAAACGCCAGTGAAATACGGCATCATTGCGATGGTGACCAACATGGTATTTAATGCAATTTTTGCGTACTTCTATGGCTACGTTGGCTTGGCTATCGCGACAGCACTATCGGCATTTGTGAATATGGCACTGCTGTATCGTGGCCTGCACATCGCAGAGGTATACCAAATCACTAAGCGAACCGTCTTCTTTATTATACGTTTAGCTATTGCTGGCGCGGCGATGGTGGCGGCAATCTTATGGCAACTGGAAGATATGTCAGTATGGCTGGGCTGGAGCTTTGCTCACCGAAGCGCGGTGCTAGGGATGTTGATCGGTTTAGGAGCCGTAGTTTACCTAGTGGTTCTATTTTTAACTGGTGCGCGTTTAAAAGACCTAAAAGCTGGGACAGACTGAGGGTGATTAGTATATAATCCGTCAGTTTCACACAGTGTAAAGTAAAACAGAGGCAGAAAGCAGTATCCAATGGAACTGATTAGAGGCATTCACAATATCAACCCGCGACATCATGGTTGTGTGCTGACTATTGGCAATTTCGATGGTGTCCATAAAGGCCATCAACAAGTATTGCAGCAAGTGTCTGAGCAAGCGGACAGGCTATCCTTGCCTTCTGTTGTGATGACCTTTGAACCTCAGCCGATGGAGCTGTTTGCCAAAGACAAGGCACCAGCAAGGTTGACGCGATTACGCGATAAGTTCGTGCAATTGAGTAAGCTCGATATTGACCGCTTACTGTGTGTCAATTTCAATCGCCATTTTGCAAGTTTAACCGCGGAAGAGTTTATCCGTGACTTGTTGGTCGAGCGTTTGGGTGTTAAGTTTCTTGTCGTTGGTGATGATTTCTGCTTTGGCAAAGGCCGTACAGGTAACTTTGCAATGCTGCAGGAAGCAGGGGAAAAATACGGCTTTGATGTCGTAAGTACCCAGAGCTTTTGTTTACAACAATTACGTGTCAGCAGTACGGCTATCCGTCAAGCGCTGGCGCGTGACGATTTGCATTCCGCACAACAGATGCTGGGAAGAAACTACAGCATCAGCGGTCGTGTTTCTCACGGAAGAAAGCTAGGTCGAACCATTGGGTTCCCTACTGCAAATATTCCTTTGAAACGCTGTGTTTCTCCGGTTTCCGGAGTCTATGTTGTTCAAGCGCTTGGCTTAGGAAATAAGCCAGTTGGTGGTGTTGCTAATATTGGTCAAAGACCAACCGTCAATGGTGTTCGCCAACAGTTAGAAGTGCACTTATTCGACTTTCATGCCAATTTATATGGCAAGCAACTAGAAGTGGAACTTTTGCATAAACTTCGAGATGAGCAAAAGTTTGAGTCGTTTGAAGCACTTAAACAACAAATCGAATTGGATGCTGAAGCAGCAAGGGTGTGGCTGCGTCAGCTTAAGCGTTGAGCGGTTTATTCCACCGTTCAACATAATGTCTAATTTTCGCCCAATATAACGGAATTAAGAATCGATGAGTGAGTATAAAGATACCCTGAACTTACCTGAAACAGGGTTTCCAATGCGCGGCAACCTGGCCAATCGTGAGCCAGAAATGCTTAAGCGTTGGTACAAAGAAGATCTTTACGGTGAAATCCGTAAAGCTAAGAAAGGCAAAAAGTCATTCGTATTGCACGATGGCCCTCCTTACGCAAATGGTGACATTCATATTGGTCACGCACTAAACAAGATTCTTAAAGACATTATTATTAAATCCAAAACACTTTCAGGTTTTGACGCACCTTACATCCCAGGCTGGGACTGCCACGGTCTACCAATCGAATTAATGGTAGAGAAGAAAGTAGGTAAGCCAGGCCAAAAAGTGACAGCAGCGGAATTCCGCGAGAAATGTCGTGAATACGCAGCAGGTCAGGTTGAAGGTCAGAAAGAGAGCTTCAAACGCCTTGGTATCATGGGTGAGTGGGACAAGCCATACCGCACTATGGATTTCGCAACTGAAGCGAACATTATTCGTGCTCTTGGTAAGATCGCAAGCAATGGTCACCTGCTAAAAGGTTTCAAACCTGTTCACTGGTGTACAGACTGTGGTTCTGCTCTTGCTGAAGCGGAAGTAGAATACAAAGATAAAGTATCGCCATCTATCGACGTTCGTTTTAAAGCGGCTGACGAAGCGGCACTGCTATCTAAATTTGAACTGACAGAAGGTCATGAAGGTCACGGTGACGTATCTATCGTTATCTGGACAACAACACCTTGGACACTGCCTGCAAACCGCGCAGTATGTCTACGTGATGATCTAGAGTACGTGCTTATCCAAACAGAAGGCGACAACGCTGAGCGTATCATCGTTGCTGCTGAGCTAGCGAAAGACGTAATGGACCGTGCGGGTATCGAGCACTTCCACAACCTTGGCTTTGCTAAAGGTGCGGACCTAGAGCTTTCTCAATTCCAACACCCATTCTACGATTTCACTGTACCGGCGATCCTTGGTGATCACGTTACGACTGATTCAGGTACTGGTGTTGTTCACACTGCTCCTGGTCACGGTCAAGAAGACTTCGCGGTTGGTAACAAGTACAACCTAGAAGTAGCAAACCCAGTTGGCTCAAACGGTGTTTACCTACCAGATACAGAGCTATTTGCTGGTCAGCACGTATTTAAAGCGAACGATGCAGTAGTAGAAGTACTAAAAGAAAAAGGTGCACTACTACACCACCACGCTTACGAGCACAGCTACCCACACTGTTGGCGTCATAAGACCCCAATCATCTTCCGTGCTACACCTCAATGGTTCGTTTCTATGGACCAAGCTGGCCTACGTGCTAAAGCATTAGAGTCAATCAAGAATGTAGAGTGGATGCCTGAGTGGGGTCAAAGCCGCATCGAAGGTATGATCGAAGGTCGCCCTGAGTGGTGTATCTCTCGTCAACGTACTTGGGGTGTGCCAATTGCTCTGTTTGTTCATAAAGAAACAGCAGAACTTCATCCAAACACGCTAGAGCTGATCGAGAAAGTCGCTAAGCTGGTTGAAGAGAAAGGCATCCAAGCATGGTGGGATGTAGATGCCGCTGAACTACTAGGTGCTGACGCTGACCAATACGAAAAAGTGCTAGATACGCTAGACGTATGGTTCGATTCAGGTGTCACTCACTTCTCTGTTGTTGATGCTCGTGAAGAGTACAACGGCAACAGTGCAGACCTATACCTAGAAGGTTCTGACCAACACCGTGGTTGGTTCCAGTCTTCTTTAATTTCATCTATTGCGATGAAAGACGAAGCACCTTACAAACAAGTACTGACACACGGTTTCGTGGTTGATGGTCAGGGGCGTAAGATGTCTAAATCTATCGGTAACGTGGTTGCGCCAAAAGACGTAACTAACAAGCTAGGTGCTGACATTCTTCGTCTATGGGTTGCTTCAACAGACTACACTGGTGAAGTTGCGGTTTCTGATGAAATCCTAAAACGTAGCGCAGATGCTTACCGTCGTATCCGTAACACAGCGCGTTTCTTCCTAGCTAACCTGAGCGGCTTCAACCCTGAAACAGACATCGTTCCTGTTGAAGAGATGGTTGCGCTAGATCGCTGGGCGGTTGGTCGTGCACTAGCAGCACAAGAAGAGATCGTTAAAGCATACGAAGAGTACAACACACACGGTGTAACTCAGCGTCTAATGCAATTCTGTTCAATCGAAATGGGCTCTTTCTACCTAGACGTAATTAAAGACCGTCAGTACACAGCAAAACGTGGCGGCAACGCTCAACGTAGCTGTCAGACAGCACTTTACTACATCGTAGAAGCGCTAGTTCGTTGGATGGCGCCAATCATGTCGTTCACTGCAGATGAAATCTGGAACGAAATGCCAGGTCAACGCGACAAGTTCGTATTCACTGGTGAGTGGTTCGACGGCCTATTCGGTCTTGCTGAAGGTGAAGAGCTGAACAACGAATTCTGGACTGAGATCCAAGCGGTTCGTGGTGCGGTTAACAAACTTCTAGAAGATGCGCGTAAAGAGAAAACCATTGGTGGTGCACTACAAGCTGAAGTGACTCTATTTGCTGATGACGCACTAGCGGCGAAGATCAACAAACTTGAAGATGAACTGCGCTTTGTTCTACTAACCTCTGCTGCGAAAGTTAAGCCTCTAGGTGAGAAGACGGATGCAGCACAAGCGACGGATATCGAAGGCTTGTTTGTTGAAGTAGCAGCAGCTGAAGGTGAGAAGTGTGATCGTTGTTGGCACCACACGCCAGACGTAGGCACAATTGAAGGTCACGAGAAAATCTGTGGTCGTTGTGTGTCTAACGTAGACGGCGAAGGTGAAGTACGTAAATTCGCGTAATTGCCTAGAACGACTGAACTTTTTTTAAAATTAACAGCCCCAGTATTTACTGGGGCTGTTTGTAGGTAAAGTAATGAGTGAAAAAGCACTGACGTTAAAGCAATCTGGAGTTCGCTGGCTGTGGTTAGCAATTCTGGTATTTATTGCAGATATTGGCATCAAATTGGTGGTGATGGACAATATGGGCTACGGATGGGCAAACCGAATTGAGGTGTTGCCATTCTTCAACCTACTTTACGTTCATAACTACGGTGCCGCTTTCAGCTTCTTGAGCGATCAAGCTGGTTGGCAGCGCTGGTTATTTACAGGTATCGCGTTTGTTGTTACGGGTCTTTTGACCTACTGGATGAGTAAGCTTCCAGCAAAAGAAAAATGGAACAACATTGCTTATGCACTGATTATTGGTGGTGCAGTGGGCAACGTGTTTGACCGCGTCGTTCATGGCTTTGTTGTTGATTACCTAGACTTCTTCTGGGGTAACTACCACTGGCCAGCATTCAACCTTGCTGACATGGCGATCTGTATTGGTGCGGCAATGATTATTCTGGATGGCTTCCGTAAAAAAGACGCTGACAAGTAATCTTTTGCGGTATATCGAATAACCCTAAGCGTCGTCCGTTGATTCGAGCGACGCTTTTTATTATGTTGGAGCGCCAATCAGCATATCAATGTATAAAAAGACCAAGCTGACAGCGTAATAACCCAAGAACAAGGAAGCATTAACGTGACAACAATAACCAATGAATCGGTAGTAACCCTTCACTTTACGATTAAAATGAAAGACGGATCGGTTGCAGATAGTACTCATAACATGGGTAAACCAGCGAAATTTGTTATGGGTGATGGCAGCTTGAGTGAAAACTTTGAGCAGTGCTTGATAGGCCTCGAAACAGGCTCACAAAAAGCGATTGAGCTAAAGGCAGAAGACGCGTTTGGTATGCCAAACCCTGATCATATTCACTATATGGATCGCACTAAATTTGTAGGTGATGCAGAAGTGGAAGTTGGTACAATCATGGCCTTCAGTGGCCCTGATGGCATGGAAATCCCGGGCATTATTACAGAGATTGCAGGCGATTCAGTCACTGTGGACTTCAACCATCCTCTAGTGGGACAAGACGTGACTTTCGAAGTTGAAATTTTGTCAGTAGAATAGCGAACCAAATAAAAGATAACTTCCATGAGCAATGAAATGAAAATCCTGTTAGCTAACCCACGTGGTTTCTGTGCTGGTGTTGACCGCGCGATTAGCATCGTAGAGCGTGCGCTAGAGATGTATCAGCCACCGATTTATGTGCGTCATGAAGTGGTGCATAACCGTTTTGTGGTTGAAGGTCTAAAACAGCGTGGTGCTATCTTCGTTGAAGAACTGCACGAAGTGCCAGACAACAACATTGTGATTTTCTCCGCTCATGGTGTATCGCAGGCAGTTCGTCAGGAAGCCAAGCAGCGTGATTTGACCGTATTTGACGCAACGTGTCCTTTAGTAACCAAAGTGCATATGGAAGTGGCGCGTGCGAGCCGTCGTAATATGGAAGTGGTTCTGATTGGTCACGCAGGTCACCCTGAAGTCGAAGGTACGATGGGGCAATACGCCAGTGAAACCGGTGGTATGTACTTGGTTGAAACTCCAGCCGATGTTGAGAAACTGAAGGCGATTGTGAAAGATCCATCCGATCTTCATTACGTAAGCCAAACGACGCTTTCTGTCGATGAAACTGCCGATGTTATCGAAGAGCTACGCCGCGTGTTCCCAGATATCCAAGGTCCACGTAAAGACGATATCTGTTACGCGACACAAAACCGCCAAGATGCCGTACGTGAATTAGCTGGTGACGTAGATGTGATGGTTGTGGTGGGTTCTAAAAACTCATCAAACTCTACACGTCTTAAAGAGCTAGCTGAAAAGCTAGGGACACCTGGCTACTTAACCGACTGTCCGGAAGATATCAAACCTGAGTGGTTCGAAGGCAAAACAAAGGTCGGCGTGACTGCGGGAGCATCTGCTCCGGAAGAGCTCGTTAATCAGATTCTAGAGCGAATCAAAGAACTCGTTGGTGCCGAAGCGGTTGATGAAGTACTTGGTCGCGAAGAGAATATGTTCTTTGAAGTACCTAAAGAACTGCAAATCAAGCAAGTGGATTAATCTCCATTTATCGAATATTCAAAAGGCGACCTGTGGGTCGCCTTTTTTACATCTCTCTTAACTCATTTAGGTAATCACGAATTTGGTCTTTTCCTAAACCATCGATAATCATATCAGACATCTTCGTGATTCTTCGCTCAAGCGATTGAGCAACCTTTTCGCAATGTGCGTACATGTCTTCATCAGAACCATCGGTCGGAAAAGCATCAACTTGCCAGTTTACTCGAACGCCCCCCGCAAGCCACTGAGGAGCGGTTTCTTGATGTAAAGAATCACAGAGAATAATAACGATGTCGGGAAGAAACTGAGTTCGCTCCTCCCATGAATGCGTGTGGATATGCGGAATGGGGAGTTGGTGGTCATCTAAATATTTTTGCACCACTGGGTGCACCTTGCCTGTGGGATGTGAGCCTCCACTGGTGACACTAAAATCTGCTGGCAGGATATTGGTTGCGATTGACTCCGCGAGAACGCTTCGTCCAGCGTTGTGCTTACATATGAATAAAACTTTATACATCATCGCCTCGTCTTTTCAGAGCGTCCTATTTATACGCTAGCGGAAACTCAGCGATGATGTGTGAAGTTTTTGTGTTAGTGGCTAATGCCGAGCATCTCTTTGAGCACCTTTAAGTAGCGGCGGCTTACTGGTATCTCAAAGCCTGTTTTGGTGATGATTTCCGCTAACCCATTTTCCAGTAACTTGATTTCGCTAATCGCTTTAATACTGACTAAGTATTGACGATGGCAGCGGACTAGAGGGGTTTTCTCTTCCAACGTTTTTAATGTCAGTTGGGTGCTCGCGGTTTGGCTGGTGGAGCGTACATGTACGCCGCTGATATCACTGTAAGCACATTCCACCGTGTCGGTGGCCATGATAACGATGCGGTTGTGTCCGATGCACGGTATCTGATCCAACGTGTCAGGTGTAATAGCAGACAGTTGTTGCGTTAGGGCGGATTGGCTAATGACTTTGTTTAGTCGTTTGACCGTTTTAGTTAACCGGCATGGGTCGACAGGTTTGAGCAAGTAATCAAAGGCATTGTCTTCAAATGCTTGAATCGCATACTGATCATAAGCCGTGACAAAAACCACATAAGGCATAGTTTCTGGATCAAGCATCCCAAGTAATTCAATCCCCGTGACTTGAGGCATTTGGATATCGAGAAACACCACATCAGGCTTGAGTTCATTGATTTTTTTTAGGCCAAGGATTGCGTTTGAGGCATCGCCCACGACCTCAACTTGGCCTGTTTCATCCAGTAACTCTGCTAGCTCTTCACGAGCAAACTGTTCATCATCAATGACGAGTGCGGTTAACATCCAACATTACCTTTATTGCTTCAGCGTGCTTTTATGATTTTGGGGGAATGATAAAGCTCATTTTAGTAAATTGATGTGGCTCGCACGTAATTTTTAGCGCTGCATCACGTCCAAATTGATTAGTGAGACGTTTGTCGACAATTTCTAAACCTAGCCCTGAGTGGTTTTCTTTTGGCGGTTCAAAACTGCCTGCGTTGTCTTCGACGGTAATCAAGTGACCTTGTGGGTGTGCTTCGCTGTAGATATGAACTTTACCACCTTCAAGCATGTTTGAAATGCCATGCTTAATGGCATTCTCAACCAAAGGCTGGAGTGTAAAGCTTGGTAATTTGATGTCCAGCAATTCAGGTTGAATATCGATTTCAACCTCTAAGCGGTCCGTAAAACGCGCTTTTTCGATGCTCAAGTACGAGTTCACATGTGCAAGCTCTTCCTTTAGCGTCACGGTATTAATGTTCTGCTTTAAATTGCTGCGGAAGAAGTGCGATAGATTTTGGATTAGCTCGCGCGCTTTGTCAGGGTCACGACGAGTAATCGCACTAATAGTATTGAGTGCATTAAACAAAAAGTGTGGATTCACCTGAGCGTGAAGCAATTTTATTTCTGCTTGGGCGAGTAAGGCTTGTTGTTGTTGGTAATCGCCATAAAGGATTTGGCTAGATAGAAGCTGGGCTATTCCTTCCGCCATCGACATGTTGGCCGTCGAGAACAATTTACGCTTCGGTTCATACAGCTTTATGGTACCAATGACCTCTTTCCCTGCACGCAGTGGGATGATCAGCGCAGATCCGAGCTTGCAATCTTTTGCAATGGAGCATTGGTATGGACGCTCCGCGCCATCAAGATAAATGATGTCGTTTTTCTCCATGGAGTCTAATGTGCTTTGCGATGAAATCGGCGTGTTTGGTTTATGGTGATCATCGCCAATACCCACAAACGCCAAGATTTTTTCTTGGTCAGTAATCGCGACAGCGCCCACTTTGGTTTCTTCGTAAATAATACGCGCGATTTTCTCTGCGTTTTCGGTGTTGAAGCCGTTGCTTAGAATTCCCACTGAGCGATCAGCAATGGTGAGCGCTCGACGCGAAAACGTCGCAGAAAACTTTTCAAAGATTGCTTTTCTGTCTTGCAGGATACTCATGAACAACGCCGCACCAAATGAATTCGCGATGATCATAGGCGCTGCAATAGCGGACACCAGTTCATAGGCTTGATCAAAAGGTTTCGCGACGGCGAGCAGCAAAATCATTTGCACCACTTCTGCAACAAACGTGACGCTGAAAACGACGCTTGGATTAAACAGCAATGCGCCTTTATTTCGCTTGATAAGGTAAACGTGGAGCAAGCCACCAATTACGCCCTCGGCGGTGGTTGAAATTGCGCAGGCTAGGTCAGTAAAGCCACCAAGAGAGTATCGATGGATGCCACCAGTAAATCCGACGGCGAAACCTACAACAGGTCCACCAAACAGCCCGCCCATAACTGCGCCGATCGCACGAGTATTGGCAATAGCATCGTTGATGTGCAGACCGAAATAGGTGCCGAGAATACAAAAGCCAGAGAAGAGTACGTAACAAATTAGGCGGTGGCTTAAGCGCGAAGAAATACTCAGCAAAGGTAAGATGATTGGCGTTTTACTTAGCATGTAAGCCAAAACTAAGTACACACACATCTGTTGTAAAAGGGAGATGACCAGTTCCATAGTGAACCTAACCTAGAATCAATGTTGTTATTGTATACTTAAGTAACCTCAAGATGCTTGGCTCAGATAGATAAGAACAGCTAAGTAAATGATGCTGCGCTGTGCTTTCTGAGTCTTAAAGTGACTTGGGTATATAACAAAAAGAGCCTGCAATTGGCAGGCTCCTATCTTAGTCACTCAGATGTGACGAGTATTACGCTGTTTCTGATACGGCTTGTGGTTTCTCTTCGTCAGCCAGTTCAGTTTCACCTTTACCCTTAGAGGTTTTGATAACGTAACCTGTCACAGCTAGGGCAAACACAATACCTACGATAGTTGATAGTTGCATTGGCAGACCAAAACCTAGCGAGCTGTTGTTTAAGATGAACGTGACACATACCGTGGTCATGAAGATAGCTGGGATAGTGGTAATCCAGTGCAGCTTGTTGTGACGCAGTAGGTAAGCGGACGCAGTCCAAAGCATCATTACCGCTGTTGTTTGGTTTGCAAAACCGAAGTAGCGCCAGATAATGCCGAAGTCTACTTGAGTTAAGATACCGCCGATAACGAACAGTGGAAGTGCCATCAGTAGACGGTTACGTAGCGTTTTTTGTTCCATGTTGAAGTATTCAGCAAGGATCAAGCGGCTTGAACGGAACGCTGTATCGCCAGACGTAATTGGTAGGATAACCACACCCAGGAACGCAAGGATACCACCGAACACACCTAGCAGACCAAATGATGCGCTGTATACCACGTTACCAGGGCCACCGTTTTTCACAGCTTCTGATAGAGCGTCTAGAGAGCCGAAGAAAGACAGAGCGATAGCACACCAAATTAGCGCGATAACACCTTCACCAATCATTGCACCGTAGAATACGAAGCGACCGTTTTTCTCATTTTCCATACAACGCGCCATCAGTGGAGACTGAGTTGCGTGGAAGCCAGAGATAGCGCCACATGCGATAGTGATGAACAATGCAGGCCATAACGGCATGTCATTTGGGTTGAGGTTAGAGAACATGTCCGAAACTTGGAAGTCACCCATTACTGTGTGTTCGCTAGAGAAAGCAACGGCTGTCATTAGACCAACAGACATAAAGATAAGTAGGGCGCCAAACAGTGGGTAGAAACGACCAATGATTTTATCGACAGGAACAATCGTCGCAATGATGTAGTAAGCAAAAATAGCAATAACCATTGTAGTCATGCTTACGCTCAAGCTTGTTTGATCATTGATGAGGTTAGTAATCATGCCAGCAGGGGCTGAAACGAACACTACGCCAACTAGAAGCAATAGGACAATGGCAAAAATATTCATAAAGTGTTTTGCGCCATTACCTAGGTAGCGACCTGTAATGGTAGGTACAGATGCACCGCCGTTACGCACTGAAAGCATGCCTGAGAAGTAATCGTGTACTGCACCAGCAAAAATACAACCGACTACAATCCAAAGCATCGCCGCAGGACCGTATAGTGCCCCCATGATCGGGCCAAAAATTGGACCAACACCTGCGATGTTAAGTAGTTGAACTAGGTAAACTTTCTTTGTTGACATTGGAACGAAGTCAACACCGTCCGATTTGGTGTGAGCTGGCGTTTGGCGTTTTTCATTGATGCCGAAAATCTTCTCGACGAAAGCGCCGTAGATGAAGTATCCGCCGATTAGGGCTGCGACACAGGTTAGAAACCACATCATAGCAATTGTCCTTGGTCTTAGTTGGGTAGGGTAATTTTTTAATCTCAGGATGCATGTTATGCGTCACTTGTGTTAAATGCATTCGGTTAGTAGATGAGTGGTCGAATAGAGCACTGAGTGGTCGATATGCTGCTTGAGCGGTTTTTAAAAATGGCGAAAGGTTGATGACAGTCTTGAGCGGCTGATTTGAGTCATCAGTGGTTAAATCTGCAAGCTCAGCGGCAAGCGCCAATAATTAGTGGTAAGCTTATTTTTGAAAACAATTACTTAAGGAAGAACCATGAAAAAGGTAACGGTAGGTCTGGCACTGGCTTTACTTGTAGGATGCACAGCGACGACAGCAGATCTTGCCAAGTCGGGAGATTGGCATCAGATCGGATATCAAGATGGCATAACCGGACACACATCGCGCACGATGAGCGAGCTTCGTGAATTGGGTAGTGTTAAGCAAAGTGACTACGACCAAGGTTATTTAGAAGGTTTACGTGAGTACTGTAATCCTGCTTTTGCGTATCAAATGGGGTTATCTGGTCAGTATTACGAAGGGGTTTGTGAAGGTACTGAGCAAGCGCAAAAATTCCGCATGGAATGGCAACGTGGTTGGAATGAATACTCAAATTAATAGTCAATAAAGCCGTTGTTACACTGTCTGCATCACATAAATGTGGCAAAATCTTCCTTATTAAACTATGTTCATACTGCTTGATAGTGAGCACAGAAAAAAGGAATCACATTATGTCAACGCAAATGGCTGGTGGCTGGAGTCCATTTCATGAACTCACAGCAGAGAATAAAGAAGTATTTGCTAAAGGTATCGAGGGGTTTGTCGGTGTCAAATACTCCCCTTTGGTTGTGGCTACTCAAGTCGTAGCCGGACAAAACTATGCGTTTTTCTGTAATGCAGAAGTTGTCTACCCTGGAGCACAACCATACCCAGCAATGGTTCATATGTTCAGTGACCTTGAAGGTAAAGTCGGTATTACTCACATTGAACGATTGAACTACTAAATTAAGCCATAAAAGGCGCCTGACTTTTAAATAAGTGAGGCGCTTTATTGATTAAGATTGATTAGTTTGCGCGATCACGACTTTTCTTAAATATCCTTGCTTGGCGTTCAGTTGCTCAGTCGCGCTTTCTCTATCCAGCCCGGTTAAAATCATCAAAATCGCTAACTTGGCGTCGTAGTCCGTTTCTTTGAGCGCCGTTTTAGCCTCTTGGTTAGTACAATCTGTTGCTTGCATAACAATACGAGCCGCTCTTGCAACTAGCTTTGCATTCGTTGCTTTCACATCTACCATTAAGTTCTGATAACTTTTGCCTAGGCGAATCATGCTTGCGGTAGTGAGCATGTTCAGTACGAGTTTTTGTGCTGTCCCTGATTTTAAGCGAGTGGATCCCGTTAACGCTTCAGGTCCAACAACGGGGCTAATCGCAATATCAGCAATATCTGCAATCGGAGAGTCAGGGTTACAAGATAGTGCTACAGTGGTGGCACCAAGCTCGTTCGCATACTCTAAGCCACCAATCACGTAAGGTGTTCGTCCACTTGCCGCAATACCAACGACGACATCGCGTTGTGTTAGCGTATTCTCTTTAAGATCTTGCTCGCCTAATGTAGGGTCGTCCTCCGCCCCTTCTTTTGCACGGAACATTGCCTCTTTTCCACCGGCAATAATACCAACGACCATCTCTGGATCTGTGCCAAAAGTTGGTGGGCATTCTGAAGCGTCCAAAACGCCAAGTCGACCACTGGTACCCGCACCGATGTAAAACAACCGACCTCCGACCTTAAATGCTTCCGTGATCTTATCAACGGCTTCAGCGATCTCAGGCAACACTTTTTCAACGGCAAGAGGAACGAGTTTGTCCTGTTGGTTGATGCGTTGAACAATATCGAGAGAAGGCAGCAAGTCGATGTCCATGGTGTCTGGGTTTCGCCCTTCAGATACCAGATGGGATAAAGCTGCGATAAGTGCATCGTTCGTCATAATGAATTAAGCCTTTTTGTTTAGGATCTATTGCCCTTAATTTTTTGAATAGAGTACACCCAGTGAAGCGAGACGACTTGCCCCCGTAACTTCCGGTAAGTTGCTAGGGAGGTCGTGAATATGGCGCTGCGCAAGCCAAGCAAACGCCATTGCTTCCATGTAGTCGCCATCAACGCCTTTTTCTGCCGTTGTCGCAACGCTCCATTGTGGCAATAACTTAGCTAGTCGCTGCATCAAAAGTGGGTTTCTTGCTCCACCGCCACAGACCAATAGTTGAGGTGTGATGCCATGAGAAAACTTGTCGACTTCGTTGGCAATGGTAATTGCAGAATACTCGCAAAGTGTACGTTGTACGTCTTCGATTGGTAAATTGTGATGGGCCAGTTGTTGATGCAGCCAGTCAATATTGAACAGTTCTCGTCCGGTACTTTTAGGGGCTGGCATGGCGAGGTAAGCTTCTTTGAGTAATTGAGTCAACAAAGTAGCGTTTACCGTTCCTTTAAGTGCAAATTGTGCATCTTCGTCGAAGCTTTGCCCTTTATGCAGCGCACACCATGCGTCCATCAACATATTGCCCGGGCCTGTGTCATAGCCAATGACTGGTTGTTCTGGATGCAGTACAGAGATATTGGCAATGCCTCCAATGTTAAGCACCACAGTTGTGGAATCCTGCATCGCAAAAATGCTTTTATGGAAAGCAGGGACGAGTGGGGCACCTTGTCCACCTAGCGCCATGTCTTTACGACGAAAATCCGCTACCGTATCAATGCCTGTCTTGACCGCGATAATGTTGGCATCGCCCAATTGAGTGGTAAACGGCAAGTTTCCGGTAGGCTGATGGAACACTGTTTGACCGTGATTACCAATCGCACGAATTTGCTCTGCGACGTAACCAGACTTATTGAGCAGCTGTAACACGGCATCTGCAAATAGGTGGCCGAGCTGGTGGTCAAGTTCACCTATGGTTTTTAAATTTGTTGCTTGACCGGTACAAACAGATAACAGCATGTCTTTTAGCGCTGCGGGCATTGGGTAGTCGTCGTGCGCAATCAGGCGAACATGCTCATCGCTTATTTCAACTAGAGCGGTATCAACGCCATCCATACTCGTTCCAGACATCACACCAATGTACAGTTCGTTAAATTTCATAGCCGATCTCGTCAATTCTTCATTCACTTATTGTAAAGCAAATCTGAAGCGAATAACCTCATCGAATACGAGATATTCAGCCGATTTTGAGGAGAAAACATGGGACCGTTATGGGTTGACGTTGCGGGGTATGAACTGACCGCTGAAGACAAAGAAATCTTGGAGCATCCTACGGTTGGTGGTTTAATTCTATTTGCTCGCAACTATCATGATAGCGAACAGCTTCAAGCACTTACTCAATCCATCCGAAAGGCGGCTAAGCGCCCGTTTTTGATCGGTGTGGATCAAGAAGGCGGCCGAGTGCAGCGCTTTCGTGAAGGTTTCTCATTAATTCCTGCTGCTGATGAGTACGCTAAACATCAAAATGGTGAAGAGCTTGCTCGTATGGGCGGTTGGTTAATGGCAGCAGAGCTGATTGCCCATGATATTGATTTAAGCTTTGCCCCGGTACTTGACCAAGGCCATCAATGTAAAGCGATCGGTAACCGCGCATTCGGTGAAGATGCCGATACCATTCTTCGCTATAGCACTGCATATATGCAGGGAATGAAGAGTGTTGGCATGGCAACGACAGGCAAGCACTTCCCTGGACATGGTGGCGTGATTGCAGACTCACATCTAGAAACACCATACGATGAGCGCAGTGATATTTTTGAACAAGATATGGCGATCTTCAAAGCGCAAATTGATGCCGGTATTTTAGATGCCATGATGCCTGCTCACGTGATTTTCCCACATTATGATGCTCAACCAGCCAGCGGTTCTGAATACTGGTTAAAACAGGTCCTGCGTCAGCAATTGGGTTTTAAAGGTTTGGTTTTTTCGGATGACTTGACCATGGAAGGCGCTGCGATTATGGGCAGCCCAGCCGAGCGAGGTGCTCAAGCATTGAGAGCTGGCTGCGATATGTTGTTAATGTGTAATAAACGAGAAGCGCACGTTGAAGTATTAGACAACTTACCGGTTTCAACCGTGCCACTCGCGGATGGATTACTGAAAAAACAGTCATTTTCTCCAAGCGAACTTAAGCTATCTCAAGAGTGGAAAGCGGCGAGTGAAGCGATGAAACGCTTGACTAGCTAAACCTCTTGTAAAAGATTCAAAACAGCGATTAGAAGCCAAAGTTAATTATGCTTTGGCTTTTTATTTAACTGTAAACTTTAATTTACACTAAATGTTTTTTATTCTGTACGCTTGTTTTTCTTTTTTAGCCTGTTATCTTGTCGTTAAAGCTTAGTTGTCTCACCAAGGGTTTGGTTGGGTGTAAAAATAAATATACAGGTTAGAGTTATGCAGAAAAGTGAGTTGAGCAATATTAATATTATCGAAGAACAGGTTCTTATTACTCCGGAGGAACTAAAAACCAAGCTTCCTTTGAGTGAAAAAGCACGTCGCTTTATTCAAGAGTCTCGTCAAACTATCGCTAATATTATTCACAAGAAGGATCACCGCCTGCTTGTTGTATGCGGTCCATGTTCTATCCACGACGTAGAAGCGGCGAAGGATTACGCAAAGCGCCTTAAAGCACTCTCTGAACAACTAAGTGACCAACTGTATATTGTTATGCGTGTTTACTTTGAGAAGCCGCGCACCACGGTCGGCTGGAAAGGCCTGATCAATGATCCACACCTAGACGGCAGTTTCGATATTGAACACGGTCTGCATGTTGGACGCGAACTTCTGGTGGAGTTGGCAGAAATGGAAATCCCGCTCGCGACTGAGGCTCTAGACCCAATTAGCCCACAATACCTGGCGGATACTTTTAGCTGGGCTGCAATCGGCGCACGTACGACGGAGTCACAAACTCACCGTGAAATGGCAAGCGGCCTGTCTATGCCAATCGGTTTTAAGAATGGCACCGATGGCAGTTTGGCAACCGCAATTAACGCGATGCAAGCTGCGTCCTCTAGCCACCGTTTTATGGGAATTAACCGTGAGGGACAAGTCGCACTGTTAACCACCCAGGGCAATGCTAATGGACATGTGATCTTACGTGGCGGCAAGCAAACTAACTACGATTCGGTATCAGTCACTGAGTGTGAGCAAGAGATGGCGAAATCTGGTCTTGATGCTTCATTAATGGTGGATTGCAGTCACGCCAACTCACGTAAAGATTACCGTCGCCAGCCATTAGTCGCGGAGGATGTGATTCATCAAATCCGTGAAGGCAATAAATCTATTATCGGTCTTATGATTGAAAGCCATATCAATGAAGGAAATCAATCTTCTGACTTAGCTCTTGAAGAGATGAAATACGGTGTATCTATCACTGACGCATGTATCAATTGGGATTCAACTGAGGCACTATTACGTCATGCACATGAAGAGCTAGTGCCTTTCTTAGAAAATCGTCTAAAGGCTAATTAATACAGGATTTAAGGAACATCAATGGCAGTTGAACTTAACGCATTACGCGATCAGATTGATGCAGTCGACAAGCAAATGTTGGAGCTATTGGCTCAGCGTTTAGCGCTCGTAGAGAAAGTTGGGGAAGTAAAAAGCGAACATGGCTTGCCAATTTATGCTCCAGACCGCGAAGCGGCGATGTTAGCTTCTCGTCGCGCTGAAGCTGAAAAAATGGGAATTCCTCCACAGCTTATTGAAGATATTCTGCGTCGAACAATGCGTGAGTCTTATGCCAGCGAGAAAGATTCCGGTTTTAAGTGTTTGAACCCTGATTTACGCTCAGTTGTTATTATTGGTGGTAATGGTCAATTGGGTGGCCTGTTTGGGCGTATGTTCAAATTGTCGGGCTACCAGGTCAAAGTTCTCGGCAGTAAAGACTGGGATCGTGCGGATGAGATTCTAGACAACGCGGGTTTAGTCGTGGTCACGGTGCCGATCCATCTAACGGAAGGGGTGATCGAAAAACTGGGGAACTTGCCGCAAGACTGTATTCTGTGTGACCTGACTTCTATCAAATCGAAGCCTCTGCAAGCAATGTTGAATGTGCATCAAGGTCCTGTGGTTGGTTTGCACCCAATGTTTGGCCCAGATGTTCCGAGCCTTGCCAAGCAGGTTATTGTGTACTGTGATGGCCGTGGTCACGAGCATTACCAATGGCTATTGCAACAGTTTGGGATTTGGGGCGCAAGCTTGTGCCAAATCGATGCACAAGAGCACGATCATGGCATGACGTTGATTCAGGCGCTGCGCCACTTCACTTCGTTTGCTTACGGTATGCACCTTAGCAAAGAGAATCCGAACATCGATCAGTTGTTGAAGTTAAGCTCGCCAATCTACCGCCTTGAATTGGCGATGGTGGGACGACTGTTTGGTCAGGATCCGAACTTGTACGGTGATATCATTTTCTCTTCTCAAGAGAATATCGATATGATCAAGCGATTCCATCAGCGTTTAGGTGATGCGGTAGCGATTTTGGATAGCAGAGACAAAGCGCGATTCATCGAAAGCTTTAAGCAGGTGAGTGATTGGTTTGGTACTTATTCTCAACAATTTATGAATGAGAGCCAAAACTTACTCAAACAGGCGAATGATAATATTCATCGCGGCTAATCACGGGTCATTTAGCCGTGCAGAGTCCGAAATAAAAAGAGCAGCGTAAGCTGCTCTTTTTCGTGTTGATGGACAAATCAGTTCGTCGCAGTATTACTCGTATCTTCACTTGATACTGTGTTGATACTGGTATCGCGATAGGGTGAATTGGTTAAATTGACTTGTAGGCGTACAACGTTATCAATCAATTGAACCAAAGGTCCCCATTTCACTTTTTTCTCTTTTTCAAAGACGTCATTGAAGTTTTCTGGCGTCCACTCCATTAAGTATTGAGGGTTGAGTGCTCGTCCGAGGAAGCGTACTTCATAGTGCAAGTGTGGCCCTGTGGAGTTGCCAGAGTTACCGCATTGAGCAATGATGTCGCCTTTACTAACAAACTGACCGCTTTTCACTTTGAAGCGTTGTAGATGAGCAAAGGAGCTCATAAAGCCAAATGAGTGACGAATGGTGACATAGTTACCATAACCACGATTGCTCGGGCGAACGGTTTCCACCACACCGTCAGCCGGTGCCAGGATCTCTTCTCCTCTTTTACAAGTCAGATCGATACCAGTATGAACATGCCTCTTACCTGAAATCGGATTAATACGACTGCCGTAAGAAGAAGAAATACGTTGGTATGTGACTGGACTGTCATTTGGTATCAAACGGAACATCGTCGCGCGAACAGCAGAATCGATAGCGGCTGCGTCAATTCGCTCCTCTAACCCCATGCTGTTCTCATCGATCATCAACTCTTCGTCTGCGAGACCTAAAACCGATTCAACGTCGAATACCCGTTTGCCCAATAGCTGAATTTGATTGTTTTTGTCAGTCAAAGACTGGGAAAGTGAATGATTGGTATCAAGCTGCTCTTCGTAAAGAGCCGTCACTTCGGCCTTTTCACTTTCCAGTTTGGCGATGATTTGTGTTAGTTCGTCTTTATTGTGCATCTGCTGCTGATTAAGGTACCACGCGCCACCAACGACGGCGGGTAATGCCAATACCGAAGCAAATACTGCTAGGACCGAACTGCGGCCCAAATAGAACTGCTGATCGCCGTCTTTCGTCGGGATCTGCATGATGATTTTTTTAGACATAGTTATTGTTACTTAAATAGGCGTTCATTTATTTTTCTCCTAAAAACCAGAGAGGTGCTCTAACTCTCGATTCAGAAGGTCGTTATTGCCTACATTCAATTCTATAAATCGTTTTAGTTGGCTAATGCTTTCGATGTCTACCTTAGCGATCTTCAACCTAATCTCACACTTAGAGACATTCACAATTTGCGCTTTTAACGTAATCACTTGTTCGGATTGATCAAATGAAAAAGTCACATGGACTGGAAGGGTTGGATCCAAAGCCTCAGTTTCTTCCACTTTCATGAGTAAACCATGCAAGGAAAGATCTTGAATCCTAGCTTCAATTGCCAAGTCACGTTGTTCTATCTTAGCTGGAGCTTGATGGAGAATACGTGAAAAGCGTCGTCTCTCTGTCATATGAATATTCTCGTCAGGTCGTCAAACAGAATTGAATAGTATATCAATACGAACAAAAAGTGTTCGATTGTTGTTTGAAAAGTGTCGAGGTCGCTACAGAGTGACGTAAGTGCAATGTCATGTTCTTAACGAACGAGACGGGCTAATGAGCTCTTTTTATAACAAAGAAAACAAAGGCCGCTATGATAGCGGCCTTTGTACAAATTACAATCAAACTTTGTGGGTTGCGATTACTTCGCAATACGCTTGTATTTGATACGGTGTGGTTCTGCGGCTTCAGGACCCAATGTTTTCTTCAACCAATCCATGTACTCTGTGTAGTTACCTTCGTAGAAGTTAACTTGGCCTTCGTCACGGTAGTCAATGATGTGGGTCGCGATACGGTCAAGGAACCAACGGTCGTGCGAGATAACCATTGCACAACCAGGGAACTCTAGTAATGCTTCTTCTAGAGCACGCAGTGTTTCAACGTCAAGGTCGTTGGTTGGTTCGTCGAGTAGCAACACGTTGCCGCCCGCTTTAAGAAGCTTCGCAAGGTGGACACGGTTACGCTCACCACCCGATAGTTCACCAATAATCTTTTGTTGGTCACTGCCTTTAAAGTTAAAGCGTGAACAGTATGCACGAGCTGGGATTTCGAAGTTGTTGATCTTAATGATATCAGCACCTTCAGAGATCTCTTGGAATACGGTTTTAGAATCGTCCATGCTGTCACGGAACTGATCGACAGATGCTAGTTTTACTGTATCGCCCATCTCAATTGTGCCCGAGTCTGGTTGTTCAGTACCACTTAACATCTTGAATAGCGTCGATTTACCTGCGCCGTTAGCACCGATGATACCAACAATTGCACCTTTAGGGATGCTGAATGACAGGTCATCAATTAGAACTCGACCGTCAAATGACTTGGTCAGGTTCTTCACTTCAATAACCTTATCACCTAGACGCTCACCTGGTGGGATAAATAGTTCATTGGTTTCATTACGTTTTTGATGATCAGAGCTTTGCAGTTCTTCAAAGCGAGCCATACGTGCTTTTGACTTCGCTTGACGACCTTTAGGGTTTTTACGTACCCACTCAAGCTCTTTCTCGATAGTCTTTTGGCGAGCACTCTCTTGGGAGGCTTCTTGTTGTAGACGAGCGTCTTTTTGCTCCAGCCATGAGGTGTAGTTGCCTTCCCATGGGATACCTTCACCACGGTCCAGTTCTAAGATCCAGCCCGCAGCGTTATCTAGGAAGTAACGGTCGTGGGTGATGGCTACTACGGTACCTGTGTAATCCACTAAGAAGCGCTCTAGCCAAGCCACTGATTCTGCATCTAGGTGGTTGGTAGGTTCATCAAGCAGTAGCATGTCTGGCTTAGAAAGTAGCAAGCGACAAATAGCCACACGGCGGCGTTCACCACCTGATAGGTGCGCAATTTTTTGGTCCCATTCAGGTAAACGAAGTGCGTTTGCCGCACGCTCAAGCGCATTTTCTAGGTTGTGGCCATCTTTCGCTTGGATAAGGGCTTCTAGCTCGCCTTGCTCTTTTGCAAGTGCGTCGAAGTCTGCATCTGGTTCAGCGTATGCTGCGTAGACTGCGTCCAAACGTTTCAGAGCGTCAGCAACGTCAGCAACCGCTTCTTCAACAACTTCACGAACGGTTTTTGATTCGTCTAATACTGGTTCCTGAGGTAGGTAACCTACGTTTAGACCAGGTTGTGGACGCGCTTCACCGTCGATATCCGTGTCGATACCTGCCATGATACGTAGCAGTGTGGATTTACCTGCACCGTTCAGACCTAAAACACCGATTTTCGCACCAGGGAAGAAGCTCAGAGAGATGTCTTTAAGAATTTGACGCTTAGGTGGCACAATTTTGCTCACCCGCGACATGGTATATACGTATTCAGCCATTGCCGATCGTTCCTAAATTAACTGTCATTCAAACCCATCATTTTATACCAAGTGCTTTGTTTTTGTTACCGCATTGCAAGAATTTCCCTAACGAATGGATTTCTTATTTTGAGCTGACCGGAAACTTACACGGTTAGGGTATACACTTTTGTTATTCGTTAAGAATGACGAAGTGTTTTCTATGCGAGTTAGAAACGCTTTGTCTCCATCGTCTTAAAAGTTTGACGAGTACAATTTTTAATACACTAAGTTGCTTTACATGGACATCTGCATTCTGTGTAAATAGATGCATGTGTGAAAATTGCCTTAACATCACATGAACTCTAACAAAACTAGGCTTTAGGGCAGTATATGTCTGGGGAAAATGACACAAATGAGATTCAACGTATCTGAATTGGCTAAAAACGTATGCTGCGCCGCCGCGTTGTGTGCTATGAGTTTGAGTGCTAATGCCGCGCTGAGTTTGGAAAAGCAGCGCGAAGTATATGAGCAAGCTCAAGATTTATTAGATAAAAATGACATCGACGGATACCTTTCGATTCGTCCTAAAATTTCTGACTATCCACTAACGCCTTATGTGGATTACCGCACTTTTATTAGACAGTTACCGGAAAAGTCACCACAACAGGTGAACGAGTTTATTTCTGAGCACGAGTCTTTTCCATTTTCTCGTCGAGTTCGCGCTCCATACCTCAATCATCTTTATAAGCAAAAAGATTGGAAAACCATTACTGAGTTTCAAAAAGTCATTCCTAGTGGTGAGCGTTACCAATGTATTTTCTACGTCGCTCAATTAAAGCAAGGCAAGAAAGTCGCGGCGTTTAAAGGGGCTGAACATATGTGGTTACGTGGCATCAGCATTGCTGATGAGTGTGACCCATTATTTGAAGCATGGGACAAGGCGGGTGAGCGTACCGATGAACTGATTCTACAGCGTATGTTACTGGCGTTTGATGCTCGTAATGGCGGTTTGATGAGTTACTTGCTCAAACTGCCTAAATCAGCGCAGGCAAAGCAACAAGCCAAAGAAATGAAAGCGTTGTTTGATAATCCTTCAAGTGTTGCGGAATTCGCGAAGAAAAAACCTGCGAATGATTTTAATCGAGCGCAAAGTGAATATGCGTTAGAAAAGTTGGCTCGCATGAACACTAGCCAAGCACAAGGTGCGTACGATGCTGTCATTAAAGGACAGAAGTTTTCTCCAGAAAAAGCGCAAGAACTTGCCGACTATATTGCATTTCGATTGACTCGTACGGAGTCTGAGTCATTAGCTAAATGGCGCGATGATAAAACGAAAACCAGTCAGTACTTACCGTTGATTGAAACGCGCATCCGCTTAGCGATTCAAAATGCAGATTGGAAAGGCGTACAAGAGTGGATTGCTGTTCTAAATAAAGAAGAACAAGCCACGCTACGCTGGCAATATTGGCTTGGAAGAAGTGAAATAGCGTTAGGTGATGACATCGCGGGGAAACAGCGTTTAGCAACTCTGCTTGGGCAACGAAACTTCTACAGTGTGGCTGCCGCCAATGCAATCGGGCAATCAATCAAATACCCAACGCATACGGTTAAGTTGGATAAGAAAGTTGTTCAACCCTATCAAGACTCGTTAGCTCGTATCGAAGAGTTGATCGCGACGGATAAAATCGCAGCAGCGAAGAGTGAATGGGCACACTTACTGCGCCGCGTAGGGAAAGATGAAAAGGCGATGTTGGCGGCTTATGCATCATTTAAACGTTGGCATCACCTAACGGTGACCGCGAGTATTCAAGCGCAGATGTGGGATAATATCGAACTTAGGTTCCCAATAGCACACCGCTGGTGGTTTAACTTTTATGCGAAAAAGCACAACATTGATCCCGTCACGATGATGTCTCTCGCTCGACAGGAAAGTGCGTTAGATGTTGAAGCCCGCTCTCCAGTTGGCGCTCGTGGTCTTATGCAGATCATGCCTGCGACGGCGAAGTACACGGCACGTAAATATAAGTTGAGTTATCAAGGTACGCAGGATCTCTACAATGTAGGAAAAAATATCGAAATTGGTAGCCATTATTTGCAAGGTTTATTAGAGGATTACGATAATAATCGTATTTTTGCTCTTGCTGCTTATAATGCAGGTCCTAACAGAGTAAAAACGTGGCGAGAGCGTACCCAAGGAAAAGTGGATGCTTATGCCTTTATTGAGGCAATTCCATTTAAAGAGACGCGCGGTTATGTACAAAACATCTTGATGTTTGAAACATACTATCGTGATCTTTTGGGTATCGATGGCGCGTTCTTGAATCAACATGAGATCAATACCAAGTATTGAGTGAGGTAACTTGATGTCGCACGAACCCGAGTATAAAGACTGGCAACAGATTATTGAGCTAATTCGAACAAGTATGGGCACCCAGCAAGATGACATGCTGTTAACTATGCTGATGTCACGTGATGAGAGAGAGTCATTAATATCACGCGTTAATATAATTAACGAACTTCTTAAAGGAGAATTATCTCAACGTCAGATCAGTCAGATGCTTGGTGTGGGCATTGCCACCATTACTCGTGGCTCTAACGAACTAAAGTCGAAATCTGATGAAGAAAAAGACAAGTTGAAAGTCTTGTTAGAACAAGTTGCGGTATCTAAGTAGACAGTATATCCAATTTGCTTTTAGGCCTTGGTGTTACAAGTGACTAAGATAACGTATTACAAAGGGCGGAAATATCCGCCCTTTTTGCGTATCTAGAGACTAGGCTGAGTGTTATAAATTTGAAGGAAAATGCTCAGGGTTTGTGAATGGAATTAAAGCCAGAATCAAGGCTTGGTGATAGACCGAGCTTCGAGTTAGCTGGTTTTGGGTTAGCAGGCTAATAGCGCCACCTTTCTGTTTGATATTATCAGTACCAAACACTTCGTCCATTACATCTCCCAACTCATTCGCATCCTTGAGTTTTTCCAAGACTTTTGGCGGCAACATTAAGCTTGCAGAACGAGATTCACCGCGGTGAGTCTCTGACTCAACCACCATCCAAGCAAACGTCACGTTTGCTTCAATTCCCGCTTCGAGACCGACATAGTAATCCGCGTTTGGCATCTCTACTTTTGCGTTTTTAACGCGGTTTAGCGCACCACGATGAGTTTCTTCATTCGTCATGGGCTGATCTGCGACCTCACTCGGTACACTGATGCCAACGAAGTTGAACTCTTGATGCGGAAATGCATTACGAAATGCACTTTGAACTGCATTAATTTTGGCTGGGTTTAGCGATGCGATTACGACTTTTTGGGTTGCCATGATCTTTTTACTCACTGGTGTCTATTAACTCAATTTTACTTGGGTAGGCTTTACGTTCTCACTAGGGTAACAGCCTAATACTTTCAAGTGTTTAGTTATTTTTGTTAGCTCTTCTAGTGCCTGTTGCATTTCTGTCGAAGCAAGATGTGATGTCAAGTCTACGTAGAACATCTCTTCCCACGGGTTCCCCATAATTGGGCGTGATTCTAGCTTGGTCATATTGATGCCGTAACGTTGCAGCACTAATAGTGTTTCAACCAATGAGCCTGCCTCTTGGGAGGTCGACATGATCAATGTGGTTTTTGCTGGAATCTGAGTAGAAACTTCAACCGGTTTACGAGCAACCACGATAAAGCGAGTATGATTTTCGGTTTGGTTTGCGATGTTGCCTTGAATTGCTTGCAAGCCATATAGCTTACCGCTTGATGCATTACCAATTGCAGCCACATCATCACGATCCATCTCTTGGACTTTCTGCATTGCATCTGCTGTGCTCGCGCAGGACTCCAGCTTTACCCCTTTCATACGGCTTAAAAACTCACTGCACTGTTGGTGTGGCTGAGGGTGAGAATACAGCGTTTTAATATCTTCCAGACGAATGTCTTTTTTCGCAACCAAGCAGTGTTCGATTGGTTGAGTTAGCTCTCCAACGATGTAAAGCGTCGTGTGTTGTAGTAAGTCATACACTTCATTAATAGAGCCTGAGCTGGTGTTTTCGATTGGCAGAACGCCATAATCAGCATGGCCAGATTCAACCGTTTGAGTCACTTCTTTAAAGTGCTCGCAGTTGAGCTCGATAAGCTCCGTATTTTTACGACTGAAGTATTCGCGACTTGCCAAGTGCGAATAAGAGCCTTTGGCTCCTAAAAAAGCGACGCGAGCAAGTGGCTTACGGCTTTGCTGTGGGTTAACGAGATTTTGCAGATAACTTTGTTGAAGCAGAACTGAGTCTTCAATGATGGTATGGAAAAGCTTGGTGATGTACTGCGCGTCAAGTTCGTATTTATCTTGGCCATTAGAAATCAGCTTGACCAATAATTGCTGTTCACGGACGGCGTCGCGAACAGGCTTTGAGGTTTGTACTTTGCTTTTGGCTACTTCAATGCTGAGTTTACGGCGCTCAGACAATAAGCTGAGAAGTTGGTCATCCAACTCATTCAAGCGTAAACGAATTTCTTCGAGGGAAATAGGTTGGTCAGTCATCAATTCTTTCCTTATAAAAAAGCCTCCCGATTTGGGAGGCTTTCTGTTTGTTTTTGACTTTTCTTTCACAAACGAGTTCGCCCCTCCAACTATGGGAGGAAAAAGAAGTCAAAAATAAACAGTGAGGTTAAATGCATAAATAGTGCTTAATTTATGAGTGTTTAAACACAATAAGCAAGGCTGGGGAGAGCGTCAAGCAAAAAAATAGCGCCTTTCGGCGCTATTTCCTCAATCTGTTCAGTTTACTCTTCTTCTTCCACTAGCTCAGGCTTACTTGCACGTCGAGCTTCAGGTTTGTGGGTCAGCTTGTTCAATTGTCGTTCTAGTTTTTGCTCCACTTCGTTGATAGCTGCGTAAAGATCTTCGTGAGTTGCTGAGGCAATGAGCTGGCCTTTAGGAACTTTGATAACCGCTTCGAATTTCTTCTGTTTGTTTGGTTCCTCACTGAAAGTTGCTTGGCAACCAATTAGGTCTACTTGCCATTTCTCCAGTTTTTTAAATTTGCTCTCAATATGAGCTCGGATTGCAGAGGTGATTTCGATGTTTTTGCCAGTGATATTCATTGTCATAAGTGTTTTTCCTCTGTTGCATCCCTCATGGGTTGAGTTCAGATTACCGCTTTAAGCATAAAAAAATGTGATTCAGATCATTATTTTGCTCGGGTTTTTTATGATGAAAAATGAATGTGATCTCACTCAAGAACTTCTGAGATTTATCGTGAAATTGCTTGTTATCGGTTAGTAAATCCGTAGATTGGATAGAGTACTCAGCTGAAAACGGCCTCGTTTTTAGGGAAGTTTTACGGCCTAATATTTGAGGTGGTTAAAATTTAACTACACGTAAGGTGTGATGACGATCACTGAGTCTCTCCAATGAATCCATTTAAAAAGCCGCTTACTGTACAAGCGGCTTTTTACTGCCTGGCATTTGGCTGACTTTTCGTAGCGGTATCATGAAAATGGGGTCTTTTGGGGCTAGTGAAACCCTTTCTAGACTTTTGACTTGGTCCAAACTTTCTAGTTGTTTGTATATTATGTAGTAGCGATTAATGCTTGTGACGTACCCAACCGTTGAGCTTAAACTTTTCCGCATAACGACTTCCACGTTATTAAACCAAACATTAGGATCGTAACCTTGTTGGGCTGCACGCTTACGAATACGCTCTACATTGCCGGGGCCCGCATTGTAAGCCGCCAATGTAAAGTAGAGTTTATTTTGTGCAGTAATATCAGGATCACTGAAGTACTGCTTACGCAAAAAAGCTAAGTATTTCACTCCAGCATGAATGTTGTTTTCTAATTGTCGAACATTTTTGATATTGATATTCGGATCTTGAGCGGTGCTGGGTAGGACTTGCATTATGCCAACGGCACCTCGGCTTCCAACTAGGTCGTTATTAAATCCTGATTCCTTGTAAGCGATTGCAGCGATCAGTAAATAGTCGATATCGTATTTCTCACCATAGCGTGAAAATAGCGCTGCGAGTTTTTCTAGTTGAGCAATTTTCTTAGGGTTAAGAGCTCTGTTCAACCATCCCGTGTTATCGATGTATTTACCGTAAATAACGTTACCGAGTAGTGTCCCAGAGCGAGACTTCTGGATGAACTTATTCACGACGGCTTTTAATTTGGGACTATTTTCTCGCATTGCCCAAGCAATTTTGCCATTTTTGCGGATAGGGATTTTTTTGTGCACCCGAATATCATCCATCACTTTCAGCCAAAGCTTGGCTTTATGGCTATCGAGAACAATGGCTTTGACGTAACCATTGTTGAGCATTCCGACCAGCTCATAATCTTGAAGTGTTTCTTCAATAAAGTGCACGATAACAGGCGGTAAGCCTTTTTTGTTTAGTTTCTTATTTAGTGTCTGAATGCTTTCAAAGTAGCTAGAGCTGGCGCGCACCCAAATCTCTTTGCCGCTCAGTTGTTCGATTTTCGTCATCGTTGGTGTGCTTTTGTTTGTCACTACCCACTCTTGAATGTCAGTGAGAATGGGTGAACTGAACTCCACTTTCTGTTTGCGCGTGTCGGTAATAGTCAGGTTGGCGACAACTAAGTCACCTGAACCGTTTTCTAAGGCTGGCAGTAGCTGGTCGCGGGCAACAGGAATAATTTGTACGTTAAGCTTTGGTTTGAGTTTACGAAGGTCTTTTTCGAAATGCGCCAGCAATTCCGCGCCTATGCCTTTTGGTGTGCCGCCCTCAATGTAGTAAAAGCCTAAATCGGCAGAAACTAAGACGCGCAGTACATTCTTATCTTTGATGACATCGAGGTCCCCAGTGTAAGGAGGCTGTTTGAGCGGCGAGATTTGCAGTGCGCAAACGGAAGCAGACAATAGGAGCAGCATAACTGCGCAAAGCTTAGATATCGTCACGTTCACATCCTTTTTATAAAGGGGGGGAGGAGAACTTTAAGCATATGTGGAGCTAGGAAGATCATCAAGAAAGGGCTGAATACACTATTGAGAGTAATAAAAAACCGCCACGGTAAAAACGGTGGCGGTTCAGTTTAAAGCAAGTTCAATTACTTCACAGGGTTGAGCTCGATAAGCTTTTCAGTTCTTGCTACGGCGTCTTCCAAACCAAGTTGCTTGTAGGCCTCTAGCTGGATAGTCAGTGACTTACGTGCAGCTTCTGTGTCTGGATACGCTTTTTGTAGCTCTTGGCTGCGATTAATAGCAGCGACCCAAGCTTCACGGCGAAGGTAGAAGTCAGCAGTCGCTAAATCATAGTTCGCTAGACGGTTTTTCAGCGCAACCATACGTTTTTGTGAATCTTCTGCATATGGGCTATTCGGGTAGCGTTGAAGTAGTTTTTTGAAGTCATCAAACGCTTTTTTTACCGGTTCAGGATCGCGATCGCTTCGATCTACGCTGAATAAATCATGCATAAAGTTACGATCTTGCGCCATGTGGCTTAGACCTCGCATGTACAGCACCCAATCCATCTTTTCATGGGTTGGGTTTAAACGCATAAAGCGAGAAATGGTTGCCAAGCCCAAAGCAAGGTCGTCGTTTTTGTAGTACGCATAGATTAGGTCAAGCTGCACCTGTTCTGAGTAGGCACCGAATGGGTAACGTGAGTCTAATGCTTCCAGTTTCTCAATTGCAGAAAGCCAATTACCACTTTGAAGAGAAATCTGTGCGTCTGCATACAGTTCCGAAGGCGGCACATCAGGAACGATTTCTTCTTTGCTTGCACATCCAAACAGAAGGGATACCGCTAAAAGGCCTGTTAAAGTCTGACGTTTCATATCAGGAGTCTGTTCCTTGAATCTAAATATTTCTTAAGCTGCCGTTACTTTCTTTCCAGTAACAGATACAATGACGTAATAGTCTATTTTTTCACAGTCGTGAGCATTAGTCTCACAGTTTTTAAAAAAGTTCGATATGGCTCAGCAGATTGTATTAACAAATACCGTAAAAGATAGCCAGTTAGGTCAACGTTTAGACCAAGCTATCGCCGAATTATTCGCGGACTTCTCTCGCTCGCGCCTAAAAGAGTGGCTGCTTGATGGGAAAGTTCAAGTTGATGGTGAAGTTGTCACTAAACCTCGTACCAAAGTAATGGGTGGCGAGGAAATTACATTGCAAGCCGAGTTAGAAGATGAAGAACGCTGGGAAGCGCAAGATATCCCGCTAGATATCGTCTATGAAGATGAAGATATTATCGTTATCAACAAACCTCGTGACTTTGTGGTTCATCCGGGCGCTGGTACGCCTGATGGCACTGTACTTAATGCGTTGTTGCATCATTACCCTGATATTGCAGAAGTACCTCGTGCAGGTATCGTGCACCGTTTGGATAAAGACACAACGGGTTTGATGGTGGTGGCGAAAACCGTTCCTGCACAAACTCGTCTGGTTCGCGCACTGCAAAAACGTAATATTACTCGTGAGTACGAAGCGATCGCTATTGGTCGTATGACTGCGGGCGGTAAAGTGGATCAACCTATTGGTCGTCACTCTACTAAGCGCACGCTTATGGCGGTGGCACCAATGGGCAAACCAGCCGTAACGCACTACCGTGTTGCTGAACGCTTCCGCGAA
The DNA here is from genome assembly GCF_033338735.1 of Vibrio sp. Vb1127. NCBI lineage: Bacteria > Pseudomonadati > Pseudomonadota > Gammaproteobacteria > Vibrionales > Vibrionaceae > Vibrio > Vibrio sp. Vb1127. Next base: position 4,363 of record NZ_JAWOTF010000009.1, on the reverse strand, counting down.
CACACGCGTATTCGCTTGCGTCTAGAAACGGGTCGTACGCACCAGATTCGTGTGCACATGTCTTACCTTCAGCATCCGTTGCTCGGTGATATTGCATATGGTGGACGTGCTCGCATCCCGACAGGTGCGTCTGAAGAGCTAACGGCAATGATCCGGGGTTTCGATCGCCAAGCATTGCACGCAGTAATGCTGCGCTTTGAGCACCCAATTACGAGCGAAGTTCTTGAGTTTCATGCTCCAGTGCCTGATGACATGGTGGTGATGACTGAAGCGCTTCGTCAAGATACAGAAGAGCACGGCTTACCGGAAGAATTCTAATATGAAGACGATCATTCCGAATTGGCCAGCGCCTAAAAATGTCAAAGCTTTCGCCTCAACACGCATAGGCGGATTTTCGACAGGCCCTTACCAAGGGCTAAATTTAGGTACTCACGTTGGGGATGATTTGTCTTTAGTAGAGAAGAACCGAGCTTGGTTGGCGCAACAGGCAAGCATGCCAAATGCGCCAATCTGGTTAAACCAAACGCATTCAACCGTTGTGGCTCAAGCAAATGAACCAACAACACAGGTGCTTGATGCGGATGGTGTATTTACTTCTTCAAGCCATGTTGTTTGTTCAGCGATGACCGCCGATTGTTTACCTTTATTATTGACTAATACACAAGGTACGCAAGTAGCCGCAGTTCACGCAGGTTGGCGCGGCTTAGCAAATGGCATTGTCGAAAATGCGTTAGCGTTGTTTTCTGGTGAAGTGATAGCGTGGCTTGGCCCCGCCATTGGCCCTCAAGCCTTCGAAGTGGGTGAAGATGTTCTGCAAGCTTTTGTTGATTTTGATTCACAGGCGAATCAAGCATTTGCTCCACGCGATATCGACGGTAAATGGTTTGCTGACATGTCGGTGCTGGCAACGCAACGTCTAAACCGGGCTGGTGTGACACAAGTGTTTGATTCTGGACTTTGTACTTACCAAGATAAAGCCTCTTTTTACTCTTATCGCCGTGATGGTAAGACTGGTCGACAAGCAACCTTTATTTGGATCGAAGACTAGCTATAAGCACCAAAGTGCTAAGATGCATACTACTATTTTTGCAAAGCTATCTTTATTCATTCACTCCCTTGAAATTCCCCTCCTGAGTATCCATCTTTCTAACTGTCAAAAGAATTTCCTTTAGTTGAGGTTAGGAAGGTAGATATGCGTCTTGATCGATTCACAAGTAAGTTTCAAATCGCTATCTCTGATGCTCAATCACTAGCGTTAGGGCGCGATCATCAATATATCGAGCCAGTTCACCTCATGGTGGCTTTGCTTGATCAAAATGGCAGTCCAATTCGTCCATTGCTTACTATGCTGGATGTGGACGTAACGCATTTACGCTCTAAATTGAGTGAAATGTTAGATCGATTACCAAAAGTCAGTGGCATCGGTGGGGATGTTCAGCTCTCTAGCTCGATGGGCACATTGTTTAACCTGTGTGACAAAGTGGCGCAAAAGCGTCAAGACTCCTATATCTCGTCTGAAGTCTTCCTGCTTGCCGCTTTAGAAGATCGCGGACCATTGGGGCAATTGCTCAAAGAGATCGGTTTAACAGAGCAAAAAGTCAGCCAGGCAATCGAAAAGATCAGAGGTGGTCAAAAGGTCAATGATCCGAATGCAGAAGAGCTTCGTCAAGCATTGGAAAAGTTCACCATAGACCTTACCGAACGTGCAGAGCAAGGTAAATTGGATCCGGTTATCGGCCGTGATGATGAGATCCGTCGTACTATCCAGGTATTGCAGCGTCGTACTAAAAACAACCCTGTGATTATCGGTGAACCAGGCGTAGGTAAGACAGCAATTGTTGAAGGCTTAGCGCAGCGCATAGTTAACAACGAAGTACCTGAAGGTCTGCGTGGTCGCCGTGTGCTATCACTGGATATGGGCGCACTGGTTGCTGGCGCGAAATACCGTGGGGAATTTGAAGAGCGTTTAAAATCAGTATTGAATGAACTTGCTAAAGAAGAAGGCAACGTCATCCTCTTCATTGATGAACTACACACTATGGTCGGTGCTGGTAAAGGTGAAGGCTCAATGGATGCGGGCAACATGCTAAAACCGGCATTAGCTCGTGGTGAGCTGCACTGTGTTGGCGCAACAACATTGGATGAATATCGTCAGTACATCGAAAAAGATGCAGCATTAGAACGTCGTTTCCAAAAAGTGCTGGTGGATGAGCCGACCGTTGAGGATACCGTGGCGATTTTACGTGGCTTGAAGGAGCGTTATGAGCTTCATCATCACGTCGAAATTACCGACCCAGCGATTGTTGCTGCGGCGAGTTTGTCACATCGCTATGTCTCCGACCGTCAGTTGCCGGATAAAGCGATCGACTTAATCGACGAAGCGGCTTCAAGCATTCGTTTACAAATTGACTCTAAGCCGGAGTCCTTGGATAAGCTTGAGCGTAAAATCATCCAACTCAAAATTGAGCAGCAAGCACTAAGTAACGAGCACGATGAAGCGAGTGAAAAGCGTTTGAAAGCGCTTAATGAAGAACTCAATGAAAAAGAACGTGAGTACGCTGAACTAGAAGAGGTTTGGAATACAGAAAAAGCAGCTCTTTCTGGTACTCAACATATTAAGTCTGAGCTTGAACAAGCTCGTATGGACATGGAGTTTGCTCGCCGAGCTGGTGATCTAAACCGCATGTCGGAGCTTCAATATGGTCGTATTCCTGAACTTGAGAAGCAGTTAGATCTTGCAACCCAAGCTGAAATGCAGGAAATGACGCTATTGCGTAATAAAGTAACCGACAACGAGATTGCAGAAGTACTTTCTAAGCAAACCGGTATTCCGGTATCCAAGATGCTAGAAGCGGAAAAAGAGAAACTACTTCGCATGGAAGACGTGCTGCATAATCGTGTGGTAGGTCAAAGCGAAGCGGTCTCTGTTGTATCGAATGCCATTCGTCGTAGTCGAGCTGGGCTTTCTGATCCAAACCGACCAATTGGCTCTTTCTTATTCTTAGGTCCAACTGGTGTGGGTAAAACAGAGCTTTGTAAGACACTTGCGAGCTTTATGTTCGACAGTGAAGATGCGATGGTCCGTATCGATATGTCTGAGTTCATGGAGAAACACTCAGTGGCAAGGTTGGTTGGTGCACCTCCAGGCTATGTCGGGTATGAAGAGGGTGGTTACTTAACTGAAGCGGTTCGTCGCAAGCCGTATTCGGTAATTTTGTTAGACGAAGTAGAGAAAGCGCATCCGGATGTATTTAACATTCTGCTGCAAGTTCTCGATGATGGGCGTTTAACGGATGGTCAAGGTCGTACTGTTGACTTCCGTAATACGGTTGTGATCATGACATCTAACTTGGGTTCATCTCGTATCCAAGAGAATTTCGCAACATTAGACTATCAAGGTATCAAGAGTGAAGTGATGGATGTGGTTAGCAAACACTTCCGCCCAGAGTTCTTGAACCGTGTTGACGAAATCGTGGTGTTCCATCCACTTGGTCAAGAACACATTAAGTCCATTGCTTCTATTCAATTGGAACGTTTGGCGAAACGACTAGAGGAGAAAGGCTATCAACTAGAAGTTTCCGACAAAGCGCTCGATTTGATCGCTCAAGTTGGTTTCGATCCTGTGTATGGTGCGCGTCCTTTAAAACGTGCAATTCAGCAGAATGTCGAGAACCCGTTAGCCAAATCAATTCTGTCTGGTGAAATCGTTCCAGACAAGACAGTGCAGCTAATTGTTACTAATGACCAAATTTGTGCTCATCAATAATTGTATGGATACAGTAAAATTGAGATAAAAATCACACTAAAGGGGCCGTTTGGCCCCTTTTCTATAGTTTTTTAGAGTCTTTTGTCTGTTTTCTATACGAATAAACTAAAAAGGTGAGTTTTTTTAAAAAATGCACTTGTGTTCTTTGATGAACTCCCTATAATGCGCCTCCGTTGTCACGGGAAAGCAAGTGAAGCGGAACCTAAACAACTACGGTTAGTGAGTTAAAATTAACTCGCAGATAAATAACTTAAAAAAGTGTTTGACACGATAAGTTATCTAGCTAAAATGGCCGTCCACTTTGAAGAGAACTTCGAAGTGTGCTCTTTAAAAATATAGACCTATCAATCTGTGTGGGCACTCGTTGATGATAATCCAATTAGAAGCTTAGGCTTCAAATTAGGTTTCAATGATACGAAGTGACCATTGAATCGAAAGATTCAGCACAGTCAATTCAAACATTACTTCTGCTATTTATTAGCGAAAGGAATGTTCAGTATTCATTGAGCCGAACAAAATCTTAAATTGAAGAGTTTGATCATGGCTCAGATTGAACGCTGGCGGCAGGCCTAACACATGCAAGTCGAGCGGAAACGA
>NZ_JAWOTF010000008.1:0-238182 GCF_033338735.1 Vibrio sp. Vb1127 | reverse complement strand
TAAGGCATTCTTATGTCCTCGGCGCTAATTATGGGATGAACTATGAACCAGTTATCAGAGAGTTACAAGGCGAGATTAATCAATCTACTGCCAAGTTGCGTCGCGTTTTTTAAGTATCTTCTTAAGCGATTAACGCATGACCGTGTGAATGTGAACGCGGGCTATCTTGCCTACATTACCTTGTTATCCATCGTGCCAATGCTGACGGTATTGTTATCAATATTGTCGAAATTTCCCGTTTTTGCGAACGTTGGTGAGGTGCTGCAAGGCTACATTATTGAGAATTTTGTGCCAGCTTCTGGAGAAGCTGTACATACGGCATTACAGGAATTTGTGGCGAATACGGGCAAAATGAGCGCGGTTGGCGGTGGGTTTTTATTCATCGCAGCGGTCATGCTGATTTCCAACATTGATAAGAACTTAAACTACATTTGGCGAGTTAAAGACAAGCGCCGTTTAGTCTTTTCATTCTCTATGTATTGGATGGTACTCACGTTAGGGCCGATCATGGTCGGTGCGAGTATTGCGGCGACGTCGTACGTGACTTCGCTGCAAATTTTAGAGAACGAGACATTATCTGGTGCGTTTAATTTATTTCTGCGTTGGCTACCGTTGTTGCTGTCCTTTTTTGCTTTTCTTGGCTTGTATATTCTAGTGCCGAATAAAAAAGTACACCTCGCTCATGGTGCCATGGGGGCAGCAGTCGCCGCGATACTGTTCGAGTTGAGTAAAAAAGGCTTTGCGCTTTACATCACTCAGTTTCCGTCTTATCAGCTCATCTACGGCGCGTTAGCGGCGATTCCTATCTTATTTGTTTGGGTGTATTTATGCTGGATGATCGTGTTATTGGGGGCGGAAGTTACGGCTGCGCTTGGTGAGCGAGAGCACTGGAGTGAAGATTTAGACATGATACACTCGACCGCTGAATCTCAGTTAACAGATGAAGGAAGCGAGAGTAGTGATAGCGCTAATTCAACGAGTCAGTGAAGCAGCCGTCCGCGTGGATGGTGAAGTCGTAGGAGAAATTGATCGTGGTCTGCTGGTCTTATTGGGCGTAGAGAAGGACGACGATGAAGCTAAAGCAAAGCGTTTAATGGAGCGTGTTACAACCTACCGTGTGTTCGAAGATGACGAAGGCAAGATGAACCTGAACGTTAAACAGGTGGAAGGTAAAGTGCTGGTGGTTTCTCAATTTACGCTGCCTGCGGATACAAAAAAAGGCACGCGAGCTGGCTTTTCTCGCGGTGCGCATCCTGTTGATGCAGAGCGCTTGTATGATTACTTTTCTGACTTGTGTGAAGAAGTCTTACCCACACAGCGTGGCCGCTTCGCTGCCGATATGAAAGTGTCCTTGGTGAATGACGGTCCTGTGACGTTTTGGTTGCAGGTCTAATCTGGTAACACAGGCGCCATAGTCTAAGCTTTAACTCCAAGCTCATGGAATTGGCTTGGAGTAATTTTTCCGACACTGATTAGTGTTGTGCTTTCAAAGGATTGATATGTTCAAACTCATTACTCCCAAAACCGATAATCAGATAAACAAGTATTATCAGTTTCGCTGGCAACTGCTTCGTGAGCCATGGCGTATGCCGATCGGCTCAGAGCGCGATGAATACGACGAAATGAGTCATCACCGCATGATTGTTGATGGTCGAGGTCGTCCTATGGCGATTGGCCGTTTATACATTACGCCGGACAATGATGGCCAGATCCGCTATATGGCGGTTAAAAATAATCGCCGTAGCAAAGGGATGGGTTCGCTGGTTTTGGTTGCACTAGAGTCGTTAGCACGCCAGGAAGGAGCGAAACGCTTGGTGTGTAATGCCCGTGAAGATGCCATCGCCTTTTATGAAAAAAATGGCTTTGAGCGTCGAGGTGAGCTGACCGATGAGCGTGGCCCTGTGCGCCATCAGCAAATGGTGAAGCAACTGGATCCGATGGCCAATGTGTTACGTCGCCCTGAATGGTGTACTGAGCTTCAACAGCGCTGGGAGCAACAAATCCCAATTAGCGACAAAATGGGGATCAAGATTAACCAGTACACGGGTTACCAGTTTGAATGCTGTGCGCAGCTTAATCCTAACCTTAATCCGCATAACACCATGTTCGCTGGGTCAGCTTTTACCTTAGCAACCCTGACAGGGTGGGGGATGACGTGGCTGCTGCTTAAAGAGCGTGGGCTGCACGGTGATATTGTGTTGGCCGACAGCTCGATTCGCTATCGTCAACCAGTCGAACAAAACCCCGTGGCGAGTACTTCGTTGGATGGGATCAGTGGTGACCTAGACCGATTGGAGTCGGGACGCAAAGCACGCATCGTTATTCACGTAGTGATTTATAGTGGTGACACGCCAGCTGTTGATTTTGTCGGTACCTATATGCTGATACCGAACTACTCGCAGTTACTCAGTTGCTGATGGGGTAAGCGCCGACTGATCTGCTGGGCGCTTATCTGTTTCACCTTCTTGCTCTGTCGGTGAGAGGGTTTGTTCTGCTGCGGAATTCGTGTCGGGTACTTCATCTTCTTCGATAACTTCTTCGTAAAGCTCTTCCTCTTGAGTCTCCAAATTGATGTTATCAATTACGATTGGCTGCTCGATGGAAGGTTCATTTTTCTGTGGAGTCTCAATATCAGTAGGCTCGGCCAGTTTTGATGCGTTCACGCACTCATTACGGTGGGTTTCGCCACTTAGTAGATCGCCTTCAATGTTTCCGCACGACTCTTCCAATTGATAAGTAATGCCACTTAGCGGGTTGTTGGCCATATCAAATGTTCCCCAAACCTTACCACTTATGGCTTTTCCTGAGATGGTGACCGGCTTTATGGCAACTTCCCCTCGTTGCGCGCTTAAACGCAGTGGACTTAAGGTAATGGCTTTGAGCGAATGATCCGCTTGGGACTTCAAGCGGGTATCTCGGAGATTGGCTTCCACTTCACCCGATAAGCTGTAGGCCAGCATGTTGCGATCACCTGATAACCCTTGTAGATCGAGGCTGAGATCGGAAAAACCATCAATAGCCAGTGTGTCGGGTAAAAAATAATCGTGGAAGAGCGATAAGGGAATACCATCAGCATTGACGTTGAGCGCCCAAGGTTGGCTCGGGGTACTCAAATCTATTTGTCCGATGCCTTCTACGTAGCCTTGCTCGAGTGGCGCAAAAAGGCGAGTCAATTGCCAAAAGCCATCTTTGCTTTGCATGGCAAGTGCTGCGTGAGATGTGAGTATTTGGTCATAGCTGGCGTTGACAACGCTGACTTCCAATTCGCCTTGCCAAAGGCCCCAACGTTGAGCAGACTGTTTAATATCAAGCTGTTGCCCTTCGATATTTAAACCGGAAAGTTGCCAATAAGGTTCGTGAGATAGCTGGATAATTTGGCTGCGCTCAATGTCGAGTCGTTCGATTGCAACATGCTCTAACTCGCTGGTGGCGGCGTGCCACCAATTTAGGTTGTCTTCTGGCTGTGTTGCCCACTTGAGGCCTTGAATAGAGGCTTCTTTGAGCTTCCATTGTGTTGGCGTGAACAATCCAGAAACTTGCACTCGACCTTGCTGCCAATCTAAGCTGAGCTCGTTGAGCTGGATTACTCCTGGCTCGATAGCGGCACTCAAACGTGGCTCTATTGCGGTTTGCTGCTGGAATCGAACGCTATCCGCCTGCAATGACACTTGAGCTTTTGTCTTCCAGAGAGACAGTGGCAGCGTGGCGTTTTCCACAGAAAGATCCAAGTTCTGCCAGTGCCAGTCGCCCCATTCAATATCGGCGTTAAGCAAATCTAAGCTATTAATATGATTAATGCTAAATGGTAGATCGTGCCAAGGTTTTGCAAGCAGTGATTGGCGCTGCGTATTACTCAGTTTCAGCTTGTTGATGGTCACATTTACTAAAGACCAGCCTTGAGGATACTGCTCCCCTTGCCCAGATATTTGACTGTTACGCCAGTTAAAAGAGGTGCCATAAAGCGTACTGTCTTGCGGTTTGTAGTCTATATCGACTAAGACTTGATTAAAGGCTTCGCCATTCCAATAGAGTTGGTCAGCTGCAAGTTGAACTTCGCCATATGGTATTAAATGACCATTCCATTGTGGTGATTGAATTTGAAGGTCAATGCCATTGGCAGAGAACTGCTCGTCGGCGTAATCAATATTTTTGAGCGCGATTTGATGGAATAAAACGTTGTCTAAAGGTGGGAGCTTTGGTGCGCCATACTGCAAGCTCATACCATCAATCAATAAACTATCAACGATCCATTTACCATCGCGATAAACATCGGGATTCATCCATAAATCGACTTGCTCGATGTAAGACGCATCGTCTCCGCTGGTGTTCACGCGTTGTAAAGTTAGGTGATAGGGAAAGCCATAACGCACGCTTCCGGCCCGGAAGGGAAGAGAAAAGGTGTTTGACAGCAAGCGCCAGGTTGCGTCCGCGTAAGATGTTGTTAGCAGCGCAATCGTAGCGGCTGGAATGGCAACTAAGATAACCAGTAACAGAAGTAGAACTCGACGCGCTGTTTTCATCTTTGCTAGAACCTACGTGTGTTATGAAATAAAACTAGATAGGCTTTAGCTTGTATCAATATTCTGTGGTATTCAATAAAAAGCCCCTCAAAAGAGGGGCTTGAAGCAATTTTTGTAACTTGGCCTACGTAAAGGTGATAAGTTAATGCCAACTTTTCACTGCGTTTACGCGACGTCGCTGTTACTCGATTTAATCAATCTGAGGACCAGCCGCAACCAGGGATTTACCTTCAGCGTTGTCTGTGTACTTATCAAAGTTATTGATAAAGCGCGCTGCTAAATCTTTCGCTTTGCTTTCCCACTGAAGTGGGTCAACGTACGTGTCGCGAGGGTCTAGAATGCTAGGATCCACACCTGGTAGTGACGTTGGTACTTCAAGGTTGAAGATTGGAATGTGCTTAGTTGGTGCTTCTTCAATCGAACCATCAAGAATGGCATCAATAATTCCGCGTGTATCTTGAATAGAGATACGTTTGCCAGTGCCGTTCCAACCTGTGTTCACTAGGTAAGCCTCAGCGCCTGCTGCTTCCATGCGTTTAACCAGTACTTCTGCGTATTTAGTTGGGTGAAGCGTTAGGAACGCCGCGCCGAAACAAGCAGAGAAAGTTGGTGTTGGCTCAGTAATACCGCGCTCTGTTCCCGCTAGTTTGGCGGTAAAGCCAGACAGGAAGTGGTACTTAGTTTGCTCAGGTGTCAATTTAGATACTGGAGGCAGTACGCCAAATGCATCGGCTGATAGGAAGATCACTTTATTCGCGTGACCGCCTTTTGATACTGGCTTAACGATATTATCGATATGGTAGATAGGGTAAGAAACACGTGTGTTTTCTGTTTTCGAACCATCATCAAAGTCGATAGAGCCATCGCCACGTACTGTTACGTTTTCTAGCAGTGCATCACGACGAATTGCGTTGTAGATGTCCGGCTCCGCTTCTTTCGAAAGTTTGATGGTTTTTGCGTAACAACCACCTTCGAAGTTGAAGACACCGTCATCATCCCAGCCGTGCTCATCATCACCAATTAGCGCACGTTTAGGATCAGTCGACAGGGTCGTTTTACCCGTACCAGATAGACCGAAGAATACCGCTACATCGCCATCTTTGCCCATGTTAGCGCTACAGTGCATTGATGCGATGTCTTTTAGTGGAAGGAAGTAGTTCATCATGGCGAACATACCTTTCTTCATTTCACCGCCGTACCAAGTACCACCGATAAGTTGCATGCGCTCGGTTAGGTTAAATACGGTGAAGTTTTCTGAGTTCAGGCCTTGCTCTTCCCATTTTGGATTAGTGCATTTTGCGCCATTCATTACTACGAAGTCTGGTTCAAATGTCGCTAACTCTTCTTCTGTCGGGCGAATAAACATGTTTTTAACGAAGTGCGCTTGCCATGCGACTTCTGTGATAACACGAATGCTCAAACGTGTATCTGGGTTTGCACCACAGTAACCGTCAACAACAAACAAGCGTTTGTTAGAAAGCTGGTTTGTGACCAGTTCTTTTAGCTCGTCCCACACTTCAGGAGTGATTGGCTTGTTATCATTTTTCACTTGATCAGACGTCCACCACATATGTTCTTCTGTCGTAGCGTCTTTGACGATGTATTTATCTTTTGGTGAGCGACCAGTAAAGATGCCAGTGTCAACGGCAACCGCACCTAGTTCAGTAACCACGCCGCGCTCATAACCGGTTAGGTCTTCACGCGTTTCTTCCTCAAACAACATTTCGTAGCTTGGGTTGCGAATAACCTCTTTTACGTTATGCAGTCCGTGCTTGGTTAGATCAAGTGTTGCAGCCTTAGTATGTTCCATAACGGTCATAGGTGCTCCTTATAAGGATTTTGTAGGGATTTTGTAAGAATGTTTTAATTTTAATCTGCTCACCATGCTAGCAACGGGGCGGGGAGAAAACAGGGAGATAGCTCAAAATTTACCCATGATTTCAATAAGGTTTTAGGTAACCCGTCACATATTGGTGGGAATAGTCTATCGTGCACGCAATCCTTTGCGCTAGGGCAAAATCATTATTAATTGTTTAAAATTAAGCAGTTGTTTTATTACGCTTGAGGCTAGTTATTACGAGGGGTTGATCACAAAAAGGCCAGCATTAAGCTGGCCTTTTGTAGGGTAAATTACGTGCTTGATAAGCTATGTAAATTAATGCAGGGTTTTCTTGTCCGTAGAAGCTTGTGCATACAGTTCAGTGACTTCAGATTCGTCGAACGTATAAGTTGTGCCACAGTAATCACAATGTAAAGAAACTGATCCAACTTCTGCCAAAATGTCATAAATTTCAGCTTTCTCAACGGTGATGATTGCGGCACCGCTACGCTCACGAGAACAGCCACAATGGAACTCGACAGGTTGCGGCTCGTACAGACGTACTTTGTCTTGGTTATATAGTCGATACAATAACTCGTTCGCTTCTAAACCAAACAATTCTTCATCTTTTACTGTGTCAGTGAGCTGCTCTAGATGTTCGAAATCATCTGGAGAGCCAGTGCCGTCAGGGATCACTTGAATCAACATACCTGCTGCGTGTGCTTTGCCTTCATGCTCACCAGTGCGGATCCATAGGCGCGTTTTTAACTGCTCTGAGTTTGCAAAGTAGCCTTCTAGCACTTCTGCTAAAGTGTCACCTTCTAGTCCAACGACGCCTTGGTAACGCTCGCCGTTTTTCGGTTCGATGGTGATCACAAGGTAGCCCTTACCCATTAGATCGTGAATGTTTGCGTCATCGGCAACATCGCCTTCCCAGCGAGCTACGCCACGAACACGTTGGTTATGGTCACCGTTGATAACGGCAAGAGACACAGGACCGTCGCCTTGTAGCTGGATGGTGATCGAACCTTCGAACTTAAGAGTGGCAGTTAAAAGAGTAGTTGAAACGAGTAGCTCACCCAGCAGTTTCTCTATTGCTGCCGGATATTCCTTGCTGGAGATAACACGTTGGTACGCTTCATCCAATTGTACCAACTCGCCACGTACTGAAAGATCTTCGAATAGGTAGCGGTTTAAAACATTATTTGCCATGGAGTGCTTTCCTCGTTGGTAATTCCGGCTTTTATTGGTGTTTGAACTTAATGATGTCTCGGCGCTGCTTTTTATCTGGGCGGCGTTCCGGACTTGGGTTGTGGGCATTAAGCTTACGTTGAGTCGCGTGTTCCTCACGTTTCGCGATACTCTCATTGGTTTCGCGATATAAGGTTTGTGCGATGGGAGCGCCTCGGCGTTGATCTGAGATTTGTTCGATGATCACGATTTTTTCTTCGTTGCCTTGACGAAGTCTGACTTCAGCGCCCACTTCAACGATTTTACTCGGCTTGCTTCGTTGGCCATTATAGTGGACTTTACCGCCATCGACCATGTTACGTGCGATGGAGCGGGTTTTGTAAAATCTTGCGGCCCATAGCCATTTATCTAGCCTAACGGCTTCATTTAGGGAACTCATAGAACACTACGCTATCTAATCACTGCCCGAATAAGGCAATGAGTGATGGATTATTCACCTACAGATGGAGTCAAGGCGTATTTTTTTCAAGGGAGTTGGCAAAAACTGCATAAGAAAAAGGTATGAAAGACAACTTGTGATATAGTTCACTGCTCTTTGTTGAGTAATAATTTTATTGCAAATTTAGCAATTTAAAGTCGATAGCTATCGTTATAGCTTAAATGACGGACGTTAGAATAAAGGAATCCATTCAGTGAAACGTTTAGAGCTAAGTGCAGGATTATCAAGCAGACCGCTACTGGCTCAGATCAAGTCCAATCATTATACCATTCAAGCCAAACTTAGCTTGTTGCTTACCTGTCTGTTTATTGCGATAACCGGATGGATACTTGGCAAAATTGTGTGGTTAGCCATACCTCAATCGTCGGAAGTGCCGCAATGGCGTCCATCGGCGAGTAGCGTTGCTGCGAGCAATAAAGGCGACGCGATAGATTTTAATGCCCTTCAGAATGCCAACCTATTCGGTAAATACACTGAGCAAAAAGCGGCGGTTGTAGAACAGCCTATTGTTAAAGACGCCCCTAAGACGCGCCTTAACCTTACGCTGGTCGGTGCGGTTGCAAGTAGTGATGCCAACACCAGCCTTGCTGTTATTGCTAACCGAGGTAAGCAAGCTACGTACGGTTTGGGTGAAGAAATCGAAGGGACACGTGCGACACTAAAAGCGGTATTGGTGGATCGCGTCATCATTGATAACCAAGGTCGAGACGAGACCTTAATGATGGAAGGTATAGAATATAAGAAGCTATCTGAATCGCCGCAGGTAGCTAGGGCGCAAGCTCAGCGAGCAGAAGCAGCGACGTCTGACGTTGGAGAGAAATTAGAGCAAATCCGCGAGGAAATTGCGAAAGATCCACAAAGCGTTTTTAAATACATCACCATTTCACCCGTCAAAAAAGACGGAGACATTGTTGGTTATCGAGTATCACCTGGTCGTGATGCCGCATTATTTAATGATGTAGGGCTACAACCTGGCGATATTGCGGTTCAACTGAACGGGATCGATTTAAGTGACCCGTCTTCTTCAGTACAACTGATGCAAGTGATGAGCGATCCGCAAGAATTAAATTTAACTGTTGAGCGAGACGGCCAACAGTACGATATCTATATCCAATTGTAAGACTTAGGCAACCGGCGTAAGTTCAGGGAGACATACGTGAAACATTGGTTCAGCAAAAGTGCTTGGCTACTAGCAGGAAGTTTACTCTGCGTACCAGGTGCAATGGCAAACGAATTTAGTGCGAGCTTTAAAGGCACTGATATTCAAGAATTCATCAACATAGTTGGTCGTAACCTCGAAAAGACCATCATTGTTGATCCTTCAGTACGCGGTAAAATCGATGTCCGCAGCTATGACGTTCTTAACGAAGAGCAATACTACAGCTTTTTCCTTAATGTCCTTGAAGTATACGGTTACGCAGTCGTAGAAATGGACAATGGGGTACTTAAGGTTATCAAAGCAAAAGACTCAAAAACCTCAGCAATCCCTGTGTTAGGTGATGGCAGCGCGCAAGGCGATAGTGTTATCACTCGAGTTGTCGCGGTGCGTAATGTGTCGGTTCGAGAGTTGTCTCCTCTACTTCGTCAGCTGATTGATAACGCCGGTGCCGGTAACGTGGTTCATTATGATCCAGCGAATATTATCTTGATCACAGGTCGTGCGGCAGTAGTGAATCGCTTAGCAGAGATCATCAAGCGTGTTGACCAAGCCGGTGATAAAGAAATTGAATTGGTAGAGCTGCGTAATGCATCTGCTGCTGAAATGGTACGCATTGTTGAAGCACTGAATAAAAGTGCGAATCAGAAAAGCACGCCAGAGTTCCTTGAACCTAAAATTGTGGCCGATGAACGTACTAACGCGATTTTAATTTCTGGTGATCCAAAAGTAAGAGCCCGCTTGAAACGTTTGATTCGTCAACTTGATGTTGAAATGGCGACAAAAGGTAACAACCGAGTTGTGTACCTGAAAAATGCGAAAGCTGAAGATTTGGTGGATGTATTGAAAGGTGTTTCCGATAACCTGCAAGCTGAAAAACAAGCCGGTCAGAAAACATCAGGTGCATCGCGTGGTGAGGTCGTCATTGCTGCTCACGCTGCAACTAACTCGTTAGTTTTAACAGCGCCACCAGATATTATGATGGCATTACAAGACGTCATTTCTCAACTCGATATTCGTCGTGCTCAGGTTCTTATTGAAGCGTTAATTGTCGAAATGTCTGAAGGTGATGGTATTAACCTAGGTGTTCAGTGGGGTTCATTAGAAACGGGTGCTGTAATTCAGTACGGTAACTCAGGAGCCCCGATTGGTCAGGTGATGGTTGGGCTAGAAGAAGCAAAAGATCAAACCCGAACTGAATACTATACCAACTCTAATGGCGAACGAACGCCATATGATGTTACTGAATCAGGTGACTACTCTACGCTAGCGTCAGCACTTAGCGGAGTAAATGGTGCGGCAATGAGTATTGTCATGGGTGACTGGACAGCGCTAATTAGTGCTGTTGCTTCTGACTCCAACTCAAACATTCTATCTTCTCCGAGTATTACCGTAATGGATAATGGCGAAGCATCATTTATTGTGGGTGAAGAGGTTCCGGTTATTACGGGCTCTACGGCTGGCTCAAACAACGACAACCCATTCCAAACGGTTGACCGTAAAGAAGTCGGTATCAAACTCAAAGTAGTGCCACAAATTAACGAAGGTGACTCTGTACAGTTAAACATTGAACAAGAAGTTTCCAACGTATTAGGCGCAAACGGTGCGGTTGACGTTCGCTTTGCTAAACGACAGTTAAACACCTCTGTCATGATCCAAGATGGTCAGATGTTGGTTCTTGGTGGTTTGGTCGATGAACGCGCACTTGAAAGTGAGTCTAAAGTGCCGCTATTGGGTGACATTCCGGTACTGGGTCACCTGTTCAAGTCAACTAGCACGCAAACAGAAAAACGTAACTTGATGGTGTTCATCAAGCCGACGATTATTCGCGATGGTGTGACGGCTGACGGTATTACGCAGCGTAAATACAACTTTATTCGCGCAGAACAGCTTTATAAAGCGGATCAAGGGTTGAAGTTGATGGCAGACGAGAAGATCCCGGTTATGCCTGCCTTTGGCCAGGAGCGTCAGCACCCAACAGAGATTCAAGCGTTTATTGATCAAATGGAAAACAACTAATGGTTGATATGTTAGACACAGCGCCAAGTATGCGTCGTCTGCCATTCAGTTTTGCCAACCGCTTTAAACTGGTGCTGGAGACAGAGCATCCTGAGCGTCCACCTATTCTTTACTATGTCGAGCCGCTTAACCCTGCGGCTCTGGTTGAAGTCCGTCGTGTATTAAAGAAAAGCTTCGTACCGCAACCTATCGATAAAGAAGCCTTTGATAAAAAGCTGACTGAAGCATATCAACGCGACTCGTCTGAAGCGCGTCAGTTGATGGAAGATATTGGTGCTGATAGCGATGATTTCTTCTCTTTGGCTGAAGAACTGCCGCACGATGAAGACTTATTAGAATCGGAAGACGATGCGCCAATCATCAAATTGATCAACGCCATGTTGGGCGAAGCGATCAAAGAAGGTGCGTCGGATATTCATATTGAGACGTTCGAGAAAACCCTTTCGATTCGTTTCCGTGTCGATGGCGTATTGCGTGAAGTCCTGACTCCAAGCCGTAAGCTAGCGCCTTTGCTAGTTTCTCGTGTGAAGGTTATGGCTAAACTAGATATCGCAGAAAAGCGTGTGCCTCAAGATGGCCGTATTTCGTTGCGTATCGGTGGTCGTGCGGTGGACGTGCGTGTATCTACGATGCCGTCCTCACATGGTGAGCGCGTGGTAATGCGTTTGTTGGATAAAAACGCGACTCGTCTTGATTTACATAGTTTGGGCATGACACCTTCAGTGCATGACAACTTCCGTCACTTGATTGGCCGCCCTCACGGTATCATCTTGGTGACGGGCCCGACAGGTTCTGGTAAATCAACCACCTTGTATGCTGGCTTGCAAGAGATCAATAGCAACGAGCGCAACATTCTAACGGTTGAAGACCCGATCGAATTTGATATTGATGGCATCGGTCAAACTCAGGTGAACCCAAAGGTCGATATGACGTTTGCGCGCGGCTTGCGTGCCATTCTGCGTCAGGACCCGGATGTGGTGATGGTCGGTGAGATCCGTGACTTAGAAACCGCACAAATTGCAGTGCAAGCGTCCTTAACGGGTCACTTGGTAATGTCTACTCTCCACACCAACACCGCAGTGGGTGCGATTACGCGTCTACGTGATATGGGTATTGAGCCATTCCTTATTTCTTCTTCGTTATTAGGGGTGCTAGCGCAGCGCTTAGTTCGAACGCTTTGTCCAAGCTGTAAAGAGTCGTATGAAGCCGATGCGGAACAGAAAAAACTGTTTGGTATGGAAGCGCATGAACCGTTAGAACTGCACCGAGCAAAAGGCTGTGAAGCGTGTAACCAAAAAGGCTACCGAGGTCGAACAGGTATCCACGAGCTCATTATGGTTGATGAGCAAGTGCAAGAGTTGATTCATCGAGAGTCTGGTGAACAAGAAATTGAGAGAGCCGTTCGCGCCCATACGCCAAGTATTCGCAGTGATGGTTTAAGCAAAGTACGTCGTGGTATTACGTCACTTGAAGAAGTGATGCGAGTGACGAAGGAAACCTAATGGCGGCATTTGAGTACAAAGCGCTAGATGCAAAAGGCAAGCATAAAAAAGGCACGATAGAAGGGGACAACGCCCGACAAGTGCGCCAGCGACTCAAAGAGCAAGGGATGATCCCGATTGAAGTGGTCGAGACGAAAGCTAAATCGGCTAAGTCTTCAGGTTCAGTCAGCTTTAAGCGCGGCATCTCGACATCTGAGCTGGCACTCATCACACGGCAATTGTCTACGCTAGTCCAATCAGGAATGCCTTTGGAAGAGTGTTTGCGTGCGGTCTCTGAGCAGGCTGAAAAGCCGAGGATTCGTTCTATGTTGGCTGCGGTTCGCTCGAAAGTAACTGAGGGTTATCCGCTTGCCGACAGTTTTGCCGATTACCCACACGTGTTTGATGAACTGTACCGCTCCATGGTTGCGGCGGGTGAAAAATCAGGTCACCTCGATACCGTATTAGAGCGTTTGGCAGACTATGTCGAAAACCGCCAAAAGATGCGATCTAAATTGCTTCAAGCCATGATTTATCCTGTAGTTTTGGTGGTATTCGCGGTTGTCATCGTTTCGTTCTTATTGGCGACAGTGGTTCCTAAAATCATTGAACCCATCATTCAGATGGGCCAAGAGTTACCTCAATCGACGCAATTTTTACTGGCAGCCAGTGAGTTTGTGCAAGATTGGGGGCTGATTATTTTCGTTGTGCTGGTGGTGCTTTTCTATGGCCTCAAACTGGCGTTGCAAAAGCCAGACTTTCGCTTAGCTTGGGACAGAAAAATCTTGAGCTTACCGCTAATAGGTAAGATCTCTCGAGGTTTGAATACCGCACGATTCGCGCGAACGCTTTCGATCTGTACTTCCAGTGCGATTCCAATTCTAGAGGGTATGCGCGTTGCGGTAGATGTTATGTCTAATCGTTATGTGAAGCAGCAAGTGTTGCTTGCAGCGGATAACGTTCGAGAGGGCGCTAGTTTGCGTAAGGCGTTGGACCAAACCCGCTTGTTTCCACCAATGATGCTACACATGATCGCCAGTGGTGAGCAAAGTGGTGAATTAGAGAGCATGTTGACGCGGGCAGCCGATAACCAAGATCAAAACTTTGAATCAACAGTCAATATTGCTCTGGGTGTGTTTACTCCTGCGCTGATTGCATTAATGGCTGGATTAGTGTTGTTCATTGTGATGGCGACCTTGATGCCAATGTTAGAAATGAATAACTTGATGAGCGGATAATTTCGAATTAAGACGTGTCTACTAACGGCATGGCTTTAATCTAACTTTCGGAGAAAAAAATGAAGTTTAAGCGTAGTAAACAACAGGGTTTTACACTTTTAGAAGTGATGGTTGTTGTGGTTATCCTAGGTATTTTGGCAAGTTTTGTTGTTCCAAACCTATTGGGTAACAAAGAGAAGGCTGACCAACAAAAAGCGATTACGGACATTGTCGCGTTGGAAAATGCCTTAGATATGTACAAGTTGGATAACAGCGTTTACCCAACAACGGACCAAGGTCTAGAAGCATTGGTTAGTAAGCCATCTAACCCAGAGCCACGCAACTACCGTGATGGTGGTTACATCAAACGTCTTCCTAATGACCCTTGGGGCAACCAGTACCAATACTTAAGCCCAGGTGATAACGGTACAATCGATATCTTCACTCTAGGCGCAGATGGCCAAGAGGGTGGAGAAGGCCCAGCTGCAGATATTGGCAACTGGAACATGCAAGACTTCCAATAATTGAGCCTAAGCCAGCACTAATGAAACAAATGCGAAAACATAACGGTTTTACATTGATAGAAATTCTATTGGTGCTGGTTTTGCTATCTCTTACGGCTGTGGCCGTGATCTCGACGTTACCGACTAGCCAAAAAGATCTTTCCAAACAGTATGCTCAAAGCTTTTTTCAGCGTTTACAGCTGCTCAATGAAGAAGCGGTGCTGAGCGGTAAAGATTTTGGCGTTCGAGTGGATGATGCCAAATCGACCTACGCTCTACTGAGTTTAACCTCAGAAGGTTGGCAGCCTCTGAAATTAAAGCAGATTCCGAGCAAAACCAAGCTAGAAGAAGATATTACGCTACAACTCGAACTCGGCGGTGGTGCTTGGGATAATGATGAGCGCTTATTCAAACCAGGTTCTCTTTTTGATGAAGACATGTTCGCAGAAGAAGAGGACGAAAAGAAAATTGAGCCACCGCAAGTGTTTATCTTTTCCAGCGCCGAAGTCACGCCATTTACCCTATCTTTTTTTCCGCAAAATGGTGATGCCTTTAATGACGGTTGGCGAGTCATTGGCAAAGAAAGTGGACAAATTTTGTTATTAGCTCCGGGCGAAGAAGTGAAAGAGGATGAGAATGCGCAATTTTAAGCAAGCTCGCCCCAATTTGAGTCATCGCCGGACGAGAGGCATGACCTTACTGGAAGTATTGGTCGCACTGGCCATTTTCGCCACCGCTGCCATCAGTGTCATTCGCTCTGTGAGCCAGCATATTAATACAATCAGTTATCTAGAAGAAAAAATGTTTGCAGCCATGGTTGTGGATAATCAGATGGCAAATGTGATGTTGAATACCGGAGAACTCAAAGCGAAAAACGGCACAGAAGAGCTGGCAGGACGCACTTGGTTCTGGAAAGTCACGCCAGTCGCCACGACGCAGCCATTGCTGAAAGCATTTGATGTAAGCGTCTCGGTAGAGAAAAGCGCGAGCCCTGTAGTAACGGTACGAAGCTATGTGGCGCAATAATCATCCCCGCGCAAACACGCGCCAAAGGGTAAAAGGTTTTACACTTATTGAAGTGTTGGTATCGATTGCCATCTTTGCCAGTTTAAGTGTCGCAGCGTACCAAGTGGTATCGCAAGTACAGCGTAGCAATGCGCTATCACAAGAACGAACCCAACGCTTAAACGAAATTCAGCGTGCCATGGTGATGATGGATAACGATTTTCGTCAAATGGCGATGCGTCAAACACGTACTAATGGTGAAGAGCCTGCTAGCCGGCTAATTTTTTGGTCCGATTACCTGTTGGACTCCGATACTAAAGGGCTGATGTTTGCCCGTTTAGGTTGGCACAACCCTCAGCAGCAGTTCCCTCGTGGAGAAGTAACCAAGGTTGGCTATCGCTTAAAAGAAGAAACACTGCAGCGAGTATGGTGGCGCTACCCTGATACGCCGGTTGGGCAACAAGGCACTGTTACTCCATTGCTAACGCAGGTCGAGTCATTTGATATGCGTTTCTATGATGGTAAGCAATGGAAAAAAGAGTGGGCTGAAGAAAAAGCGCTGCCGAAAGCGGTTTCTGTTGTTCTCACTCTCAAAGACTATGGAGAAATTGTCCGCACTTATCTCACTCCTGATGGCACATTGAGTCAGAAAGAGGAAAGTTCAGGAGACAGCAATAATGGTTAACCGTCAGCGCGGTGTTGCTTTGATTATAGTGTTGATGTTGCTGGCGATTATGGCGACGGTTGCTGCCAGTATGTCAGAACGTTTGTTCTTGCAGTTTCAGCGAGGTGCTAATCAAATCAATTACCAGCAAGCGTATTGGTACAGCCTTGGCGTCGAGGCGCTAGCAAAAGTGGGTATCGAGCAAAGTTATAAAGACACCGACACGATTAATATGAGTCAACCGTGGGCGATAAAAGAGCAAGTC
Organism: Vibrio sp. Vb1127; assembly: GCF_033338735.1. Classification (NCBI taxonomy): domain Bacteria; kingdom Pseudomonadati; phylum Pseudomonadota; class Gammaproteobacteria; order Vibrionales; family Vibrionaceae; genus Vibrio; species Vibrio sp. Vb1127. Next base: position 221,843 of record NZ_JAWOTF010000008.1, on the reverse strand, counting down.
TATCCGTTAGATTATGGTCAAGCGGCGGGACGAATTAGAGACAAGCAAGCGTGCTTTAATCTAAATGTATTGAGTCGTGTGCAACCAACGGGTCAGCAAATTACAAGACCATATTTAGTGAATGTATTGCAGCGCCTATTAGAAGAGTTGGATGTCGAGCCATATCAAGCAGAAATCATTGCAGACTCTACTTGGGAATACATTGATGCTGATGACTCTGTCCGTTCGACTACTGGGGTTGAAGACAGCACATATGAAGCGATGAAACCTTCCTATTTGGCATCAAATGGTTGGATGGCAGATGCTTCCGAGTTACGGGCTGTCTATCAGGTGAGTGGTGAAATTTTCCAAAAATTGGAGCCGTTGGTCTGTGCATTGCCAAGTGATGACTGGCGTTTAAACGTGAATACGATTGATGTTGAGCAAGCTCCGATTTTGGTGGCAATGTTCTCACCAAACTTAAGCAGTAGTGATGCGATTCAGCTAATTGAAAAACGCCCATTTGATGGGTGGGATAGCATTGATGAATTTTTAGCAGAGTCAGAAATGGCTGGCTTAAGTGAAGATGTAAAGAAAAACGCCAAAGGCTATTTGGGTGTAGATAGCGCCTTTTTTGAATTGGATGCACAAGTGTTGGTGGATGAATCACGTGTACGTATCCGAAGCCTTTTGCAAAGTACAAATAGAGAAACGGTGACCGTAGTTCGCCGTCGTTTTGGAGGGATCAGTGAGCGAGTTTCTGACCGTTCGGCTGAGTAGCGAACAACAAAGTACCATTCCTTGGGTGGTGTGGTCGACAGATCAACAGGAAGTGATTGCTAGCGGTGAAATCGCCGGGTGGGAACACTTAGATGAATTGGTCTCATATGCTGGTCAGCGCCAAGTTGTGGCGCTGTTGGCGAGTAATGATGTGGTCCTGACGCAAGTGGATATACCACCTGGTGCAACACGCCAATTCGAGGCGATGTTACCGTACTTAGTGGAAGACGAAGTTGCTCAGGACGTTGATGGCCTGCACTTTAGCGTGTTGGGTAAACAAGCGGATAAAGCGCAGATTTGCGCAGTTGAACGTGCTTGGATTCAGACTGTACTGCAACGTTTCTCAAGCCAAGGTATCGCCATTAAACGCATTTTACCCGATGTGCTTGCGTTACCGGTTCGTGGAGATCACAGCAGTGCTGCAATGATTGGCGAGCAATGGCTAATTCGTCACTCTGCGACAGAGGGCGCGGTTGTCGACGCTTCTTGGTTAGACCTTTACCTCTCTTCTTATCTACAAAATCATGAAGGTTGGAAGCTCGATTGCTTTAGCTCGGTCCCGGAATCTGCGTTACCTGAAATATGGGATCCGCAACCAGAAGATATGACGATGGCTTTACTGGCGAAGGGGGTGACAGAAAGCAAAGTCAATTTGCTGACTGGGAGCTTCAAGCCGAAATCTTCTTGGGGTAAATACTGGAAGCTCTGGCAAAAAGCCACCATTGCTGCGGGGGTGCTTATCGTCGTTATGGTTGCGCAGCAGTTGCTCGTGGTCCATAAGTACGAAGCACAAGCTCAAGCGTATCGTGAGGAGAGTGAGCGTATTTTCCGCCAGGTGTTCCCAAATAAACGACGCATTCCTACCGTTAGTTACCTCAAACGACAAATGGATGATGAAGAGCGCCGCTTATCTGGTGGAAGTGGTCAGCAGGCAATGTTGTCATGGTTGGCGGCATTACCCGCGACGCTTGGTCAGGTCAGTGACTTGGAGATCACTAGCTTTAAATACGACGGACAACGTGGCGAAGTACGTATTCAGGCTCGTAGTTCAGACTTCCAACCTTTTGAGCAGGCTCGTGTGAAATTGGCAGAGAAGTTTAATGTTGAGCAAGGTCAGTTGAACCGTAGCGATAACGTTGTGGTTGGCAGCTTTGTTTTGAAGCGTTTGTGAGGTGATGATGAAAAATTTAATTTCTCAAGCTCAGGTTTGGTGGAGCAGCATCTCGCAGCGTGAGCAGCGTTTGGTCATGGGATGTGGCGCTATTGCCGTTATCGGTATTATTTATTGGGGTTTATTACAGCCAATGAGTCAACGTGCGGAGCTAGCTCAGTCACGTATTCAAAGTGAAAAGCAGTTGCTAGCTTGGGTACAAGATAAAGCGGATGGCATCACTGCACTGCGAAAAAGCAGCGGTGTGAGCTACTCTAGTCAACCGTTGAATCAGTTGGTTTCTTCTTCAGCTCGTCGTTATAAAGTTGAGTTGATTCGAGTACAACCTCGTAATGAGAGCGTTCAAGTGTGGATCAAACCACTCGCGTTTAATCAACTAGTGGATTGGTTACGTTACTTGAAAGAGCAACAGGGTATTGAAGTCGAATTTTTAGATATCGACCGAACAGAGCAAGCGGGCATGATCGATGTAAACCGCCTTCAGTTTAAGCGAGGTTAAGGTGAAGCGAGCAGTACTTTACGTTGTTATCTTTATCGTCTTTTTTTCAGTCAGTCTTTTAATGGGATTACCAGTCTCTTGGGTGTTACAACAAGCACCAACAGTGAGAGGCCTGGACATTCAAGGAGCCAACGGTTCGGTATGGCAAGGTCAAGCTGCTAGTATTCGTTGGCAGCGCCAGAACCTTGGAGAAGTTAATTGGGATTTCCAATGGTCGAGTCTACTGACAGGTAAAGCTGAGTTTGCTGTGCGCTTTGGTCGTGGTAGTGAAATGGACGTTCGTGGGCGCGGTTTTGTCGGCTATAGCTTAAGTGATGGCCCTTATGCCAAAAACTTAGTTGCCTCGATTCCGGCGGTAAAAGTTGTTGAGCAAGCGCGCCTCCCTGTGCCTGTTGGTGTTGATGGGCAGCTTGAGCTGAATATTCGTCATGCGACTTATGCTGCGCCTTGGTGTAAGAACGGTGAAGGCACTTTAGTATGGAATGCCAGTGGTATTCAAAGCCCCGTTGGCAGCTTAGATCTCGGTCCTGTGATTGCCGATATAAACTGTCAGGATAGTGTATTGACGGCAACTGGTGAGCAGAGCAGCAAACAAGTCTCTGCGGCGTTTTCCGCTGAACTGATGCCTAATCAACGGTACTCAACCAAAGCGTGGTTCAAACCTGGTGCAGAGTTCCCATCCAGCATGGGGGAGCAACTGAAATGGTTGGGTAAGCCGAATGCTCAAGGTCAATATGAGTTTAATTACCAAGGGCGCTTCTAACCTATCGTGACAAAATCCAATATCTTAAAAGAGCTGCTATTGTGCAGCTCTTTTTGCTTTTGGATCATCGTAAGCTAAAACCTCTATTCGCTGTACATTGGGAATGAATGGAAATTTAAAGCCATGATTTTTAATTGATTTGTTTTCTTTCGTTCAGCTTTACAGGCAATTGGAACATAGTAGGCCAAATACTCCAAGTGCTGTACAGAAGGTCAAAAAGAAAAGGCCACGAAGATATTCGTGGCCTTTCTATTGCTAGAATTTTGTGCTCTAAATTTTACCGATAGGGCGCTTAATCTTTGCGTTGTAAAATCTCATTCCAAGGTAAATCCGCATCACCAAGAACAATAAAGTTCGGGTTTTCTAGTGTTTCCCGCTCGTTATATGACAGCGGTTCTAATTGCGTGCTGAGAATACGTCCGCCAGCTTCTTCAACAATGCATTGTGTCGCAGCGGTGTCCCACTCACCTGTTGGACCTAGTCGGAGATAGCAATCTACCGCCCCTTCCGCGACGAGGCATGCTTTCAATGCTGCAGAACCGAGCGGTATTAAGTCGTAATTCCAGGCGCTGCTCATACGGTTAGTAATACGATTGATGTCTTGGCGACGACTAATAGCAATTGCGATGCTTTGCTCTGGCTGTTCGTGTTTGTGTGTATGGATTTTGACGCTGTCCGACATGTCGGGAATTTTCCAGGCGCCTTTGCCATTATAAGCGTAGTAAGTCACGCCAGATACAGGGCCGTAAACGACGCCCATGGTTGGTCGATTGTTGTCGACCAACGCAATAATAGTGGCAAAGTCACCACTGCGAGCGATGAATTCTTGAGTACCATCAAGAGGGTCGACTAACCAATAACGTTCCCACTGAGCGCGTTGCTCTAAGCTTATGTCTGCGTCTTCTTCTGACAACACGGGAATGTCAGGCGTCAGATCACTCAAGCGTTCAGTGATGAACTTGTGAGCTGCAATATCCGCACTTGTTACGGGAGTTTCGTCACTTTTGGTGTAGGCCTCGTATTGCTTCTTTTCATATATTTCGAGGATCATTTGCCCAGCACTGCGGGCAATCTCGATGACTTGAGGAAGTAGGTGAGATAGATCTTTTGTCATTGGCATAAGTGATAGTCCTTACTCACAGTGTTATTCGGTTCTAATGACCGTTATTGGTTATGCTTGTGAGTGGTGTTTGGTAAGTGTTTCAGTGCCAACATTAGCGCTGTGATGCTTCGTGCTTCACAGAAATCCATGTGAGTTAATAACTCTTCGGCTTGCGCAAGTGGCCAACGCACAATTTCCAGTGGTTCAGGCTCATCGCCTTCTTGCTTCTCTGGATAAAGCGCCTGTCCTAAAAATAGAGTCATTTTGCTCGAAAAGTAAGATGGCGCGAGGATAACTTGTTTCAACGGGGTTAACTGATTACAGCCAAAGCCGATTTCTTCTTTTAACTCACGATCCGCAGCTTGGTGTGGTGTTTCTCCTGGGTCAATCAGCCCTTTTGGGAAACCTAGCTCGTAACGTTCAGTTCCAGCGGCGTATTCACGCACCAGTAATAAATCGCCTTGTTCTGTTACAGGGACTACCATTACAGCATCTCGTCCACTTGGCTTCATACGCTCATAAGTACGATGCTCACCATTGGAAAAACGAAGGTCGAGCGCTTCCACAGCAAACAGTTTGGATTTTGCAACCGTCTGGCATGAGAGTATCTCTGGTGGGGTTCGTTTCGGCATGACGCTGGCTCCTTGGTGTCGTTGGCGTTTACGAGATGCGTAAGATTCTTAATATATGAGAACTCCGCCTGAGTTTCTAGCGGATTTTACGAGTCGAGCTAAGCATCTCAGCATCACCTCAGTATCGATACAAAAATGGGAGACCGAAGCCTCCCATTTTCTGACAGTGTTTACTCTTAGTAGTAAGAGTGATCACCACGGTCATGTTCTGTAGCATCACGAACTGCGGTTAGTTCACCAATGAACTGGTTTAGCAGCTCTTTCTCGATGCCTTCTTTTAGTGTTACGTCAACCATAGAACAGCCATTACAACCGCCACCAAATGCAACAATCGCAACACCGTCTTCAGTGATCTCAACCAAGTTTACGTGACCACCGTGGCCAGCAAGTTGTGGGTTCACTTGAGTTTGGATAACGTACTCAACGCGCTCAACCAGTGGTGCGTCGTCCGCAACTTTACGCATTTTAGCGTTAGGTGCTTTTAGCGTTAACTGAGAGCCCATTTTATCGGTAACAAAATCGATTTCAGCGTCTTCAAGGAATGGCAGGCTTAGCTCATCAACGTAAGCTGAAAAACCGCTGTAAGAGAGTTCAGTGTCGGTCGATTCTACTGCTTCTGGTGGACAGTAAGACACGCCACACTCAGCGTTTTGTGTACCTGGGTTCACAACGAAAATACGAATGTTAGTGCCTTCAGGTTGTTGACCTAAAAGGTTAGCGAAATGCGTTTGCGCAGTTTCTGTAATAGTAATATTTGACACGACGAATACCCGAGTAAATTTGTAGGTTACTGCTGCTATTCTACTCTTGTTGACGTATGGGTCTAGTCTTTTTGATGCTAAGGCATGGCGAAGCGATCTAGAGAGAACGAGGAGCAGGTGTTCTGCAGATGCAGTAAATATCGATGCTTTCTACGCCAACTTCAAGTAGTAAATGACATAATTGTCGGACGGTACTGCCTGTGGTGACTACATCATCGACGATGGCAACATGGGAAGAGTGAGGGCGCTTATTGAGAATAAACGCGCCTTTTAAGTTTTGTTCACGGCTTGTTTTGGTATTACCACGCTGTGATTGGGCGAGCCTTACTCGACGAAAGACCTTCGCATCAAAATTAGTCTGCAATTGCTTGGCGAGGTGTCGGGCTAAAACATCACTTTGATTAAAACCCCGGCGCAGGTAACGCTGCCAGTGCAATGGCACACTGGTAATGATTGGAGCTGGCGTGGTGATGCGCTGTGCCAGTTGCTCGGTTAATGCTTTTACATGCCAAGACTCTCCGTGATCTTTAAAGCGTTGTACTTCCCGTGAAAGGGGAAAGTCGTAATCGCCTAACGTGTATAGCCTTTGCCATGGCGGTGGCTTTGAAAGACATTCACCACAAATACTATCCGTACTCATTTCTTCTTTCTGTAATGATAAACCGCAGCGTTGACATCGTTTTACCGGAGTTAGGTATTTTAAACAGTGCTCGCACCAGCGCAGAGTATTTGTGTGGCTTGGTGTTTGAATAGGGAACCGACACAGGCCGCATTGACTGCTCAATACGCGATGCATGATGTTTTGCCAGTGATGAGATAACATAGCGTTTATTCATGGTGATATTTTACTCAGCCTAACGCTTGGCTGAAGCCGTAGGGAATAAAATAAGTGGGAGAGATTGAGAGCATGAGCACGAAATTACACTGGCAGTCATTTGGTCAGGGACCAGATTTGGTGTTACTTCATGGTTGGGGCATGAATGGTGCGGTATGGCAGCAGACAGTCGAGTCTCTTCAACCTTATTTCCGAGTTCATGTGGTTGACCTTCCGGGGTACGGACATAGCGCCGAATCTCATGCTGAAGATTTAGACCATATTGCTAACTTGGTGGTGCAAGGTGCTCCAGAGAAAGCGATTTGGCTTGGTTGGTCCCTCGGAGGTTTAGTGGCGACGCATGTGGCATTAAATATGCCCGAGCGCGTGGCTAAGTTGATTACGGTTGCCAGCTCACCTAAATTTGCCGCAGAAAAACCGTGGCGTGGCATTCAACCGGATGTACTGAGTGCGTTCACCTCTCAGTTGCTAGAAGATTTCTCACTGACCATTGAGCGCTTTATGGCGTTGCAAGCGATGGGCAGCCCATCAGCGCGTAAAGACGTTAAACAGCTCAAGCAAGCGGTACTATCGCGCCCTCAGCCAAACCCTGAATCGCTGTTGGTTGGGCTAAACATCCTTGCTGATGTGGATCTGCGCGATGCGTTGACGTCTCTTTCTGTTCCAATGTTGCGTCTTTATGGCCGTTTAGATGGGTTGGTGCCAATTAAAGTAGCTAACGATTTAAGTGAACAGTTGCCTCATACCCAGCAGTTTGTTTTTAATCAGTCCTCTCATGCGCCTTTTATCACCGAACATGACGAATTTTGTGTTCAAATCCGAGAGTTTGCTCACGATTGAGCAAGTGCGAGCGGAAATACCTCAAGTTGTTTAAAAAGTGGTCGATATAAAGGCTGGTGAGGTTTTATTAGCCAATAAAGCTAAGCCATATTGACGAGTTGGGCGACTCTGAGGAGGGTTCGCAATGATTGTGTCACCGACCAACGTAAGTGTGCCACTGATCGCCCCATCCGTGAATGTGCAGACGGAACAAGCAGCTCGCGACAATAAAGTCCGAGAGCCTGTAACGCCAACGGTCGCATTGGCCAAAACCAATGCAGAGCGAAAAGTAAAAGGTGACGACAAGCGCCGACGTCAGTCTTCTTGGGATCCTTCAGAGCATCCTGATTATGATATGGAAACGGAAGTCGACACGCGTTATCAAGAAGAGCCGGAAGATACACTAGAACGGCTTTTTAGTTTGCTTGCGCTCAAATCGTATAGTGAAGACCAGGGGAAAGGCTACGCGATCCGCTTTCGCTTACCAAAGCGCATTTTGGATGCTGCGATCAATGAAGGATTAATGGAAAAGCGCAGGAAGGTGATCAAGTTTCATTATGGTCATGCAGTCGCTCCCCATACCCCGTCAGAAGTGATAGCAGTATTATGACGACTCAATATCCTACTCAAACAAAAACGCTCCAAGCAGGTTGACTGATTGGAGCGTTTTCTTTTTAGTTATGAAAGCTCGTTAGCGGTGAAGCCTAGGTAAGGTTACTTTTTCGCTTTAGCAAACGCTGCAGCAAACGCACCGCCCATCGCGCTGTTCGATGACGAATCATCACGGCGAGGCTGACGACGCTGCGGTTGGTCATTACGACGCGGCGCTGCTGATGAGCGTTGGCTGCGGTTGTCTTGACCCGGTTCGTCGTTCATACGCATCGATAGACCAATACGCTTACGCTGCACGTCAACTTCCATCACTTTCACTTTGACGATGTCGCCAGCTTTCACCACTTCACGTGGGTCAGACACATAACGATCTGTCAGTACAGAAATATGCACAAGACCATCTTGGTGAACGCCGATATCAACGAAGGCACCGAAGTTGGCTACGTTAGACACCACGCCTTCTAGAATCATGCCCGGTTCCAAGTCAGATACCGAGTTTACACCTTCTGCAAAGGTCGCCGTTTTGAATTCTGGACGTGGGTCACGACCCGGCTTATCCAGCTCTTTGATGATGTCTGTAATGGTTGGAACGCCGAAGTTATCGTCGGTGTAATCGACCGCATGCAGACCTTTTAGGAAGCTAGAATCACCAATTAGCGCTTTGATATCTTTGTTGTTCTTTTCAGAAATCGCTTTGACCACTGGGTACGCTTCTGGGTGAACCGCAGACGCATCAAGTGGGTTCTTACCATCCATAATACGCAGGAAGCCCGCACACTGCTCGAACGCCTTAGGACCTAAACGAGGTACTTTCTTCAAGGTTGTACGTGCTTCGAAGCGACCGTTTTCATCGCGGAAGTCGACAATGTTCTGCGCGATGGTGCTTGATAAGCCTGCTACGCGCGTCAGTAGCGCCGCAGAAGCAGTGTTCACATCAACACCAACCGCGTTTACACAGTCTTCCACAATCGCATCTAGGCGTTTTGCCAACATAGATTGGCTTACATCGTGCTGGTATTGACCCACACCAATAGATTTCGGATCAATTTTCACGAGTTCAGCCAATGGATCTTGCAAACGACGTGCAATCGACACTGCACCACGCAGTGATACGTCCATATTCGGGAACTCTTTTGCTGCAAGCTCAGACGCTGAGTAAACCGAAGCCCCCGCTTCACTTACGATGATCTTCTGAACTTTCAGGTTGCCACGTTTGATGACGTCTGCGACAAAGCTGTCGGTTTCACGTGAAGCCGTACCGTTACCAATCGCAATCAAATCCACGTTGTACTTACGCACCAACTGCTCAACGATTTGTGCTGACTTGTCGTATTGTTTTTGTGGTGGGTGAGGGTAGATGGTTTCGGTTGCAAGCACTTTACCTGTTGAGTCGACAACCGCGATTTTTGAACCTGTACGCAGACCCGGATCTAGACCAAGTGTTGCACGAGGGCCAGCCGGTGCTGCCATCAACAAGTCTTTTAGGTTAGTGGCGAATACTTCAATCGCTTCGATTTCAGCGCGCTCTTTCATTGCGCCCATTAGCTCGGTTTCCATGTGCATCGATACTTTGATGCGCCATGCCCAGCTGATCACTTGCTTACGCCAGGTATCCGCCGGTGCGCTGCTTAGCGTCACGCCATAATGGTCGGCGATAATCGTTTCGCAGTAAGACTGACGAGCACCTTCTTCCTGTTCTGGATCGGCATTCATTGCCAATGTCAGGAAGCCTTCGTTACGGCCGCGTAGCATCGCCAGTGCGCGGTGCGATGGCACTTTGCTTAGGGGCTCGTTGTGGTTGAAGTAATCTTTAAACTTCTCGCCTTCTTGCTCTTTGCCTTCAACGACTCGTGAAACCAGTTCCGCATTGCGATTTAAGTGGTTGCGAATTTTTTCCAGTAAGTTTGCGTCTTCTGCGATGCGCTCCATGATGATCGCGCGAGCGCCATCCAATGCAGCTTTGGTGTCTGCGATGCCTTTGTCTGCATCAAGGTATTTGCTTGCTTCGCTTTCTGGCTCGGTTTGTGGATGATTCCAAAGCTGATCTGCGAGTGGTTCAAGACCAGCTTCAATCGCGATCTGACCTTTCGTACGACGCTTGGGTTTGTAAGGTAGGTATAAGTCTTCAAGACGAGTTTTGCTGTCTGCCTGCGCGATCTCTTGTTCTAGCTCTGGCGTCAGTTTGCCTTGCTCTTGGATTGATTTGAGGATGGTTTGACGGCGATCATCCATTTCACGAAGGTAAGACAGACGGCTGTCCAAAGTACGAAGCTGGGTATCATCAAGGCCCCCCGTCACCTCTTTGCGGTAACGTGCAATAAAAGGGACAGTGTTGCCATCATCAATTAGGGTGACAGCGGCGTTGACTTGCTCTGGGCGAACATTCAGTTCTTGAGCAATCATGCGACAGATAGCTTGGCTCATCCGTGTTTTCTCTTTTAATTCGGTTTTGGTTGTATAGAACATTGGGGTCGTTCGAAGAATTTGCAATGTTTTAAATTAACGAGGCAAAAATTTACCGGGCGCTGGTGGACATCAGTCAGATTTATGTCAAAACTGTAATTAAATTGAGAACTTATATCCGCAGTTATCGACTAACCTAATTCCACGGTTGTTGATATCACTAAATGTACCTCGGCTTATACGGATAATCATGATGAAAAAAATGTCTTTGGCGTTAGCGCTTACGAGTGCCTTACTTGTCGCCCCGCTTAGTTGGGCGCAGTCTATCTCAGGAACCACACAAGCTCCCGTTTATCAGCTCGATAACAAATTGGTACTAGGGCGTGTGGAGAGCGTCTACTACAGTGACATTCCGGAACTAAAAGCGGTGCCATTTATTGGCAAGATTGATACTGGTGCAGATACGACATCGATGCATGCGGAGAATATCCATGTCAGTAGCTCACACCCAGATTACCAAGATTTGAAAGATAACGAGTTACTTTGGGCGATTGTCGATGACTTAGGTGGTACGAAGGCAAAGTGGGACGCCGACAGCTTTAAGCCATATCAAGTAAAGGTTAGCTTTACGGTTCCTCACCCTTATACAGGGAAGGAAATACAGATTACCGATGATCTGGAAAGAGTGAGCGCGATTCGCAGTCGAACAAGCAAAAAGCCCATCCTACGCCCGACAATAAAAATGCCGATGACAATCGCTGGTCACACCGTTGATACGGAAGTGAACCTGACCAAGCGTACGCAATTCTCTTCTCCTATCTTGATTGGTAAAACCTATCTCGATGATAACGCATGGGTCTTCGCTGGTTACGATTACCTTCAAGAACAGCCACGCGCAAAAATGATTGGCAAAAAAGAGACGGTTGAAGTCGAAGGTGTGCCATATAAGATCAGCATCTCAACTTCTAGCCGTTATACCAACGTCCATGCACTGGACATCAAGGTAGACAAAAAGCATAACGAAGTCTCTTTTATGTTAGAGGGCGAGAATGGCAAGCGTCATCCAATGACATTACCCTTGGTACGAATGCTGAAAACGACCAAAAGCGAGCGCCCTTTAGTCTATTTACCCGTCAAAGTCGGCGAAAATGAAACTCAACGTTGGTTGGTGTATCTGCGTGATCGCAGTAAGTTCAGTTCGCAAATTCGCTTAGGTCGGGACGTCGCGAGTCAGCACTTTGTTATTGATACGGACAGAGAAAATCTACTGGGTGGCGTAGAAAAAACGTTCAAAAGCGCACTCAAATCAAAACCTCTTGTCGTTTCACCAGAAGAACAGGTCACCATTGATGGTTATACCGTCCCTGCTTACCCCACTTTTACTGTGAAAACGCCATTACTGCGTGTAAATGGGTTTGAAGTAACAGAAAAAGGTAAGGATGAATCCGTCACGTTTTATTTAATGAACGATGAGGGGAAAGAAGAAAAAATCACCAAACCAGTGTTGAAAAAGCTCAAGGTTGGCAGCGCGGTTCGCCCTGTTGTCGAAGGAGACTTTCTTCTCGGTAGAAAAGACACATCAATGAAGTTTGCGCTCGATGTGCTTGATGAGGGTGACACTCAACCCTTTTTCGTCTTTGGTCATGACATAGCCAAGGGTGGTGTGTTGCTGAACACTCGCGCAGACCATCTACTAGATGCAAGGCCACTTTTCAAAGCTGGCCATATCGAAGTGGCGGAAGTTGAGGGGATGTCTTTCCCTGTGAAGTTAGACACGGGTGCAGATGTAAGCTCAATCAATGCTAAGAACATCAAGCAGTTTAAGAAAGACGGCAAAGACATGGTGAGCTTTACCTATGAGAACGATCTTGGCATGAAACAGGCGTTTACCAAGCCTGTTGTTGATGTCATGCGTATTAAAGCGAAGAAAGGTGAGAAAGCGAACGTACGCCCTGTGGTTGAAATGCATGTTAAGCTTGGCGAATTAGAGAAGAAGATCCGAGTCAACTTACAGGACCGAGGTCGCTTCCATTACAGCATGATTTTAGGTAAAAACTTCCTAAAACATGGCGCGGTTGTTTCGAGTGATACGAATTACATCGTGACGCAAAAACCGGATTACGAAAAGTAACACTCTGGCCGCCTTATCACCTTGATACCCAAAGCCTGAACAACATTGGATCTTTGGGTATATCATCTCCTTAATGCTGCCAAAGAGCAGCATTTTTTAGTTGAGATAGGAGTTAATTTGAAAACTAAGCTGATTACACGAGAAGGTTACAACAAACTCAAACAAGAGCATGATTACCTTTGGAATGAAAAGCGCCCGGAAATCACCAAGATCGTCACTTGGGCGGCGAGCCTGGGCGATCGCTCAGAAAATGCGGATTACACCTTCAATAAACGTTTACTCCGTCAGATCGACCGTCGTGTCCGCTTCCTTCGTAAATTCCTGCCAGAAGTCACGATCGTTGACTATTCTCCGCAACAAGAAGGCAAAGTCTTTTTTGGTGCATGGGTGGAAATAGAAAATGAGGCAGGAGAAGTGAAAAAGTTTCGTATTGTCGGGCCTGAAGAGATTTATGGCGATGCGAAAGACTACATCTCGATCGATTCACCTATGGCGCGAGCGATGTTGAAAAAACAAGTGGATGAAGAGTTCACGGTACGCACCCCAGAAGGTGAAAAAGAGTGGTTCATCAACTCAATTGAATATACTCAACCGGCCTCGGAAGACTGAGGCTTTATCACCGATTCAAGTCTCATGAAGTTCACTAGAAGTGACTTGGGTCTCAACGTCAGAATATTTGGTATAAAGGCATGGTGCCTTTCTCGGAGAAGTAAAATGAACAAAGCAGTCATGTGTAGTGCTGCACTAACAATAGGATTCTCACTTTCAGTTTTTGCTCAAGATGAAGTGAAAGGCTGTGACGCTAAAGAGTTAGCGGTAGAGCAGCAGCTTGAGTATGCAAAAGCGCAAGGTAATGAGCATCGCATTAAAGGCTTGGAGCAAGCACTTTCCGCTATCCAGAATGAATGCTCGGAAGGTGAGCTGCGCCAAGAGCTGCAAGCAGAAGTGGAAGAAAAAACTAAAGAAGTTGAGGAGCGAGAGGAAGAATTAGTCGAAGCTCAGCATTCAGGGAAAGCAGACAAAATTGAGAAAAAACGTCACAAGCTGGCTGAGGCACAGCAAGAGCTGCTTGAGGCCAAACGTGAACTGGAATGGAATTATGGTCAATAGTAGGTGCTGAAAATACCTGCTAGAGAGAGAATAAAGCGCTTAAGATAAAAAGAGTAACAATTTGCTTGAGCACGTTAGGAAAAACAGTGATACATTTTCGACAATAGACGCTTCTGAAAGGATGTTTCAATGCAAGAAAATCATAAAATTTTAGTGGTTGATGACGATGCTCGTTTACGTGCTCTATTGGAGCGTTACCTTTCTGAGCAAGGTTTTCAGGTACGAAGTGTCGCCAATGGCGAACAGATGGATCGCCTACTAACGCGCGAAAACTTTCACTTAATGGTGCTAGACCTAATGTTGCCTGGTGAAGATGGATTGTCAATTTGTCGTCGTCTACGCCACGCGAACAACATGTTGCCAATTTTAATGCTCACCGCGAAAGGTGATGAAGTGGATCGCATCGTGGGTCTTGAGGTAGGGGCGGATGATTATTTGCCAAAACCGTTTAACCCACGCGAATTGTTGGCTCGCATCAAGGCCGTATTACGCCGCCAAACTGTAGAGTTGCCGGGTGCACCAAGCACTGAAGAAAAAGTGGTGGAGTTCGGGGAGTTCCGACTCAATCTAGGCACTCGCGAGATGTTCCGCGGTGATGAGGCAATGCCACTCACCTCTGGAGAGTTTGCTGTCCTAAAGGCGCTCGTGATGAATGCACGTGAGCCAATGTCACGAGACAAATTGATGAACATGGCGCGTGGCCGTGAATATTCTGCAATGGAACGTTCTATTGACGTACAAATCTCACGTTTACGTCGCATGTTAGAAGACGATCCGAGCAAGCCGCGCTACATTCAAACCGTATGGGGCCTAGGTTATGTTTTCGTCCCAGACGGCAAAGAGGTGTAACCTCTTCACTCCATAGCCAGCACTTGGCTATAGCAACTTCAGCCTTCATTACCTTCCCTTTGAAGGCTGAAATTTCGCGATTAGGACCACTAGGAACGTTCCATGCGCATCCGAAGTTCATTGACACAATCTATTCTGCTGTTCATCTCTTTGCTTCTCGCGAGCCAAGTTTTCTCTTACTACGCCGTTTTTAACTACGCGTTGATGCCGAGTTTGCAGCAGTTCAATAAAATTCTCGCCCATGAGCTCAATTTGGTGCTTGATGATGAAGGACCTTTAAAGTCTGATGCACCGTTAAGGCGTCAATTGTTAGAAAGATTAGGGGTGACGGTTCATAGTCTCGATAGCGATAAGGCGATTGAATTTCATCACGCAATGTCGATTGATTTGATGTCTGAAGAAATGAGCCAAGAGCTGGGTTCGCCCACAGAAGTGCGCTTATTGCTTGGCGATGAAAGTTACATTTTGTGGATGCACATCGAAAAGTTGCCGAACTCCATCATTCGTATTCCGTTATCTGAGCTGCAAGAAGAAGATTTTGCCCCGCTGTTTCGTAACAGTTTGATTATGGCGCTGCTGATCATTGCTGGTGGTTGGTTGTTTATTCGTTTGCAAAACCGTCCACTTTTGGCTTTAGAGAGAGCCGCGAAAGACGTCGGTCGAGGTGAGATCCCGCCCCCCTTAGCAGAGAAAGGCGCATCGGAGATTCGCTCTGTAACTCGAGCCTTTAATCAAATGTCGAAAGGTATTCAAGAGCTAGAAGAAGACCGAGCCTTATTAATGGCGGGGATTAGCCATGACTTACGAACACCTCTGACGCGTATTCGCCTAGCAACAGAAATGATGTCTCCTGAGGACAGCTATCTTGCGGAGGGGATCATTAGCGATACGGAAGAATGTAATGAGATCATCAGTCAGTTTATGGATTATCTCAAACCAGTGAACCAAGAATCGTTTGAAGCGGTTGATATCAGTACGATTGCCAGTGACGTCGCCAGTTCTGAAGGTGGTTATGAGGTTGAAATTGAAACAGATCTTAATCTTAACTTGCCGCCAGCCAAAGGAAGCGCGATTGCGATTAAGCGGGCGATCAGTAACTTAGTTGTGAATGCGCTACGCTATGGCAATGGCTGGGTCAAAATCAGCACTGGTGTGACAGCAGATAAGCAGCTAGTGTGGATTTCAGTAGAGGACAACGGACCGGGTATCGAGCATTCTCAAATCGCGAGGTTATTTGAACCCTTTACGCGTGGTGACACCGCTCGCGGTAGTGAAGGCACTGGGCTAGGGTTGGCGATTGTGAAGCGTATAATCAGCCAACATTCAGGCTCTGTGGTGATGCGTAATCGCAGTGAAGGCGGTTTAATCGCTCAAATCAGCTTTCCTACCAAGTAAGTCGATGGCCCGCACCCTTTAAAACAAAAAGCCCAACCTAATTAGGTTGGGCTTTTCTTATTCTCAATAATCTTAAGACTCTTTCACTTCCTGAGGAAGTTCATCTTCGTCTTCCAGTTTCTCTGGCAGAAGTAGATTTAAAATGATCGCTGTGATGCCACCTGCTGCAACACCAGTTGAGAAAATACTCTTAATAAATTCTGGCATAAATTGCAGGATCTCTGGTTTTTGTGCGATACCAAGTCCCATTGAGAAGGATAAGGCCATGATCAGAATTGCGCGGCGATCGAGCTCAACACGAGAGATAATACGCACACCAGCGGCAGCAATCGTACCAAACATGACAATCGTTGCGCCGCCAAGTACTGGCTCAGGAATCAGCTGAACAAAGCTAGCGACGCCAGGAAACAAGCCAAGAATCACTAACATGCCAGAAATAAAGTAACCCACGTAGCGGCTCGCGACTCCTGTTAGCATGATGATGCCGTTATTCTGGCTAAACGTTGAGTTCGGGAAGCTGTTGAAAACGGCTGCGATTGCGGAGTTTAAGCCGTCTGCTAACACACCGCCCTTAATGCGTTTCATGTACACTGGGCCTTTTACTGGCTCACCAGACACTTCAGATGTTGCGGTAATATCACCGATGGCCTCTAGTGCGGTAATAAAGAAAATCAGTACCAGCGGAATGAACAGAGACCAGTCAAACGATAAGCCATATTGCATTGGTACGGGCAGTGCTACGATCTCGGTTGCGCCTAGCTGAGAAGTATCTACCATCCCCATAAAATACGCCATGATGTAGCCCACTAGCATCGCAATCACGATTGAAGCCACACGGATGTATGGGTTTTTCGAGCGGTTTAAAATCACAATTAATCCAAGTACCGTTCCAGCCAGAGCAAGTTTGTCTAAGCTGCCGAAGGTTCCTTCATTTAATGCTGCGTAGCCACCGCCCATTGATACTAAGCCGACTTGAATCAGTGTGAGACCGATAAGAGTGACGACGATGCCTGAAACGAGCGGAGTGATGATTCGGCGGGCATGCTCCAATACGCGAGATAGGAAAATTTCTGCAAATGATGCGACTAAAATCGTACCAAAAATGGCAGCCATCATGGTGCTGATGTCTGCTCCACCGGCTTTCAGCGATAGGCCTGCACCAATAATAGGACCTAAAAAGTTAAAGCTGGTGCCTTGAACAGAGAGCAAACCAGAGCCAATTGGGCCAACGGTGCGAATTTGAATAAACGAAGACACGCCTGACGCAAACAAAGACATGCTGATGATGGTATTCGTTTGGTCTGCTGGTACACCCAAAGACTGACAGATGATCAGTGACGGAGTGATAACCGCGACGAACATCGCCAATAAGTGCTGAAGTGCGGCAAAAATGGTTTGAGGCAAAGGTGGTCGATCGTTGAGTTGATAGACCAGTTCCGAAGATCGGTTTGAAGTTGTCATTGTTTGTCTCGCTAGTCGCAATATTTCCCTAGTTCTCGCTGAATGGGAGAGCAGGGTGGAGTTGACGTCGTTACCTGTGATTGCTGTTAATCAGAGTCAACTCAGGTTGGTGGAGTGTGATCTAACACACTTAAAAATTTGTGCGCGATTATAGAGAGATTTCCTCAAAAAGCAAACGTTTGCTTTTGGCGTATTAAAAAACGAGCCATTTGGCTCGCTTTCAATCATTACGCTTTGGAGTAAATATCCCGCTCACCCAACCAGCGATCGATAATCGCTGTTGCGTTAGTCGGGTAATTGTCATGAATATGACGCGCAATACGCTGAACTTCGGGAATCAGGCGTTGATCTCGAACTAAGTCTGCGATTTTGAAATCAGCAAGACCTGTCTGCTTTGTACCCAATAGTTCTCCAGGGCCGCGAATTTCTAGGTCTTTCTGCGCAATGACGAAGCCATCGTTACTTTCACGTAGTACTCCGAGACGTTTTTGCGCGGTTTTTGACAGCGGAGAGTGGTACAGCAGCACACAATGGCTAGCAACGGAACCTCGGCCCACGCGACCTCTTAACTGGTGTAATTGTGCCAAACCAAGACGTTCAGGGTTTTCTATGATCATCAAGCTAGAGTTTGGTACATCCACACCAACTTCAATCACTGTCGTTGCGACCAGCAAATGCAGTTTATTGTCTTTGAAATCTTGCATCACCGCTTGTTTCTCTGCCGGCTTCATTCGTCCGTGTACTAGACCAATTTTTACGTCCGGTAGCTTACGTTGAAGCTCTTCTGCGGTATCTGCCGCGGCTTGCGCTTCTAATACTTCCGACTCATCAATCAGGGTACACACCCAATATGCCTGCTTGCCTTCGTTTAAGCAGGCATTTCGGACACGCTCGACGATGTCGTCACGTTTTGTATCTGGAATGGCAACGGTTTGAATCGGCGTTCGACCCGGTGGTAGCTCGTCAATCACGGAAGTTTCCAGATCGGCGTAAGCGGTCATCGCTAAGGTGCGAGGAATAGGCGTCGCCGTCATGATCAACTGATGTGGGTAGGCGCCTTGTTTTGCACCTTTCTCACGCAGCTCTAAACGTTGGTGGACACCGAAGCGGTGCTGTTCATCAATGATGACCAAAGCAAGGTGATGAAATTCAACGTGCTCTTGGAATAGCGCGTGAGTACCCACTACCATTTGCGCTTCACCACTGGTAATACGAGCCAGCTCGGCTTCCTTTGCCTTACCTTTGAGTTTGCCCGCTAACCAACCGACTTGAATGCCCATTGTTTCAAACCAGTTTGCGAAGTTGATAGCGTGTTGCTCGGCCAATAGTTCGGTTGGCGCCATGAGTGCCACCTGATGGCCATGCTCAATGGCTCTAACTGCGGCCAAAGCGGCAACCAATGTTTTCCCCGAACCAACATCGCCTTGCACTAATCGCATCATTGGGTGCGGTTTTTCTAGATCGGCTTCAATCTCTTGTACTACTCGGGTTTGAGCGTTTGTAGGAGAGAAAGGCAGTTGGGCTAAAAGCTGCGTTTTTAGTTTATGACAAGGACCGAGAGGTAGCGCTGAATCCTTCTGACCTTTGCTACGCACCGCCAGCATCGATAAGTTTTGTGCGAGCAATTCTTCCATGATCAAGCGGATTTGGGCAGGATGTTTGCCTTCGTCAAACTCATCTAAATTAATGGTTGGTGGTGGGCGATGAATGGTGTGCAGCGCTTGCGACATCGTGATTTGATGGTCATACAACCCAGCTGGAAGTAATTCCTGCACTGCGGTTTTATCAAGCAGGGCTAAAGCTTGTTCGGTAAGGTTGCGCAATGTGATTTGACGTAAACCATCGGTGGTGGGATAAACAGGGGTTAAGCTCTGTTCTACATCGGGCTTTTGCTCGCTAACGTAAAACTTGTAGTCAGGATGAACAATTTCCAAACCCATGCCACCGCGCTTAATTTCACCGTAAGCATGTACTAACTTACCTTGCGTGAAATTGTTCTTCATGGCTGCGGTAAAGTTGAAAAAGCGCAGCGTGATAGTGCCATTACCGTCGCTGATTTTTACCGTTAGCATTTTGCGCTTACCGAAGATGGTGTCGACTGCCATGACCTTACCTTGCACGGCCGCCCAAAGGCCAGCATGCAGTTTGGCAATAGGGTAAATACGAGTACGATCTTCGTAGCGTAACGGAAGGTGAAACAGCAAATCTTGAACGCTATGTAAGCCAACTTTGGCGAGTTTTTCTGCGACTTTCGCGCCAACTCCAGAAAGGGAGGTTAATGGGACGGCAGATAACATTTGGGCGGGCATAGAGGGCTCAAGAAAATGGTTAACATAGCAGTATGTTAACCATGGAGCTGTGTTTTTGTACAGGAAAAAATAGTCATGCTTTAGTTAGTGTCATGATTTGACTGATAACCTATCATTCCGAGGAGCTTTAGCGACATCACGATTCTATTTCCAACAAGTATGTCGCTGAAGTTAACACTATCAGCATCTGTATATTTGAGAATTAGATCCTGAACCACGCTCCTTCGCCGCCGTTCAGGATGACGAAAGTCTGTTACTTGCTTTGCATCTCTTGCCACCACGCGTCATCGGCGATGATTTGACCTTCTTCATCGAGTGGTGGGTAAACGAGCCCTTTTCGTTTCGCGACCTTTGCCAGCACTGGGTGACCACGTTCAAAGAGAATACGGTTGATTGTCTCTTTAGGCAGAGCGCTTTCTTCTCGGTCGTACATGCCTGCGGCTTCACGTTGACGTTGCGCTTCATACAAAATTACGGCACTGGCAACCGATACGTTTAGTGACTGCACCATGCCCACCATCGGGATAATAATGTCTTGATCGGCAAGCTGTTTGGCTTGCTCCGAAGCGCCAACCTTTTCGCTGCCTAAAATGATTGCCGTTGGTTTGGTGTAGTCGATTTCGCGAAAATCGACGGCGGTGTCCGAAAGATTGGTCACCAAAACCTGCATACCTTGCGCTTTGAGTTCGGTAATCGCAGTTTCAATCGAATCGTGAGTATCCACTTCAACCCAGTTACGCGCGCCAGCTGAGGTATGGCTCAGCGTACGCATTTTGTCTGGCCAAATTGCGTGAACTTTGTGTAAGCCTGTCGCGTCAGCGGTGCGGATCACAGCAGAGACGTTGTTTGGCTTATGTACTTCTTCGAGACAAAGTGTCAGATCAGTTTGGCGAGTTTTTAGGACTTGGTGAATACGGTTGTAACGTTCTAGGTTCATATTTATTGAGGTATAAAAAATCGCCACCTAACAGAGTAGGTGGCGATAGAGGTTAGTTCTTTCTGCGTCTGACTCGGGTTGCTTGAGGCATTGCCTTAATCTTACGCATGATACCAGCAAGGTGGACACGATCTTTCGTCGTCAACAGCACAGTCACAGTGTATAGACGACCATCACGTTCTTCCGTTGAAAGGCCATGAATGTTTGATCCTGTTTTCGAGATCACGTTGGTCAGTTCTGCAAGAGCACCTTGGTTGTTAAGCATGTCGACTTTAAGTTCAGCAATGAACTCTTTATCGTAGTCTTCAGACCAAGCGACAGCCATATAACGGTCTGGCTCTTTCTGATAACCACGAACGTTCGGACATGTTTCTCGGTGAACAACCAAACCACGACCAGGCGATACGTGAGCAATAATGTGATCATCTGGGATAGGATGACAACAATTTGCAAACGTCAGCAATAAGCCTTCTGCGCCACGAATCGGAAGCTTCTTCTTCGAGTCCGTTGGGATTGAACTTGTTGTCGTGAGCTCTTCGGTGTCACCAAGGAGACGACGTGCGATCACAATGCTCATCAACTCACCCAATCCAATAGCAGCCAATAAATCATCGATGCTTTCTAGGCGAAGATCATTCAAGACTTCTTGGATATTTTCTGGATAAATTGAATCAATCGAGTGACGGCCAAGTGCGTGATTAAGTAGGCGACGACCTAAAGTAATCGACTCTTCACGACGCATCGTTTTCAGTACTTGTCGAATCTTAGTGCGGGCACGAGAAGTCACGACATAGTTCAGCCATGCCGCATTCGGACGCGCACCAGGGGCACTGATAATTTCCACTGTCTGACCGTTTTTCAATGCCTTACTCAATGGGTAAGGGTTACGATCAACACGAGCACCAACACAAGAGTTGCCTACATCGGTATGTACGGCATAGGCAAAGTCGACAGCCGTTGCGCCTAAAGGTAGTTCAACGATACGACCTTTTGGTGTGAAGACGTAAATCTCATCTGGGAAAAGATCGGATTTTACGTTTTCAATGAATTCGAATGAGTTACCCGCGCTTTGTTGTAGCTCTAACAGGCTTTGCATCCAACGCTGAGCTTTCACTTGCGCAGTGGTACCAGACTTGTCGCCTTTGTCTTTGTAAGACCAGTGTGCCGCGACACCTTTGTCCGCCATTTGATCCATATCTTCAGTACGGATCTGAACTTCAACAGGTACGCCGTGTGGGCCAACCATGGAAGTGTGTAGCGATTGATAGCCGTTCGCCTTTGGTACCGCGATGTAATCTTTCATGCGACCAGGACGTGGCTTATACAAGCTGTGTACTTGGCCTAAAACGCGATAACAAGTATCAGCGGTATCAACAACGACTCGGAACGCATAGATATCCATGATGGTGTGAAAGCGCTGTTCTTTGGTTTTCATCTTGTTGTAGATAGAGAACAGGTTTTTCTCACGACCAACGACGCGAGCATTCAAGCCAAAATCTTGCAGACGGCCTTCTATTTCGCTGTGAATGCGTTGGATCATCTCTTTACGATTACCACGTGCGGCTTTAACCACTTCTTTCAGTACGCGGTAGCGGTTGGGATATAGCGCCTCAAAGCCCAACTCTTCGAGTTCGGTTTTGATATTGTGAATACCAAGACGATGAGCGAGGGGCGCGTAAATTTCTAACGTTTCACGAGCAATACGACGCTTTTTATCTGGTCGAAGCGCGCCAAGCGTACGCATGTTGTGCGTGCGGTCAGCCAGTTTGATCAGAATGACGCGGATATCTTGCACCATGGCCAGAACCATCTTACGAAAGTTCTCAGCCTGAGCCTCTTTCCTATCGCGGAATTTGAGTTTGTCCAGTTTAGATACACCATCAACCAATTCTGCGACAGTGTTGCCGAATTTCTCTTCGAGATCTTCTTTAGTTACATCACAGTCTTCAATGACGTCATGCAGCAAAGCAGCTTGGAGGGTTTCGATATCAAGGCGCATTTCGGCCAAGATACGAGCCACAGCGACAGGGTGGATGATGTATGGTTCACCGCTAGAGCGGGTTTGCCCTTCATGGGCATCTCTCGCTACCACATAAGATTGACGCAGAGCCTCAATCTGAGGCTCTGTTAGGTATTCTTGGGCAACGTCTTTGAGGCTATCGAATAGATACAAATTATAGGCCCGGGAGGTTGTTGAATTCTAAAGTCAGAATTAACGGTTGTGAGCGATGCTGCTTACTGCCGCTAGCTCTGCCGCTTCTTGCTCTTGCTGTTCTTGACGTTCACGAGCGTCTAGAACTTCTTTAGTAATTAAACCTTCTTCGATTTCGCGTAGAGCGATAACCGTTGGCTTATCGTTCTCTTCTGGCACTAGTGCATCTTTATCGCCAGTTTGCATTTGACGAGCGCGGCGAGCCGCAATCAGTACTAGGTCGAAACGGTTGCCAACTTTTTCAACAGCGTCTTGAACAGTTACGCGTGCCATGAGGACTCCAAATAGTTAACTAAAATTTTAGAATGACGAGAAAGTATACAACCTAACTACTTTATTTACTAGCAATTAGACAAGCCACCGTTTGTGGACTTTCTCAGGTAGTTTATTGTGTTTTTCGCACTGGGCAAAAAACGGGAAATTCTTTATGTTTTACAGCGTGACTTTTTTGAAGTTACTCTGCTAACAACGCGTCAAGCATACCTTTATATTTAGCAGCTTGCTTTTCTTCCTTCAATCTTTCAGCACGCAAGATAGCTTTAAAATCCATCAAAGCGGTATCAAAATCGTCGTTTACGATCACGTAGTCGTACTCGTTGTAATGAGAGATTTCCGACTTGGCTTCAGCCATACGCTTTGCGATCACTTCATCGCTATCTTGACCACGAGTGTTCAAGCGACGCTCTAACTCACCGTTTGATGGTGGCAGGATGAAGATGCTTTTGGCTTCTGGCATTTGTTCACGGATTTGGCGTGCGCCTTGCCAGTCGATATCTAGAAAAACGTCGATACCTTTATTTAGTGTTTCTTCAATCCATACACGAGATGTGCCGTAATAATTACCAAACACTTCTGCGTATTCTAGGAAGTCACCTTTAGCGATCAGGGCTTCAAACTCATCTTTCGCTACAAAATGGTAGTGGACACCATTTTCTTCACCAGGTCGCATGTTGCGCGTGGTGTGAGACACAGACACTTTCATTGCGTAGGTTGGGTTGCGTTCCAACATCGCTGAGATCAAGCTAGATTTACCTGCGCCGCTAGGTGCAGATACGATATAGAGAGTACCTTTGCCCATTGTACTGTTCCACTTTTGATTGGATTGATTGAGTGCCGAAGGAAAGTTCGACATTCTTATAACGATAGCACTGGCATTGAGAAATCAACCACCAAAGGGGTGGATATTGGTGATAATCCCGCCAGAAAAATGGAGGCGAAGAGTATCATGATCTCTATTTTGTTACCAGTTGATCTTTCTGTCTGTGATCGTCCCAGATGAAATAGTTACTTACGCCAGAGTGTTCCTAAACAGCGAAGAAGGAGCGTGGTACAGGACTTACCATCCGCGCACTCTGTTATTAAAACCATTTCTACAACCGTTTAGTGTGCTGATTTTAGGTTTAGAGTCCCGATTTGGCTTGCGTGAGTGACTCTGGTTAAAAATAGGGGTTAATAAAGATAAAACGGAAAAAAGGGGAAGCTTTCACTTCCCCAGGCGTGCGACTGACTCACACTTAATCTTCGAATTATCCTTGAGACTCTAGGAAATTTATCCAAGGGCTAACGGTTGACCTGAATTTTGGCGATTGAGCAGCGCCTTTCATCGCCTGCAAGGCCTTTTGTGGTTGCTTAAGCTCGAAATAGGCCATCCCGCGAATGTATTCAAGTTCTGCCTTTTGCTCTTTAGAGGCACTGGATGCCGCGCTTTCTACAAAACGAGTTGCTTCAGAATACTGCTTGTCTTGTATCATTAAGCGAGCAATCTGAATTTGCGTGTTAGCAGAAGGAGCGAGGTTATATGACTTTTTATAAGCGAGAATTGATTTATCTAGCTCTTTAGCTTGCTGCCAGAAACTGGCTAGGCGGTCATAGTTTTCCTTCGTCTTTTCAATGTTTCCAGCTGCCATTTCCTTTTCAAGAGTTTTGGCTGCTTTATATGGAATACCTTGATAAGCCAAGAAGTTTACAAAGCGTAAATATTCCTTCTCTCCTTCTAGTTTCCCCATTTTGTAAACCATTTCTAGGGTGGCTAGAGAGTTTCGCTCTTGACCTAGCTCCATGTAGACACCAGAAAGTTGCATCCAGTAACGCTTTTTCTGAGGGTACTTTGAAGTCAGAGTTTTGAGTACACTGGCAACGCTTTTCAGCTGGCCTAACTCGTAGTGAGATGCAACGAGAATTAAGTACCAAGACTCACTTGGGCTCTTGCTCATCGCGATGGCTTTTTTGGTTGGCGGGATTGCATTTCTGTAATCTTCCAACTGAACATAGGCGCTCGCTAACGTGATATAAGCATGAGCTTGAGGCTTCTCTTTGGTTGTTTCTGCAACCTTGAACCATTCCTTCATCGTTTTTACAGATAACGTATACTTTTCTTCAGCTAGGTAAAGCTGAGCCAAGCTGTAGCGAACTTGTTGAGCAACAGGAACGGGAAGTGCGTCGAGCTGTAATGCTTCGGCAAAGTATTTTGCTGCTTGCACATAATTGTCTTGTAGCGAATACAAAAAGCCAGTCTGCTGAAGTAAAACTGCTCGGTCGTATTTTTTCGAACTTGTGCTTTCTAAAGCGCTTGCTAGTTTTTCTTTCGCTGCTGAATATTTTTCAGTTGCGATCAACTCTTGCACTTTGTTAACGGTTCGAAATGTCCGATCTGATAACTGAGGAGCTTCTTTTGCCATCGTAGGAGCGGCCATTGCCACTCCTACGAAGAGAATTAAAGAAGCCACTTTGCTTTTCCATAAACTTTTCATCGTGACTCCTTAATTGGTTGAGAACTCTATTTCTTGCGATAGGCGCGAGCTAACAGGTTTCCCGTCAACCAATTTTGGTTTAAATGTCCATTTAGAGACTGTTTTTCTTGCCGCTCGACCGAGGCCTAAGCGTCGTGGTTGCTCTTTAAGAACTTTGATGTCCTCTACGGCACCACGTGCGTTGACAGTAAACTCTAATAAGACGACCCCTTTTTCTATTCCTGCTTTCGCAGCTTTCCTAGGCATTTGAGGTTGGAATGTCGCTAGAGGTGTTGGACCTCCGCTACCCGCGAGTTGCGCACCTCCACCCTGGCTATAATGTCCAAGCACCGAACCACCTGTAACATTTACGGGTAGGTCAAGCTTTGGCATATCCATTGGGGTCTGCTCCATCACCGGTTTTACTGTCGCTGTCACTTTCATTTCTGGCGGCGGCGGCGGACGCTTAGGCGGTGGTGGCTTTGGAAGTTCGCGTTTTTTCTCCTGTATTTTTTCGTCTGGTTTAATGCGAATAAACTCGACCATACGCAGGTCATCATTCGACACTAACTCGTGGCGCTCTTTGTTTACTAGCTTGTCCATCCCCCAGAACAACCCGAGGGAGACAATGAGCGCCAGTGCAATTGAGGCCAGATACCGCATAAGCTTAATCCTTATTGGTTGCGGCAATGGAGATGCTTTCTACACCTGCCATTTTGATCTGGTCCATAACCTTCACGACTACGCCAGCATTTGCTTCTGTGTCGGCTTGGATAACAACTGCGCCATCAGGGCTTTCTGCACGAAGACGTTCAATATTCGCGCGAACCGCGTCCACTTCGATGCGGCGTTTATCAACCCAAACATCACCCGCCGCACCAACTGCGACCATGATGTTACCTTTTTTCACGGTTTGCGCAGAGCTTGCCGTCGGGCGGTTTACTTCTAGACCAGCTTCTTTTACGAACGATGTTGTTACGATAAAGAAGATCAACATGATGAATACGATGTCGAGCATCGGTGTCATATCGATAGCGGTTTCATCACTGCTATCACTGCTATAGCGTCTTTTCATGACCTATACCTCTAATTCCATTTACTCAGGCAATATGCTTTAGCTTATCTTCCAGCTTTTGCGTTGTGACTTTGGCTAAATGATCAAGACGTGAACTAAAGAACAGTCCTGATAGAGAAGCCACCATCCCGGCTAACGTTGGGATTGTTGCCTTTGAGATCCCCGAGGCCATTGCTCGAGGGCTTCCTGTTCCTGTTACCGCTAAGATGTCGAATACTTGGATCATGCCAACAACGGTGCCGAGCAAACCCAGTAAGGGACAAAGCGCAATCAACACTTTCACGATTGGCAGGCCCTTTTTATTCTCAATGTCCTGACGAGAAACAATTTCTTGTCGGATCATCTTAGCGTTCCAGCTCTGGTGCTCTGATCGCCCCTGCCATGAGCCAACGGCTTTTTTCATGGCTTTTGGAGCGACGGCAGCAAAATAGAACCAACGTTCTAACAATACTGCCCAAAGCATAAAGCTGAGGATGAAGATGGCGACGAGTACATCGCCACCCATTCCCAAGAAGCGCCTAATTGATTCAAGTTCTCCAACTAACCACCACATAACGCCTCCTTAGCTTTCGGCTTTATGTAGTTTTTCCTGATAGCGAGCGATGAAGCCTGCACTCTGTTCTTCAAGAGTTTGAACCAAACGACGACCTTTACTGTGTACGATGGTGTACAGGAACAGTAGAGGAATTGCGACAACCAGACCTAGCATCGTAGTAACAAGTGCTTCAGAGATACCGCCAGCCATTAGCTTAGGATCACCTGTACCAAATAGTGTGATTGCTTGGAACGTACCGATCATACCCATAACCGTACCCAGTAGACCTAGAAGTGGTGCTACAGAAGCGAACAGTTTGATTGAGCTGATAAAGCGTTCAATGCTCGGTGCGTTACGTAGGATGATTTCGTCCAGTTTCGCTTCCAGATCTTCAAGGTTGTCACCTTTGTGTTCTTGGTAAGCTTGGATAACTTCACCCAGAGGGTTACCAGGAATCACGGTTTCTGATTTCGCTTGCTTACGCATTTTACCGCCAATCACTTGAAGGCGTAGGAAGCAAACTAGAGCAATGATAGCGCCAACTGCACCCATACCAAGGATGACGTAACCTACAATGCCACCTTGATCAATACGTTCTTGAACGGTTGGGCTTTGTACAAGTAGAGACAGAATTACACCACGGGATGGGTCAATAAACAGTGGCTCATAGCTGTTTGACGCTGACTCAAAGCCTGCAACATGACGTGTAATATTGGTGCGAGGTTGTCGAGAGAGTTCTTCGAACTTACCTGTTTGAGGTACATAAGTAACGTACTTACCATCGGCAATCGCGTTAAATTCACCGACAAGAGTAACATCGCGAACCGCTTCTTTACCTTCGCCATAAACAACCGTTGCTTGGGTTGTTGCTGTCTCGCCTGAGGCAACCACTTGTTGAAGAATAGTATGCCAGAATGCTTCTAGCTCTTGCGTTGATGGCAGTTCTTTACTTTCAGCCAGTTTCGTTAGTAGCGCGTCACGCTCTGGGAACTGAACTGCGTTTTGAGAGGCTGCAAATAAGCCCTTAAACTCGCCCGCATATTGGCGGACCACACCAAACATTTCGCCCAAAGTACCAGAGCGAACACGTAAGGTTTCTGTTAGTTCAGTCAGCTGCTTATCGTTTTCATCAAATGTCGCTTTAAGTTGATCGCCCAGTGCTTGCTGTGAAGCTAGCTCGTCACGAGCCTGTTGCAATAATGCTGCTTGCTTATCTCGGTTGTTCTTGAACTCAGCTTCACGGGCTTTGTTCTCTTTTGACTCAACGATGCTTTCTGATTTTACGTTTTTGAGTAGTTCAGATAGGTTTTTAGGCGTTTCTGCTTGTACGCCTGAAGCCATAAATAAGCTAGCTAGTAGACCAGCGGCTAGAGTTTTGAATCCTTTCATCTCTTATTCCTCCCCAGCATATACAGGCAATTTGATTAGCGCTGGTGGCGCTTGCTTCTTCGCGATACGAAGGCCTTGCTGTACCGCTATGCGGTAGCTTTCCGGTAATGTTTCCCATTGACGTGTTTGTTGGTTCCACATACCTGTCTCACCACCGTCTGGAGATTGGAATAAAAGCGCCGTGCGACCAATACGTAGGAAATCGTAAGTCACGGTTTCCCCATTTCTATCTAGGCTAGCTTTGTAAGATTCAATTGAGCGAGAGAAGCCTTCTTCAATTTGGTAGGCTTCCATCACTTTACGGAATTTCTCAGAAGTCGTTACGTCGGCGCGATCCATGAGACGACGCAGTTCTTGGACACGTTTATTACGTTCTTTTTTCTGGAAAGGCAGATCGAGAGTCACAAACTCATCGAGTGCATCGATCATTTTAAGTGTTAGTGGCACTACTTCTGTTGCCGTTTGATCGATCTGAGCAATTTGGTTATTTAATGAGTCCAATTCACCTTGCTGTGATTGAACCATACGGTTAATTTGCTCGTTGTAGACTTTCATGCTGTCGATTTGACGTAGTAAGCCTTTGTATTCTGCCAACATGCCTTCAGTACTTTCGGCATAATTGTCGATTTTTTGTTGCGAAGCTTCTGAAGATTGATTTGCTTTTGCTTGTGTGGAAACGACAGCACCAGAGTTGGCCGCTATAGAGCTACTACTGATAGTAAGCAATGCTGCAGCTATGGCACTGAGACCAAATTCCTTGAATTTCATGGTTGCATCCTTGTCAGTGTTTTAGTCAGTCGAAAAGGGCGCGGAAAACCCGCGCCAAATATTTTTTAGAAGTCGTATGATGCCTCGACGTATAGTTGACGTCCGATTGGATCGTCATACCCAGTTGCATAGAATGGAGAGGTATCGCTTAGAGGATCTGCAGGCGGTACTTTGTCAAACATGTTGATAGCACCAAGAGTTACACGACCACTCTCGTTGAATTGGTAAGAAGCCGTTAGGTTCCACGTTGTCATACTAGCGATTTCTGCTTTGTAACCCGCTTTTTTAGCAGAATCACAGTCATCAAAGTAGTAACGGTTTGCGTAGCTTGAACACATACGGTCGCGGTATTTACCAAATAGGTTGATAGCGACATCTTCATATGCCCAGCCAAGATTTAACGTTGCGGTGTATTCAGGCATGAAATCTCTTTCATCCGTTACAGGCTCGCTGTCGTTTTCTTGATATTCAGCAATCAAGATCTTCGTTACAGCAACACGCGTGTTAAATGAGCCGAACTCATTAGTGTCGTATGCGTATTTGATCGCTAGGTCAATACCAGAACGCTCTTCATACGACTGGTTCACTGGACCATAGGATACCGACTTGATGGTGCCATCTGGGTTACGAACGACTTCAGTACCTGGGTATTTACCTGGATCGTTAATTACGTCTTGGTAAGTTGGTGCTGTTACGACGTCTTCCATCTTGATGTGGTACCAGTCAACGGTTACACCAAGATCATCCACAGGCTCCCACGCTAGACCCAAGTTAATGTTTGTACTTGTTTCTTCTTTCAGCTCTGAGTTAGGTCCATTAAGCGTATCGAAGTACTGAGTATCACACTCTGGGTACTTGTCTTTATCTTGTGGGCCGCTACCACCAGCGTTGGCACAAAGCACAGGGTCAAAACCAGAACCAAAGCCTCGAGTTTGATCACCAAATAGTCGCTTCAAGTCTGGAGCTCGGAAGCCTAGACCGTAGCTACCACGTAGCAATAGGGTGTCAGTAGGACGGTATGCTAGGGCTACTTTAGGAGTGAATGCGCCACCAGTTGCCGAGTCGTCGAAGTAGTGGTCGTAACGACCAGCGACAGTCATTTCTAAATCTTCAATGATAGGAATAAGAGCTTCAACACCAAGACCAATCTGATCACGGTCACCGCCGCCTGATGTTCCACCTAGGCCAGAGAAACCACCAGCTGCTGTTGTAGCATCAATCGTCTCATTGTAGTCAGTACGGTTCCATTCACCATAAACAGCAAAGCCAGACATACCTGCAGGAAGTTCAACCAAATCACCAGCCAGTGAGCCGTTAACAGAGTAAAGCTTTGAGTAGGCTTCTTTGCTTGAAGTGCCGCTGTATTTGTCTACAACGTCTTGAGAGATAGGCCCTAGAAGATCGACATCACCATTTTGTACAGCTTGGTCGAGAGTTAGGAAGATTGCTGGGTTGCTTGTTTCAACGCTTTGCTCAGAGTAACCAGCGGATAGGTCCCAATCATACGTATCAGCAAGCAGGCCGTTCAAGCCTAAGGTTAAGCCAAAAGAATCGGCTTCAGTGTTACTTTCGCGTGGTCCAAATTCGACCATACGGCGAGTGTATTCGCCTTCGCCGCGGAAGTGAGTGGCATCAACTTCAACGCTGTAAGGGTTAGGTTCGAATTCAGATTCTGTAGACTTGTAGCCAAAACGGGCTTCTGCCATGGCAGTGACATTGTCGTTAATGTCCATTTCACCACGTAAAAGTAGGTCTACTTGTTTGTTTTCTGGTTTTAATGTTCGGTATGCAGAGCGGTTAACACCACACTTTCCATCCGCTCGTTCAATCGCGGCATCACCAACGACTTCTTTACATGAAGAACCAGCATCAGCTGGTGTTAGAAGTGTTCCGTTGGCGCCTTCAAAGTTTGCACCGTAGCTAGAGTAGCCACTTAGCTGAGAACGGCTAGAACCGTCATCGCCAGCCCAATCATCTCGGTCAGATTGCTTTAGCATTTCGTTGCCCGCAAATTGGCCAACGAAGAGAATACGTTTGTCGTCAAAGTTTTTGCCAGCTACAACGTCTAAACGACCATTTTGGTAACCACCATCCGTCGCGTCACCCGCGCGTACTTTTACAGAAACGCCATCAAAGTCTTTCTTTAAAATGAAGTTTACGACACCACCGATTGCGTCGGAGCCGTAGATAGCAGAACCTGAGTCGGTCATTACTTCAACACGCTCAATAGCGGCGACAGGGATTTGGCCGATATCTTGGAAGTTAGATGTACCATCTTGTGCTAGCGGGTATTGAGGAAGACGACGGCCATCAATAAGAATCAATGTGCGTGACGCGCCAAGGCCACGTAAGTTGACTGACTGCGCTGCTGGTGTAAACGAGAAAGAGTCTGTTTGAGCCATTACACCACCTGTGTTTTGGGTCAAACTGTTCAATACGTCTTGCGCGCTGTTAAAGCCTTTAGACTCAATGTCTTTACTATTAATAACAGTAACTGGTGAAGGACCTTCCATATCCGTCGTGGAGATACGCGAACCAGTAACTTTCATCTTTTGAAGTTTTTCAACTTGTTGCTCTTCTGCCAGTGCTGTTGCTGGGGCTGCAACTGCTGCTGTCCCCAAAGCAAGGCTTATCGCAACAGATAAAGCGGTTGTGTTTTTATACATCCTTGTTGCTCCGATTATTATTATTTCCTATGTCTGGCCGCATAGCGGCCAAATGTGACGTTAATATTTCGTTAACGTTCGGCCAATGTATAACCGAGATGAAAAAAGGAAGTCAAACCAGTGGTAAACGGGGATGCTTAAATGTAAAAAAGATGTAAATAACCAGGCTTTATTTAAAAGGCGGAATAAAAAACCGAATAATGTTTATGGATCGATATTAAATTTCAATAAAACACCGTATTTTGTGTTTCTTATAAACTTTAATGACTTATCTTGCCTATGGTTTTTTAGTGGGTAATTGAATCTGGAAAAAGATATTTTTCCAGTGAATTGTTCTGAGATGAGTTTTATATCGAATCCATACTTTGTTAGCTCGAACTTATTAGGTGGTATCAAAATATGATACCCATTGCGGTTAAAGGGCTCACTCGTATTTTTAGGTCAAATATAACCTTGGATTATGTGTCTATTTATGTGTGTAGGGTGCATTTTTATGTAGGGTTTTGGCTCTAAACAGCCTAGATTGATATTCTGTATGAATTATTTTTGTGGTTTTTTATAATTTTTTACAAAAACATTTCTGTTTTTCGACATCGAAGGAAGTTTGTCATGTTTTGGTTTCAAACACTTGAAGCTGATGTGGATTCAAGATAAATATGACGCTGAAATTATTGCAGTAGTAGAAAAGTCTAGCTCTTGAGGCGCAGGGAGTGTGCTTCAACAGTTTTAGTTACTACGAGATAAATATGCACCATTTTGGGCGGAAAATATCCTCTTTCACTCCGTTTGAACTGGACAGTAGACAAGGAGCAAGTTGTATATGCTGTCGTACTTTTTACGCCGTTTGGCGTTGGTTATCCCAACGTTTCTCGGGATAACTATTCTCATCTTTGCTATCACTCGTTTCGTGCCTGGCGGACCTGTTGAACGCATGTTGTCACAAATGCAGTCCCAGGGGGACGGCGCCGCATCAATGACGTCTGCGGGTGGTAATATGGCCCTTTCTGACGATCAAATCGCGGAGCTGAATGCGTTTTATGGCCTGGATAAACCAGTAACGGAAGCGTACGTCGAGTGGTTAAGTCGTTTGGTAATGCTAGATCTTGGCGAGTCGACGCGTTACTACGAGCCTGTCTCGGACATGATCGCAGAGCGTTTGCCAGTGTCGCTGTTTTATGGCGGCATGACCTTCTTTATTAGTTATTTTATCTCGATTCCTCTTGGTTACTATAAGGCACTCAAGCACGGTTCTGTGTTTGATTCCGCCTCTTCAGTACTCATTTTCGTAGGCTACGCGCTACCAGGTTATGTGGTGGGTGTATTGCTGATCACGTTATTTAGTTATCACTTGGAATGGTTTCCGATGGGAGGCTTTGTCGGCGATGACTTCGACGATTACGAAACCTTCTTTGAACGCGCTAAAGACATTATGTGGCATGCGGTGTTGCCTTTGATCTGTTACCTCATTGGTGATTTTGCCACGCTGACGATGACAATGAAAAATAACCTGATGGAAAACCTTTCCTCAGATTACATCCGCACCGCAATTGCGAAAGGATTACCTTTCAAAAAAGCAGTTCGTAAGCACGCGTTGCGTAACAGCTTAATTCCGATCGCGAGTCACTTTGGTAACTCTTTGTTGTTCTTCATGACCGGTGCCTTCCTGATTGAAGTTATCTTCAATATTGATGGCATTGGCTTATTGGGTTACGAATCAATCATGGAGCGTGATTACCCTGTTGTTATGGGTATTGTCGCCATTAATGCGTTGTTACTGCTCATTGGTAACATCATTTCAGATATTTGTGTTGCTTTAGTCGACCCACGTGTGAAGTTTGGAGCGTAACATGATTAAAGTTAGTCCATTAACTCAAAAGAAAATTCGTCACTTTAAAGAGATCAAACGAGGCTATTGGTCGTTTGTTGCTCTTTCTATCATGTTGATCCTTTCTCTATTCGCCGAACTTTTGATCAACAGTAAAGCGCTAGTCGTCAAGTACGATGGTAGCTACTATTTTCCTGTTGTCAGTGACGTACGTTTAGGTAGCGAATTCGGCCAAGAGTCATCCAGTGAAGCCGATTATCGTGTACTGCAAAAAGCGTTTGAGGCTGAAGGGGGCGACAACTTTGTTATTTTGCCGCTTGTGCCGTGGAACCCATACGAACAAGATTTTAGTGGTGATTTCCCGCCAACAGCGCCTAGTGCCGAAAATAAGCATTATTTAGGTACAGATGTGATAGGTCGCGATATTTTGGCGCGACTCGTCTACGGATTCAGAACGGCGATGGGATTTGCGTTGCTTACGATGGCCATTTCCTACGCGATCGGTACTGCAGTCGGTTGTGCTATGGGTTTTTGGGGCGGTAAATTTGACTTGTTTGTACAGCGACTTATCGAAATCTGGTCAATGGTCCCGTTTTTGTACGTCATTATGATTCTTGTCTCAATCGTTCAGCCGACGTTCGCTCTCTTTGTCGCTATTAACGTGCTTTTCACTTGGATGGGGATGACATGGTACATGCGGACCATGACCTATAAAGAAGCGGCACGAGAATATGTAATGGCGGCTCGTGCTTTAGGGGCATCGACCGGACGTATCTTGTTTAATCACATCTTGCCAAATACGATGGTGATGATTGTAACCCTAGCGCCTTTCACTATTGCAGCTAACATCACAGCACTGACTGCTCTCGATTACCTAGGATTAGGCTTGATGCCACCAACGCCAAGTTGGGGTGAACTACTGCAACAAGGTAAGTCAAACTTAGATTCGCCATGGATTGTTGCGTCAGTAGTGACTTCTATTGTTCTGGTTCTGGTAATGGTGACCTTTATTGGTGAAGCCATTCGAGCGGCTTTCGACCCGAAAAAATTCACACGCTATGTTTAAGCGAGCATTGTGAGCAAAACATAAAAAGGGAAGTTTTATGAAGAAATTATTTTTAGCGTCCACGCTGAGCGCCCTGAGTTTTGGTGCAATGTCAGCAACGCTTCCGACTGACTTAAACTGGCAAACAAACTGGGATGAGCCTCAATATGGTTCGCCAGAAGCGAAACGTGGAGGGACTTATCGCACCTTTATGTCAAGTTTCCCACAGACGTTACGTAGTGTTGGTCCAGACGCTAATGCAGGGCTACGTTCTTTTATCTTAGATGAAACACCAGGCTTGGTGGTCCGCCACCCAGATACTTTAGAGTTCATACCTGAGCTTGCTAACGAGTGGGCGTTAGCAGGTGACAACAAAACGGTCTATTTTAAACTCAACCCTGAAGCCAAATGGTCGGACGGCAAACCTGTGACTGCCGACGATTTCGTGTTCATGCTGAAGTTTTATCGTTCCAAAGACATCTTGGAACCTTGGTACAACGATTACTACAACAAAACGATTGCGGATGTTATCAAGTACGACACTCACACGTTTGCTGTTAAGGCGGCGAAAGAGTTTAATCCGGAAGAGTTGCTGTTACGAATGGGGGCCCTGCGCCCACGTCCCGCACATTTTTATGCTAACCCTTCAAAAGATGAAAATGGTGACGGTATACATGACAACTTTGTCCGCTACTACAATTTTAAAAGTGAACCAACGACCAGTGCATACTACCTAGATGACATTAAAAAAGGTAAAAGTGTTACCTTCAAACATGTCGGTGAAGACTGGTGGGGTTACAGCAATAAGTATTATCAACATCGTTATAATGTCGACAAAATCCGCATCACAGTGATTCGCGACAGTGATATCGCGATGAAGCACTTTGAGAAAGGGAAGCTGGACGCATTTGGTCTTGTTTTACCAAGCTTATGGCATGATAAATCGAATACGGAACCTTACCAAAAGGGATACATTCAAAAGTTCTGGGGTTACAACCAATTCCCAGTTGGGGCTGGTGGTGTATGGATGAACACCGCGATGCCTTTGCTGGATGATTTAAACATTCGCAAGGGCATTACTTACGCGATTGACTTTGATGGCATGATAGAGAATGTCATGCGTGGCGACTACTCCCGTAAACCGAACCCGACCGGTTATGGTCATGGTAAATACACCCTACCAGATGCTAAGGCACCGAAGTTTGATCCCGCAAAAGCGGCCGAGGCATTCGAAGCCGCAGGCTTTAACAAAATTGGTTCTGATGGTATTCGTGTCAATGATAAAGGTGAGCGCTTAAGCTTCGAGCTGACCTACGGAACACCTGTTCATACTCCTCGTATTGCCTTTTTGCGTGAGCAAGCCAAGCTAGCAGGGCTGGATATTGAGCTCAAGTTAGTTGATGGCTCATCCATGTTCAAATACGTACGTGAGAAAAAGCACGATTTGGCTTTCTTAGATATGGGTACGTCTGAGATCCCAACGTATTGGGAGTACTTCCATTCAGTCAATGCGAACAAGCCGCAAACTAACTCTTTCACAAACTACAGCACGCCAGAACTGGATGAAAAGATCATCGAGTATCGTTTTGGCATGGATATGGATAAAAAGATCCAGCTAGGTCATGAGATTCAGCGTGACATCATTGATGCTCACGTTATCGTCCCAGGCTACATGGTTCCTTATGTCCGCTATGGTCACTGGCGCTGGTTAAAGTTTCCAGATAAACCAATGAATCGCATGACAGAGGCGCTGTTCAGTGGTGCAATCATAGGCGATGGCACTTACTGGATTGATAGTGATATCAAAAAAGAAACGAAACAAGCGATGAAGTCAGGCAAAGCTTTTGAACCTGTTGTTGTCGTAGATGACACTTATAAGCTGTAAGGATTGGTTATGGAAAACGATGTAATCCTAAGTGTTAAAGATCTCGAAGTTGAATTTACCACCGATGATGGGCCAGTGAAGGTTCTGCATGGTGTGAACTTTGATGTGAGAGCTGGACGTACACTCGGTCTGGTAGGAGAGTCAGGTAGTGGTAAGAGCGTAACCTCAATGTCGATCATGGGGCTATTACCTAAGCCATATGGCAACATTATCAAAGGTGAAGTGAATTATCGCGGCACCAACCTAGTTGATTTGCCTGCGGAAGAGATGTACGCCATGCGTGGCGATCGCATTTCGATCATCTTCCAAGACCCGATGACGGCGCTCAACCCAGTGCACACCATTGGTCGTCAAATATGTGAAGTGCTTGAGCTCCATCGACCTGAGCTCGACAAAAAGGAGCGGGAGGCGTACTCGATTGAAATGCTGGCAAAAGTAAAAATTCCAATGCCAGAGAAGCGATTGAATGAGTATCCCCATAACCTATCTGGTGGTATGCGCCAGCGTGTCATGATCGCGATGGCATTGGCCTGTAAGCCGGATATTCTGATTTGTGATGAACCGACTACAGCGTTGGATGTTACGGTTCAGGCGTCTATCCTTGAACTGATGAACGAGCTTCAGGAAGAAACGGGCATGGCGATGATCTTCATCACTCACGATCTCGGGGTTGTGGCAGAAGTGTGTGATGATGTTGCCGTGATGTATGGCGGACGTATTGTCGAAAAAGCAGAAATTTTTGAGTTGTTTGATAACCCGCAGCACCCATACACAGAGCGTTTAATGGGATTGATGCCGAGCTTAGATAATGAGCCGAAGCAGATGATCGATATCAAGCCTATTGATGCCAGTATGTTTGCCAGTTAACTGGGCAAAGTGAACCAGTCATAAAAGAGGATGTTATGGCAAAAGAAGTATTAAGAATTGAAAATCTTAAGCAGCACTTTGTTTCTGGTAAAGGGCTGTTCAAGAAAGGCTACACCATCAAAGCGGTAGACGGGGTTTCACTGTCTGTTTCTGAAGGTGAAACACTGGGGCTAGTTGGTGAGTCAGGTTGTGGTAAAAGCACCCTTGGTCGCACGATCTTAAAGTTATACGAGCCAACAGAAGGTAAGATTTTCTTTGAAGGTAAAGACATCACTAAACTGTCTGTTAAAGAGATGCGCTCGCTGCGTAAAGACATGCAAATCGTCTTTCAAGACCCAATGGAGTCACTCAATCAGCGTCATACCATCGGTATGATTCTGGAAGAACCGTTTGTTATTCATAAAATTGGCACGCCAACAGAGCGTAAACAATGGGTAAAAGAGCTTTTAATCAAAGTGGGATTACCAGAAACGGCAGTAAACCGTTATCCACATGAATTTTCAGGCGGACAACGGCAGCGTATCGGTATTGCTCGCGCGATTGCATTGAAGCCTAAACTACTGATTTGTGATGAATCGGTATCTGCGTTAGATGTGTCGGTACAGGCGCAAATCTTGAACCTATTGCTACAACTGCAACAAGAAATGAATTTGGCGATCATATTTATCTCTCACGACCTCTCGGTGGTGAAACATGTCTCTGACAAAGTTGCCGTGATGTATTTTGGTAAAGTGGTAGAAGCAGGCAGCGCTAAAGAAATTTATGCAAACCCGCAAAACGAATACACCAAAAAACTCCTATCTGCGATTCCGATCACTCACCCTAAATATCGGAAGAAAAAGCGCGTAGCTGAAAAAAAGCAGCAAGTGGCGTAAGTGATGCCACAGGTCCTATAACACAAAAGCGCTCCGCCAAATAATCGGAGCGTTTTTATAAGCAAATGCCAGGACTTGGAGTCGATTTGCACTGATGTTTATTCTGATTGATTGAAGATCGTTGCATGCTAAACTCAAGGCCTATTTTCTTTGTTTGGATAATGGACCATGCCGTCGAATTTACCGAAATCCTTTAGTCGACCTTTCCTGAAAATCTTCCATATTTTGGAGGCGGTGTTATTAGTCTCTATTACCTTGGCGACGTTGTACGCCATGATGCAAGAGTTTGTGCACGTATTTGTAGAGAAGCGTGTCTTGCTCACAGATATTCTTTTGATGTTTATCTATCTGGAAGTGCTCGCCATGGTGCAGCAGTTCGTGATGAACGGTAAAATTCCGGTACGCTATCCTATCTACATCGCGATGATGGCCATCGCCCGCTACATCACACTCGGAATGAAAGAACTGGATGCAGTTTTGGTTGTGTGGTTATCTCTGGCTGCGTTTATTTTGGCTGCGGCTACTTTGCTGATCAGAATTGGGCACCATTATTGGCCCTACGTTGATAACAGAACCTTGGAAAAAGACGAATAAAAGAAAGCCCCGTATTAGCGGGGCTTTTTTGTTTCAATACTCGATGACTTTTAGATCATTCAATGTTTTGGATCTGCTCACGCATCTGTTCAATTAGAACTTTCAGTTCAACGCCCGATGCGGTGATGTCGGTGCTGATGGATTTCGACGCTAGCGTGTTCGATTCACGGTTGAACTCTTGCATCATGAAATCTAGACGACGACCGACTGCGCCACCTTTCTTCAGGATGTTTGTTGTTTCTTTTACGTGAGAGTCAAGACGGTCTAGCTCTTCTGCTACGTCTGATTTCTGTGCCAGAAGGATAAGCTCTTGCTCAACGCGAGATGGTTCTAACTCTACTTTCGCATCTTCAAATTTAGAGAACAGACGCTCACGTTGCCACTCTAGTATTTCTGGCATGCGTGCGCGCACTTTCACAACTTCTGATGTGATCGCTTCTAGGCGTTGCTCAATTAGCGCCTTCATGTTCTCGCCTTCACGAGCGCGCGCTTCAATAAATTCATCCATTGCGCCATCAAACGCTTCTAGTAGCACTTTATTTACCGCATCCATGTCTTGCTCTGGCGTTTCCATTACCCCCGGCCATTGCATGACTTGAAATGGATTGATTCGGCTCAGTTCACCAGTCATGTGCATGACTTGTTCAGCGGCTTTAATTACCTGGCTAGCAAGCGCTTCATTGATGCTAAGCTCACCTTTTGCGGCAGGGTTTGCTTCAAAGCGTAGATTACATTCTACTTTGCCTCGCGCTAAGCGCTTACGAAAACGCTCACGTAAAACGGGCTCTAACCCGCGAAATTGCTCTGGCATGCGGAAGTATGTTTCTAAATAACGCTGGTTCACGCTGCGGATTTCCCATACCGCAGAACCCCAATCGCCTTTTACTTCTTTGCGTGCATACGCTGTCATACTGTAAATCATCGAATTTTCCTGTCTTCATTTTTTGAAAATTACTTCAAGAGTGTATCACGCTGCGTCGATAGGTGCGCGGGATGTATGGATTGTTTATGTTGTGCCAGATGCGTAACCTATGAATCCGGAATCGATTCCGTTATAATCTTCGCCCAACCAAATCGTCTTCTCCTCATATTTAAGGTAGATGCCCATGCGTCCAAACGATCGCAAGGCGGATCAAGTTCGCCCTATCAAAATTACTCGTAACTACACAGCTTACGCTGAAGGGTCAGTGCTAGTTGAGTTCGGTAACACCAAAGTGTTGTGTAATGCGACCGTCGAAGAATCTGTGCCACGTTGGCTAAAAGGTCAAGGTAAAGGCTGGGTTACAGCTGAATACGGCATGCTACCTCGAGCAACACATTCGCGTACTCGTCGTGAAGCGGCAAGTGGCAAACAAGGCGGCCGTACGATGGAAATTCAGCGTCTTATCGCGCGAAGCCTACGCGCTGTTGTCGATCTAAAAGCCATGGGTGAGTTCATGATCACCGTTGACTGTGATGTTATCCAAGCTGACGGTGGTACGCGTACTGCATCCATCAGCGGTGCAAGTGTTGCAATGGCCGATGCGTTCCAACACCTAGTAGATAGCGGCAAGCTAAAAGCAAACCCAATGAAAGGCCACGTAGCGGCAGTTTCAGTTGGTTTGCTAGGTGATGATGTTCTGTGTGACCTTGAGTACGTTGAAGATTCAGCGGCAGACACAGACATGAACGTAGTAATGACCGAAGAAGGCAAGATGATTGAAATTCAGGGCACCGCAGAAGGTGAACCGTTCAGTCACGAGCAGCTGATGGCTCTGCTAGAGTCGGCGAAAGTCGGCATTACGGAAATTGTCGCAGCGCAGAAGGCGGCGTTAGCCAATTGATTTAAATAGCTCCCATTATGGGGGCTATTTTTTTATCTCGACAATAGAGAAATGAATGATTGTCGAGAAGAGACACAAGAAACCAAGGACATAGAGAGAAAATAATGAAAGCATACCAGCGTGAATTTATTGAGTTTGCACTTGAGAAAGAAGTTCTTAAGTTTGGTGAGTTTACTTTGAAATCTGGCCGTAAAAGCCCGTACTTCTTTAACGCTGGTCTTTTCAATACTGGTCGTGACCTAGCGCGTCTTGGTCGTTTTTACGCAGCAGCGCTCGCTGATTCAGGCATTGAGTTTGATGTGCTGTTTGGCCCGGCGTACAAAGGTATCCCAATCGCGACGACAACAGCAGTCGCGCTGGCGGATCATCATGACGTCGACACGCCTTACTGCTTCAACCGTAAAGAAGCGAAAGATCACGGCGAAGGCGGTAACCTTGTAGGCTCTGCGCTTGAAGGTCGTATCATGCTAGTAGATGACGTAATCACAGCAGGTACTGCGATTCGTGAATCGATGGAAATCATTCAAGCAAATGGCGCAGACCTTGCTGGTGTGTTGGTTGCGATTGACCGCCAAGAAAAAGGCAAAGGTGAGTTGTCTGCGATCCAAGAAGTGGAGCGTGATTTTGGTTGTGCAATCATCTCAATCGTTAGCCTGACTGACCTTGTGACTTTCCTTGAAGAGAAAGGCACAGACAAAGAGCATCTAGAAGCAGTCAAAGCGTACCGCGCTGAATACGGCATTTAATTGGTTACTTTTTCTGAAAAAGTAAAAAGGGCAGATGGATATTCATCTGCCCTTTTTTGTTTTTGGATTTATCGCCTTGACCACTTACTTATAGCGAATGCCTTTCTCGACATGCTCATCTTGCATGGTTTTGTAGCGTTTATGGAGCCACATCCATTGCTCTGGAGCGCGTAGAATGACTTCTTCCACATACTTGTTCATATAAGCGGCAGCGGCGACTTCGTCTTTTTGTGGATAATCGGCTTCAATGCACTTATCGGCGATGATGTCGTATTTCCCTTCGTTATTGCGAAACCCTGAGCCTGGGATGATCGCACATTTTGAGGTATACGCCAGAATGCTCGTGCCTGTTGTCGTACACGCATCGTCTACGGCAAAGAAGGGCACAAATACTGATTTTTTGCGACCGTAATCGTGATCCGGTAAATAGAACAGACGCTCACCGCTGCGTAAAACACGAATCATCTTTTTTACATCTTTACGATCAATCAGTTTATTGCCGTTATGTGTTCGTCCCCAATACTGGATAAAGTTATAAGCAGGATTATTATGCGGACGAAACGCGCCGTACCCGGCCACGCCTAACACGGCGAAAGCACGCGCAGTGATCTCTAGATTAAGAGCATGGACACAACAAAGTAGGACGCCTTTACCTTCTTTGGCTTTTTCACGCAGTGCGCCGAGATCTTTCTCGACGATCAGGTTTTTAAAGCGCCAAGTCGGCCAGAACCAAGTGATTCCGATTTCTATCAGTGCCATACCGGTATTTTTGAAGTTCTCTTCAACAATGTGTTGAATCTCTTCAGGTGTTTTGTCTGGAAAGGCCAATTCTAAGTTACGCTGAGCAACGTGGACACGCTTTTTACCGTAGCGCATGCCAAGTTTGCCGAGTGAACGACCTAATGAAAGCAGCAGCCGATAAGGAAGAATATTGACGAGGATGGCCAACAGACCAAAACCAAGCCATACGCCCCAGTTACGAGGGTGAAGAAGTGAAAGAGAAAACTCGGGCTGCGTGTATTTGTCTTTACTCATAGTCTTTTACTTTATTTGTGCACTCAAAAGCGCCCAGTACTCGTCAAAGTTTGCAGTCGGCTGGTATTTAAAGTCGCTACGCACAAAGCGGTTTAGGCTCCCCTCAACTTGTCCCAGAATTTGCGCGGCTAGGATGCGCTCTTCGACAGGGAAAGACTTCCCTTCACGAATCTTACGTTCACGCAGGATTTGGCGCAATTGTGTTTCTATACGCTCAAAGAGTTGATTGATGCGTTCACGTAGACGTTCATTTTCAAACATTAGAGCATGACCCGACAAAATGCGTGTCAGACCTGGGTTACGTTCAGAGAACGCCAAAATAAGGTGCATCACCATACGAATACGCTCTAGTGTATCTTTTTCGTCGTCTAGAATACGGTTGATACGTGTCATCAAGGCTTCTTCAATGAACTCAATCAACCCTTCGAACATGCGCGCTTTACTTGGGAAATGACGATACAGCGCGGCTTCTGAAACGCCGACTTGCTTGGCCAGTTTTGCCGTAGTAATGCGTGAAGCGCCATCTGTTGATTCAAGCATTTCTGCCAATGCTTGTAAGATCTCTTCACGACGGTTGGATTTTTTACTGCCGGCCATTAGTTACTTCCTTTCAAAATACAAAGTTGAGCGGAGGGGATTATAAGACGCTATTTCGCCTCAAACTAGACCACTAAGGGTGGAATGGGAGATTTAACACCCTTAGTTGTCATTTTTGTACCAAATTTATGCCAGCTTTTGTAAAAAATTGGCAGGGTTTTCAAACGTTAGTTACATCAATTGATGCATTTTTTCGAGAATTTTAAAGCTCAATGCTTCTTTTGATTCTAAAGCGAGCGCAAGTTCACCTTCAGGCCAGTAAAGGGTAATTGCGTTGTCGTTGCTGTTAAATCCTTGCCCTGCAACCGAAACGTCGTTTGCACAGATCATATCGAGGTTTTTCTTTGTTAACTTGCCTCGAGCATAGGTCTCTACATCATTGGTTTCAGCCGCAAAACCGACGGTAAACGGACGCTTCTGCGTCATTGCTGCCACAGATGCAACAATATCAGGATTTTTAACCATATTAATGACCATTTCGTCGTTGTCTTCTGTCTTTTTCAACTTTTGAGACGCGATCGTTTGTGGGCGGTAGTCGGCAACGGCAGCGCAGCTAATAAAGGCATCATGCTGGTTTGCATGTGTCATAACGGCTTCGTGCATCTCTTGTGCACTGGAAACATTTATGCGCTCAACACCTACGGGCGTATTTAAACTGACAGGACCGCTCACGAGGGTGACTTTTGCTCCCATCTGCGCTGCGGCGCTCGCCAATGCATAGCCCATTTTCCCGGAGCTATGGTTTGTAATGTAACGCACTGGATCAATCGCTTCGCGAGTTGGTCCGGCGGTAATGAGTATCGACTTACCTTCTAGCAATTTTGGTTGAAAGAACTGTTCACATAGATGTACTAGCTGCATTGGTTCCAGCATTCGACCTGGTCCTACATCACCACAGGCTTGCTCTCCTGCCGCAGGGCCCCAGATGTGCATACCACGACGCGCTAACGTAGCGATGTTCTCTTGGGTTGCGATATTGCGATACATCTGTTGATTCATCGCAGGAGAAACAGCAACAGGGGAATCCGTCGCGAGCACGAGCGTAGTAAGTAAATCGTTCCCCATGCCTG
The DNA here is from genome assembly GCF_033338735.1 of Vibrio sp. Vb1127. Lineage (NCBI taxonomy): Bacteria > Pseudomonadati > Pseudomonadota > Gammaproteobacteria > Vibrionales > Vibrionaceae > Vibrio > Vibrio sp. Vb1127. The sequence goes on along the minus strand of NZ_JAWOTF010000008.1, from coordinate 177,559 downwards.
CGGACATGCGCGCGATTAAGTCCGCGGTCGCGGGCGTTAATAGCACTAAATCTGCCCATTTGGCCAATTCAATATGGCCCATAGAGGCTTCCGCTGCTGGGTCTAGTAAACTGTCCGAGACAGGACGGCCCGAAACGGCTTGCATGGTTAAAGGGGTAATGAACTCTTTTGCGGCTTTCGTCATTACAACTTGAACTTGCGCTCCTCTCTCTATGAGGCGACGGGTTAGCTCCGCACATTTATACGCGGCAATACCGCCACTGATGCCGAGTAGAATTTTCTTTCCTGCTAGTGTTTGCATGTGAGATCTCCAATTTGATGACCGGATTTTAACACAATTCAAAGTCTGACCGCCCGAGCATATATAACGAGAAGATAATTCACATCAAACTCCAGAGTATTAATCTGACCGAGGAAGGGAAAATTCTCGCCTACCTCACAGACAAGTTGCGCGGAGTTTGCAAGTCTGAAAAGAAAAAGAGGTAGTGGAAACCATGGTGTTGAAAAGTCGAAACAAATTGCTGCTGATAACCCTAATTCCGCTGTTGTTGATCACTACGTTGATCTCTGTGGTGTATTACATCAACAGCAGTAAAAGTTTGGAAGCGGAGCTGGCAAGAGACAGGCAAGAGCTCATCGAAACGAAAAAGAAAGAGTTACAAGCCTACATGATGATGGGCGTGACGGCGATAAAACCGTTATACGACGCGGATGTAAATGGAAGTAACAAAGAGGCAGCAAAAGAAATTCTGAAAGCCATGCGCTTTGAAAGCGATGGTTACTTTTTTGCCTACGACTCTCAAGGTGTGAATACGTTGCACGCCATCAAACCTGCATTAGAGGGTAAAAACCTTTACGACTTAAAAGATGAAAATGGGGTCGCAGTTATTGCGGGCTTGATTGACGCTTCTCAAAAAGGGGATGGGTTCCTCTATTTCTCGTGGCACAAACCGACCATTGACGCACAAGCGCCTAAGTTGGGCTATGCAGAATATCTATCGAAATGGGACTGGGTTTTAGGTACTGGCGTTTATATTGATGACATCGACCAGCAAGTTGCGATGCACAGAGAGTTAAAGACTCAAGAGCTAAAAGAGCATACGTTATCTGCCGTGTTGATTTCCGTTATTGGATTGATCATTACCAGTGTTCTCACCAGTATCGTGGTGTCTAAAGGCATTCAGCCATTACAACATGTCGCGGCTTCATTAAAAGATGTTGCCGCAGGCGGCGGTGACTTAACGGCTCGTTTAAAAGTCGAAAGTCAGGATGAAGTCGGTGAAGTGGCGGCCGCGTTTAATGAGTTTATGGATAAGCTGCACCCACTGATGCAGGACATTCATCGCTCTGCGACGACAGTACAGACCGTTTCTCAAAGCCTGAACACTCAGACCAGCCAAGCGAGCGGTCAAATGCAGGATCACTGTTTAGAGACGGACAAAGTCGTGACGGCAGTGACGCAAATGAGCATGACTGCCAAAGAAGTAGCCAGCAATACTAATGCGACCGCGCAGGCAATTGACGATGCCAACAGTCAAGTCACCGCCGCTCAGCATGAGGTCGAGCAAGCAATAGAAGGCATTACCGAACTCGTGACGGAGATAGACAGCACGTCAGATGCAATTTCTGAGTTGAGTTTACAGACCGAAAAAATAACCAAAGTGCTGGATGTGATTGGCGAGATAGCCGAGCAAACGAATTTGTTGGCCCTAAATGCGGCGATTGAAGCGGCTAGAGCCGGTGAGCAAGGTCGAGGGTTTGCCGTCGTTGCGGATGAAGTGCGCTCGTTAGCCAGTCGTACGCAAAATAGTACTCATGAAATTGGCGACATGCTCAAGCAGCTACAAAATGGTGTATCAAGAGCGGTCAGTACGATGTCGGTGAGCCAAAAACGAGGTGTCAAAACGGCGGAAGAATCTGCGCTCATTCAGCAATCTCTTTCTGGTGTTCATCATTCTATCGGAACAATTCGAGATATGGGTATTCAAACCGCGTCTGCCGCCGAAGAACAAAGCGCGGTTGCAGAAGACATCAACCAAAACTTAGTGGCTATTCAACAGATCGTGAACAACATTAATGAGACGTTGCAGCATGCCGAGTCAATCAGCACGCAGCTATCACAGTCTGGAACAGAAATTCACGGCTTGGTTGGCAACTTTAAACTCTGATGAACTGTTAAGTTGCATGGAAAGCACTGATGGTACGAAGAAAGCGAAAGTCATACTCGACTTTCGCTTTTTGTTTTGTGGAATAGGGACACTTTCCATATAAAGAGACATCAGATGATACTGAAAGCTTTGCCAAATGAGTCCATGCCCAGAGAGAAGCTACTGCAACGAGGGCCGCAAGCTTTGACCGATGCCGAACTGCTGGCCATCTTCTTGCGCACAGGCACCCGCGGAATGAACGTGATTGAGCTTGCAGACTTCCTTATTCAAGACTTTGGTTCGCTCAGACAACTATTTTCAGCATCAGAAGAAGAGTTTTGTCGTCACAAAGGATTAGGGCAAGCCAAGTATGTTCAGTTGCAAGCGGTACTAGAAATGACACAACGTTACTTGGCGGAGACGCTAAAGCGTGGTGATGCCTTAACCAGCCCCGACCAAACTAAGTTATATCTGTCTTCTATTTTAAGGGATCGGCAAAGAGAGGCTTTTTATATTCTTTTTCTCGATAACCAGCACCGAGTGATAAAAGATGAAATTTTATTTGAAGGAACGTTGGATGCAGCGTCGGTGTATCCGAGAGAAGTTGTCAAGCGTGCTCTGCATCATAACGCGGCGGCTTTGATTTTGGCGCACAATCATCCTTCAGGGGTTGCTGAGCCGAGCCAAGCTGACAGAAGGATTACAAGGCGTCTCATCGACGCATTAGCATTGGTGGATATTCGTATTTTGGACCATTTCGTCATCGGAGATGGGGAAAGTGTCTCTTTTGCTGAAAGAGGCTGGATATAACTGTGCGTTTTTTAGGTTGTTAGTTGCTAAAAATCTGCTATCATCCACGCCACTAAATTTTTAACTGAATTCAGCTTGGACTGCTAAAAAAATCTGCTGTCTAAAAAAAGATCACGAAAACCTGTAAAAAGGATCTGTTCGGGTCTTGAGCAATGCATATCAAGTTAGTATAATGCGCGACCTTTGATAGCCTTGTATGGATTTTCCATAGCGGTTCTTAACCTCTAACTTCTTTTCGAGAGATAGAGAGGTTCGGCCACCAAGGTTGATATCGAGCTGAAACGATTTTGGAGAAGACATTCATGTCACGAGTATGCCAAGTAACTGGTAAGCGTCCAGTAACGGGTAACAACCGTTCACACGCACGAAATGCTACTAAGCGTCGTTTTCTGCCGAACCTACAAACTCATCGTTTCTGGGTAGAGAGCGAAAAACGTTTTGTTAAACTACGTCTATCTGCTAAAGGTATGCGCATCATCGACAAGAAAGGTATTGATACTGTTCTTGCAGACATGCGTGCACGTGGCGAAAACGTTTAAGAGGAAATAAGCAATGGCAAAGAAAGGCGTTCGTGAGAAAATCCGTCTAGTATCTTCTGCAGGTACAGGCCACTTCTACACAACTGATAAGAACAAGCGTAACATGCCAGGCAAATTTGAGATCAAAAAGTTTGATCCAGTAGTTCGCCAGCACGTTATGTACAAAGAAGCAAAAATCAAATAATTGGTTTCAGTCTCTTTGATGAATTGAAAAACCCAACTTTCGAGTTGGGTTTTTTATTACGTGAATAAAAGTGCTGAAGAAAAGGTTCAGTACGTCATCGGGTTATAAGGCACTGCTGAAGTTATTCTACTGGTCCGACTCTATACTCGAATTTTTGATTGATCGCCTCTGCCGCTTAGTCACCACTCCCTACACACTTGCACACCGTTGTTCTAGTCAAGCTCAATACTCTTTGGTAATTTACTCATAACGATAAGAGAGTAGAGATGGTTATGCGTGTGAGTCCGGCTCGTCGCCGCCGATGGAACAATATTCTTATTCTGGGCATTATTGCATTTATAGTGATCTTAAATGCGCCAATGTGGATCAAAACTTACCTATTAACAGATCAAGCAGACCCTTACCCAAATGTACTTCGCTCCGACTATACGGTGGAGTCTTTGTACTATAGTGGCTGGGAGTTCGAGCTGCATGATGGACGGTGGCAATCCAACATCAAAGTTGATGCACCGATCAGTGAACTTGTATCACGCTGGCAATCATTGGAAGGGACCGAGCTTACCTCAGAACAGTACGATCATTTAAAACCTAACCTGGCGGTACCTGAAACGGTAGAAGTTTGGTATCAGGATCTCGAAGAGCCGCAGCGGGTGACTTTCTTTCGTTTACCTGATTTTTGGCTATTTAAAACCTGGCAAGACAAATGGGTCGCTATCTCCGTCGATGAAAACTACCTTATGCCAGAGTAGAGCCTTTTTGCGCCTATACCCCTAATAAGCTTCCCTATTTATCGTTTTTCTTTTCGATTATGCTAGCAGCGAGAACTATTAGCCGGTGAATTGGAGAATCTAATGCCTGAGTTGCCAGAAGTTGAAGTCAGTCGTATGGGAATTAGCCCCCACATGGTTGGACAAACGATCCAGTCGTTTACTTTTCGAACGCCTAAATTGCGCTGGGATATTCCTACAGAGCTTAAAAAATTGGAAGGGCAGGTGATCCGTGCGATTAGTCGTCGTGCGAAATACTTACTGATCGAGACAAACACAGGTACAGCCATTGTTCACTTGGGCATGTCTGGGTCTTTACGTGTCCTAGATGCTGACTTTCCGCCAGCAAAGCACGATCATGTGGATCTCAAACTAAGCAGTGGAAAAATACTGCGTTATAACGATCCGCGTCGTTTTGGGGCATGGCTGTGGTGTGCTCCTGGTGAGTCACATGCTGTACTAGCAAACATGGGGCCTGAGCCTTTAACTGAAGAGTTCAATGCGGAATATGTAGCGGAGAAAGCTAAAAATAAGCGTGTCGCCGTCAAGCAGTTCATCATGGACAACAAAGTCGTGGTTGGTGTCGGGAACATCTACGCGAATGAGTCGTTGTTTAAATCTCGAATTCACCCTTCAAGGCCTGCAGGTAAGCTAACTTCTCAAGAGTGGGGGTTACTTGTTGAAAATATCAAAATGACACTTGAGATTGCCATTACGCAAGGTGGGACTACGCTGAAAGACTTTGCGCAAGCCGATGGAAAGCCGGGTTACTTTGCACAAGAGTTATTGGTTTACGGAAAAGCCGGAGAGCCATGCCCAGAATGCGGCGAACGACTTCAAGAGCTAAAAATAGGGCAGCGTAATACCTTCTTTTGTGGTGAGTGTCAGAAGTAAGACGAGCTAATATCGAGCTTAAGTTGTTGTAATCTTGCGCTAGAGCCTCAATAATTCAATCAGTTTCGAATAACTTAGTAAATTATATGAAAGTCATTTATCCGGGCACTTTTGATCCAGTGACTAATGGTCACCTCAATCTAATAGAACGTACTCACGAAATGTTTGATGAGGTTGTGATTGGCGTAGCCGCAAGCCCATCGAAGAACACCATGTTTTCATTGGAAGAGCGTGTTGCACTGATGCAGGACGTTGTAGCGCATTTACCTGGTGTGACGGTAAAGGGGTTCTCTGGGTTATTAGTGGATTTCGCGAGAGATGAGCAAGCTAAGGTTCTTATTCGTGGTTTGCGAACAACGGTAGACTTTGAATACGAGTTTGGACTGACCAACATGTATCGAAAGCTGTTACCAGGTATCGAAAGTGTATTTTTGACACCTGAAGAAGAGTTTGCGTTTCTATCGTCGACTATCGTGAGAGAAGTGGCCATTCATGGCGGAAGTATCGATCAGTTCGTTCCCAAGCCAGTAGCCATCGCGATTGGGGAAAAACTGAATGAAAGACAGTAAGTTCCCTTATTATTTCTCAAACGCTCTCTCGATACTTATCCCTCGTTTTGTATATCGAGCACAAGCCAAGCGTTTACTTTCGAATTTAACTGAAGCCGAGAAGCAACTCTGCCTGGAGCGGGTGAACTATTACAACAAGTGTGAAACGCCGTTTTCAGTCGATAGCCGAGAACAAAGTTACGCGACTGTCGATACATTCAAAAAAACGAAAGGTTGGACGTATTTTTTCGATCTTCGCCAAGTTGTACGCTATTTCCCTTCCAGTTTTGCGTTTAACTACATCAACGGTGATGTTACACACATTCCCAATGTACCGAGCTTTATAAAAAGCCGCCCTATTTTTGGTAGCAACCAAAATTCAGTGGTGTTGAAACTTAATCAAGTTCGTCATTTTAAATTTATTGATGATCCTGTTCGCTATCAAGATAAAAAGGACATGGTAGCGTGGCGTGGCGTGGGTTTTCAGCCGCATCGTAAAAAGGTGATTCATGCGTTTTACAACCATCCGCAATGCAATATTGGCCAGACCCGCCCGGTAGAAGGGAAACCATGGGAAAAGGGCTTTATGAGTATTGAAGAGCAACTGCAGTATAAGTTTTTGCTCTGTATAGAAGGCAATGATGTGGCCACCAACCTTAAGTGGGCTATGTCGTCTAACTCCTTGGTTATTATGTCAAAGCCAAAATATGAGACTTGGTTTATGGAAGGTAAGTTAGAGGCAGGCGTCCACTATGTTGAAGTGAAGGATGACTATTCGGATTTGCCCGAAAAGATGGATTATTACCTAGCGAATGAGCAAGAAGCATTAGCGATCATTGAAAATGCGCACCAGTGGGTTGAGCAGTTCAAAGATAAACGTAAAGAGCGTTTGATCTCATTGATGGTTGCCGATAAGTACTTCGCTTTATCTCAGCAACAATAAAAAAGGGGCGAAACGCCCCTTTTTATAATCTTAAGCTTCTAGAAATTGATCAACACCATTCTTACAGCGTTTAAGCTTGTTTTTAATGGTGTTTTCTAAAATCTCGTCATTTTGTCCGAGTGACGCACGAGAGTTTTCTACGTGGTACAAGTGGTAGCCTACACCTGCGAATTTTAGGTAAAGACGTGACTTACCCGCATTCAACATGCGATGAACAAACTCGCTGTCTTCGCGTCCCCATCCAACAAAATCTTGGTTGAAGCCATTCACCTCGATGACATCTTGTCGCCAAAACGCCATGTTGCAGCCGCGAGTGGCTTTATCGTTATTACGCTCGTAAGAGAACCATTTCGATAGCAAGGCGTTGGTGATGCAGTTTTTACGATTACGAATGCCTTTGCTGAAAATGGAAGGCACTAAGCCGTTTTCCATGATGGCCTTGCTGCAGCTTTCATCCGTTAACACACGTCCACCCTGCACAAACCAATTTGGTTTTGCGACTTGCTTATGTGATTCAATAAACGTTTGGGACAGCACCATGTCGCCATCAATCATGATGAGGTAGTCACCTGATGCTTTGGCGATCGCACGGTTGCGGCTCATTGAAAGCTGAAAGCCATTATCCTCGTGCCAACTATGAATCAGTGGAACTGGAAAACCTTCACGCATTTGGTCAACCATTGCTTTGGTGTCTTCTCGAGAGCCATCATCTGCAACAATTACTTCGTCAGGCAAAACGGTTTGACGTTTCACGCTTTCTAACACCGCTTTTAATGCTTCTTTCCAGTTGTAAGTGGTGATAATTAAAGTCGTTTTCATGATTTTTTTGCCTGTTCACGTAAGTAGAGATCGATATATTTTACAAAAGTAGAGTGCATGCTTAGCCAAGCTAGAATGAAGCCATGCTTGCCATCAAGGAAACCTCGTTTGAGCACATACATCTTCAAAAAGCTCGCAAGAGCGTGAACGATAGCGGTCGTTAAACCCGCTTTCTTTTTACCTTCACGTTCATCCGTCCAGGCCTTGAGGTAGCCAGTGGTTTTATTGATGTAATGATGAAGGTGCTCGTAAGTGTAGTGATGCAGTCGACCATCCAGTTTTTCAGTTTGATAGTTTTTCTCATCAACTTTTTCATGAACGAGCGAATCATTATATTGTGTATATTCGGTGCGATATAAGCGCACAATCCAGTCTGGAGACCAACCAGAATGGTAGATGAACTTACCAAACGCTGAGCTTAGTCGATTAAGTTTGTATAAAACGTTCGGCTTATTGGCTGATACCGCTTGTAAGATACTTTCTCTTAGCTCTGGAGTGACTTGTTCGTCCGCATCAAGCCACAAAACGTAGTCTGCCGTAACGTATTGCTGCGCCAGTTGGCGCTGTTTACCGAATCCTGGCCAATCTAGGTTGGTGTAAAACTTATCTGTGTATTGTCGGGCGATTTCTTCAGTGCGATCAGTGCTGCCCGAGTCTAGAAGGACAATCTCATCGACCCAATCTTTTACTGTGTCTAGACAAGCTTGTAAGTGCTTCTCTTCATTTTTTACAATTAAGGCAACGGCTAAGGTTGGTTTGGACAAGGTCATTTCCTTCTTAACAAATCAAGACAGTAAGTTTACTGGTATTGAGGATACAAATCTTCTAAGACTTGATCGAACATGCTCATTACTTGAGTGCTGGTAATGCGGTTCATTGCCGTTTCATCTTTAGCGCGAGTTCGCCAGCTTAACTCGTGACTGTTTTTACCTGTTTCCGCAAAGATCGTTTCTTCATACACTGAGACAACGTATTTTAGATAACGGTAAGGTCCCACTCGCAGCGGATTATGGTGTGCATAGAGCCCGATGATTGGTGTTTTCATTGCATTCGCCATGTGTGCTGGTCCGGTATCGGGGGCGATGACCATTTCAACCTTATCTATTAACGCAAGCATTTGCAGAATTGAACTTTGTCCAACTAAATTTAGACACGGTTCTTCCAAGCGAGATTGAATGGCCTCTGCCAGATCCAATTCTACCTGAGCAGGGCTGCCTGCCAGAATCACGTTCCAGCCTTTTGCTCTGGCGTGATGAATCACATCCACATAACCTTCCGCGTTCCAGTTTTTATAAGCTTTGCTCGCACCAGGCACAATCAGCAGGTTAGGTTTACTACGAGAAATATGAGACTCTGCCCAAGCTTGGTCGTGGTCTGAATAAGAAAGTACCCAGTCTAGTCCTGCCTTTGGTACCCCAATTTGATGGGCAAAGGCCATTAAGCCATCTGCGACATGCAGAGATTGCGGGGAAGGCACTTTGACATTGGTAAATAGTGTTTGAAAGTCCTGGCTTCTATCAGAAGAGAAACCAAGTTTGTATTTTGCTTTAATGCCCAACGTTGCGACACTCGCTCGAATCGCGTACTGCATATGCAATAGCGCATCAAACTCTCTGCCTTTCAGCTGTCGCCAAAGTGATTTGTAGCCATCAAGTCCCGCTTTTTTATCAAAAACAATCACTTCTACACCATCGATGGCGGCTAATAACTGGGCTTCAAGTTTACCCGTTATCCAAGTAATCTGGGTCGAAGGCCAGTGTTTCTGAATAGCTTGAATTGTGGCGATAGTATTGCAAACGTCTCCGATAGCGGACAAACGCAAGACGCATAGTGACGATGGGGCAGAAGTGAACATAATTATTGTCTGATTCGATGAATAGAGGCAGGTAAATTATGCAGACATCCCCAATAAATGTAAAATACACGGCTCGAATATAGCTAAGTACTGATAAGTGTTCTGCAATGTCAAAGACAACACCACATCAATCACAAGAATCTGGCAAGCCGGGTAATACCGGACTAAAGCGCATCGTTAAAGCGACGGGTTATTCGATCCAAGGATTAAAAGCGGCTTTTAAGCATGAAGCTGCCATTCGACAAGAGTTGGCTCTGTTGAGTATCGCCGTGATTTTGGCTTGGCTAGTGGATGTCGGCATGGTTGAGCGTATCTTAATGATCGGGGTCGTGGTATTAGTCTTGATTGTAGAGCTTGTAAACTCAGCGATTGAGGCAGTGGTTGATCGTATCGGTATTGAACGGCATGAACTCAGTGGTCGAGCTAAAGATATAGGCTCTGCTGCCGTTATGGTTGCTTTGGCGTTTGCTGCATTTACTTGGTTGTATATATTAGCCAGCCGGTATTTAGGCTAGAGGGTGAGCGTATGACTCAACAGTATAAAAACAACAACCAAGTGATCTGGTTTGATGACGAGATCATTACAGACCCTAGCCAACCGATATTTGATGCGGAATACTGGCAGTCCTCCGACAAGGTGGTTGGCAGTGCGACGGGGCGAGGCACGACATGGTTTATCCAACTAGAGAACATGCAAGCGGCACTACGTCATTACCGTCGTGGCGGTTTGTTTGGGAAGTTAGTTAACGATCATTATTGGTTCTCTGGCTGGGATAACACCCGTTGTGCGCAAGAGTTTCAGCTTTTGTTGGCGCTAATTGAGGCTGGGGTGCACGTTCCTCGTCCTATTGCAGCAAGAGCCGTAAAGTCAGGACTCTTCTATCAAGCTGATTTATTAAGTGAGCGAATCCCAAACGCCAGAGATCTGGTTAGTATCTTGCAAGAACAGTCTTTATCGGTAGAAATGTATCAGAAAATAGGGCAAGAAATTGCCAAGATGCATCAGGTTGGCGTTAACCATACTGATTTGAATATCCACAATATCTTGATCGACGACAAAGATAAGGTATGGATTATCGATTTTGATAAGTGTCGTTTTGAAACTTCTGGTGACTGGAAGCATCAAAATCTAAATAGACTTCTGCGTTCATTTAATAAAGAGCGTTTAAAGCGACAGATTATTTGGCAAGAATCCGATTTTGAACATTTTCAGGACGGTTATGCTTCTCAATCTTAATTGAGTTTTTTATCATTTTATGTTGATTGCTCTAAGTAAGCCTTCTTGAGTCTAACGATGCTCGAGTGAGTCTATAAACTACAATAATCATAAAGTATTCACGTGTATCTGATGGCACAAAAATTAACGTAGGTAACATTTGTAATGAAAATATTAGTAACTGGTGGAGCTGGTTTTATCGGTTCAGCTGTTGTCCGACATATCATTCGTGACACTCAAGATACTGTTATCAATTTAGATAAACTGACCTACGCAGGGAATCTAGAATCATTAGTTGATGTCTCAGAGAGTGAACGTTACTACTTTGAGCAAGTAGATATCTGTGACCGAGCTGAACTAGATCGCGTGTTTTCAGAGCATCAACCCGATAGGGTGATGCATTTGGCCGCCGAGTCTCATGTCGATCGCTCTATTGATGGTCCTGCTGCTTTTATTGAGACCAACGTGATGGGCACCTACCATTTGCTTGAAGCGGCTCGTCAATATTGGTCGGGCTTAGATGAAGCGCGCCAATCGGCATTCCGTTTTCATCATATTTCTACGGATGAAGTGTATGGTGATTTAGAGGGAACGGACGATTTGTTCACCGAAACCACCTCATACGCGCCGAGCAGTCCATATTCAGCGTCAAAAGCCTCGAGCGATCACCTTGTACGCGCTTGGCTACGTACTTATGGTTTACCGACACTTGTCACCAATTGCTCCAACAACTATGGCCCGTACCACTTCCCAGAGAAGTTGATCCCTCTGATGATTTTAAATGCCCTCGATGGCAAGCCGTTGCCTGTGTATGGTGATGGTATGCAGATCCGAGATTGGCTGTTTGTGGAAGACCATGCTCGCGCGCTGTACAAAGTGGTCAACGAAGGTGAAGTCGGTGAAACCTACAACATTGGTGGTCACAATGAAAAAGCGAATATTGAAGTCGTGAAAACCATTTGCTCGCTACTTGAAGAGCTGAGACCAAACAAACCTGCAGGTGTTGAGTCTTATGAATCTTTGATCACGTATGTGAAAGATCGCCCAGGTCATGATGTGCGTTACGCAATTGATGCCACCAAGATTGCTCAAGAGCTTAACTGGACGCCGGAAGAAACCTTTGAAAGCGGCATTCGTAAAACCGTGGAATGGTACCTAAACAACCCGCAATGGTGGCAACGCGTGCTTGATGGTTCATACAGTTTAGAGCGATTAGGAGCGGGCGAATAATGAAAGGCATTATTTTAGCAGGTGGCTCGGGCACTCGCCTTTACCCTATTACACGCGGAGTCTCTAAGCAGTTACTGCCGGTTTATGACAAACCAATGATTTACTACCCGTTGTCAGTACTCATGCTTGCGGGCATTCGTGAAATCTTGATCATCACCACGCCAGAAGACCAGGAAGGTTTTCAGCGTCTATTAGGTGATGGCTCAGAGTTTGGCATTGAGTTGCAATACGCGATTCAACCAAGCCCAGACGGCTTAGCTCAAGCCTTCATCATCGGTGAAGAATTCATTGGCGATGACTCAGTATGTTTGGTGCTGGGTGACAACATCTTTTATGGGCAAGGGTTCACTCCAAAGTTAAAGAAAGCGGTTGAGACGGCAGAGAGTGGCAATGGGGCTACGGTGTTTGGCTACCAAGTGAAAGACCCTGAGCGCTTTGGTGTGGTTGAGTTTGACGCCGACAGAAAAGCTATCTCTATTGAAGAAAAACCAGCTAAGCCAAAGAGCCACTATGCTGTGACGGGGCTGTACTTCTTTGACAACCAAGTCGTGAGTAGAGCTAAGCAAGTCGAACCATCAGAGCGAGGTGAGCTGGAAATTACCACATTAAATCAAATGTACCTAACAGCAAACGAGCTCAATGTTGAAATGTTAGGGCGTGGTTTTGCCTGGTTAGACACAGGTACTTACGAAAGCTTGCTCGAAGCTGCTCAATTTGTTTCGACGATAGAGAAACGACAAGGTTATAAGATTGCATGTTTGGAAGAAATTGCCTTTAACAATGGTTGGATTAGCAAACAGAAGTTAATGGCGGCAGCTGATGCCCTTAAGAAGAACAATTATGGTATCTACCTATCAAGCATTGTGAGCGAAGATGACAATTAAACTTAACAGTCCATTAGCCCCAGACTTAACTAAGCTTTCCAACTATTTATCTCAAGTAAATGAGAGTGGTTGGTATACTAACTTTGGGCCATTGCATGAAAAGCTTACTAGACGACTTGAAACGTTTTTGGGTGTTAAAAACTTATTGTTAGTTTCTAATGGTACGCTGGCACTTCAGGTGGCATGTAAAGTTTTAGGAATTGAATCCGCGATCTCTACACCATTTAGCTTTGTTGCAACTTCATCAGCGTTGATGTGGCAAGGTATTGATGTGAGCTATTGCGATATCGATTCAAAATCTTATAACTTATCTCCAGATGCTTTGAAAGCAGCTCTTGAAGCAAATTCTCAAGTAGATGGTGTTGTTGCAACACATGTATATGGAAACCCTTGTGAAGTTGAGAGTTTCAAAGAAATTGCAGAGCAATATAAGGTCAAAGTTCTATACGACGCTGCTCATGCATTTGGAGTTAAGGTTGGTCAGGAGTCTCTCTTAAACTTTGGCGATGCTAGTACATTGAGTTTTCATGCCACTAAGATATTCCATACAGTCGAAGGTGGTGCAATTGTATTCAAGCGGCATGAAGATTATTTACGTGCGAAAGAGTTCATTAACTTTGGTCTTCAAGCGAATGGACAATTAGGCGAGCCAGGTATTAATGCAAAGTTGAATGAGTACCAATGCGCAGTAGGATTAACACTACTTGATCAGATTGAAGAGGTAATTGAGCATCGATCCAACCTGTTTAGTTTGTACCGGACGCTTTTAGAACCTTATGTTGAATTACCTCTTTGGCTACCCGAAGCGTCGTATAACGGTGCTTACATGCCAATTTTCGTTAGAGATAAAGACAAGCAGGAAAGACTACTTGATGCTTTGTCTGAGCATGATATTGAACATCGACGATATTTTACACCATCTTTAGATGTTGCTTACCCTGATAATCTGAGCTTTGGATGCCCTATAAGTCAGAAGATATCAAAAGGAATTATTTGTCTACCGCTACATGCCAGTATGTCTTCAAATGATGTTGAAGCAGTATGTAAAGTTATAGAATTGATATTAAATTAACCATGTGAGAGTTCTTATAGTATGAAAATTGCTATTATGCAGCCTTATTTTTTACCATATATTGGCTACTGGCAGCTCTTGGCTTCTGTAGATAAATTTGTTGTTTATGATGATATTCAGTACACCAAGAAAGGGTGGATAAATCGTAACCGTTACTTAAGTGCTTCAGGGAAAGTAGAGACTTTTACCATTCCTATTAAGAAAGACTCTGATTACCTTGATGTTAGAGAGCGTTTTATATCTCCAACATTCTTGAAAGAAAGAACTAAACTATTAAATAAGATTAGAGAGTCTTATCGAAAGTCACCAAATTTTGATGAAGGATATCAGATTTTTAGTGATATTTTGTTGGATGAAGAAGATAATCTATTTCTTTTCATTCTAAACTCTATAGAAAAAATAAAATCTTATTTAGATATTGATACTGAAATTATAATTTCATCGAGTCTGAATAATAAAAATCTTAAAGGACAAGATAGAGTTATAGATACTTGTGTTAAATTAGCTGGTGACACTTATATCAATCCTCCTGGAGGGCGGGATTTATACAGTGAATCGAACTTTCGATCTCAAGGCTTAACTCTAGAATTCCTAAATGTATCATTAAAACCATATACGCATACTCAGACAAGTGATTTTGAGCCAGGACTTTCAATACTTGATATGATTTTTAATGTACCTAAGACCCAGTTGATGGATTATTTAATATGAAAAGATTTGCAATTCATTCTGTGCCAAGATCCGGTTCATCTTGGTTAGGTGAGATTATTAATAGCTCTCCTGATGTTAACTATCTATATCAGCCGCTTTTTTCCTACGAGTTTAAATCATTTCTAGATGAAAATTCTAAAAAAGATGATATCGATGCGTTTTTTAATAACATTGCACAAACCAACTCTTCTTTTATTCGTCAAGATGCTGAACGAAAGGAAGGTCGTAAGCCTATATTCGAAAAGAACAATCATTTGGGTACTATCGTATATAAGGAAGTTAGATACCATCATATCATAGAGAATATGATCAAAAAGTGCCCTGATGTAAAGGTTTTAGGCTTGGTTAGAGACCCGAGAGCTGTAATTAGCAGTTGGTATAATGCAAAGCGAGAATTTAGATCCGATTTAGGCTGGCTTTTGGAAGAAGAGTTGATCTATGCAGGTAAGAAAAACTTAGAGAAAAAAGAAGAATATTTTGGTCTGTCTAAGTGGGTGGAGACTACAAAGTTATTTGAAAAACTTTCTCAGCTGTATCCAGATAACTTTAAACTTGTGCACTATAGTGCGCTGCTAGAAGACCCTCTAGAACAAGTTGAAGATATATTCGCTTTTCTAGGGCTAGAGCTTACCTCACAAACTAAGTCATTTCTTATATCAAAAAAGAAGGTTGATACTACCTACTCTGTATTCAAAAACAAGGATAAAGACATAAGCTGGCAAAATAGCCTTGATGCAGATATTGTAAGTCGTATAGAGGATTTTGTTAAAGAGAGTAAGTTGGAACACTACTTGTAGGTCGGTAATAATATGTCTGTTAAAGTTTCAATTCTTTGTGTTTGTTATAATCACTCTAAATATATTGAAAAAACAATTAATAGCTTTCTCAACCAGTCCTGTGATTTCGAATTTGAAGTTATTGTTTATGATGATCTCTCTACGGACAATAGTAGAGAAATTATTGATGAGATATGTGAAAAGCATTCGAACATAGTTCGAATGTATACTGATGAAAATCTTTACTCTAAAGGCATCCGAACTCTAGCATTGTCACACTTATCACCAAAGGCTAAAGGAGAGTACTTAGCTTTTTGCGAAGGTGATGACTATTGGATAGATAATACAAAGCTACAGAAACAATTTGATGCTTTAGAGGGGAACCCAAATATAGACCTTTGCTTTCACCCAGCATACTCAGAGGACCCAGAAGGCAATAGAGAGCTAGTCTCAAATCATTTTGAGGGGACCCATTACGTTTCTACTGATGAAGTTATACTAGGAGATGGTGATTACTGCCCAACAGCATCTTTATTTATCCGTAAGTCTGCTTTATCCCTAGCTTCATCAAGCACTATTAAATTAATGCCATGTGGGGACTATTTTATGCAGATTATGTCTTCTGTAAAGGGAGGCGGAGTCTACTTACCTGAACCAATGTCTGTATATAGAATTAATCAAAAAGATTCTTTTTCAACAAGGATATCCTCGTCCTCTCACGAAAATCAGAGAGACTTTTTGTTAGCAATGGCCAATAGTTTGGAGTCACTAAAACAAGACTTGGATGGAGTGAACTTAAAGTCATTTAACAATCGAATAAGAAAATATAAACAGAGAGCGCGAAAATCTCAAAGGAAGGCGATAAAGGAGAGGATCAGAAATCTAATATTCTCTAACCCTTCCCAATAAAATAGGTGAGCGATATGTTTATGGCCCACCTATTTATTTAGTTTATTTTTACACAGCCCCACTCTGGGAAGTGCTTACATACATAAGCATTGAGCTCTTTCTCTGCTTCTGAGTAAACACGAGCTGGTTCTTCAGTATGGTTTAATTGTATCGATGACACCATACCCGCGCCGACAGTCACGTTACTAATGCGGTCAATAATGATAAAAGCGCCAGTTTGAGGTAGCTGCTGATAAACATCCATTGCAACTTTATCGGTAAGCTTTATTGAGGCGAGTGCAATCTCGTTTAACTCAAGGCGCGTATTTTTATGATCATGCTGCTTAAGTGTATTGACATCAACCTTATGCTCAATTTGAGAAACCTTACCTGTACAGGTTTTAGTCGCAAATTTGAATAGGTATTCTTTATGCGTTTGCATCGGAGATTCATCCATCCAAACGATATGAGCTTGGTAAGCGTCTACAACCTCCGGAATGTTGTTGGAATGGACAAGCATATCGCCGCGTGACACATCGATTTCATCTTCAAGCGTTAGGGTGATGGCTTGACCCGGCATTGCTTCTTTTAGCTCACCATCGAAGGTAAAGATAGATTTGATGCGAGAAACTTTGTTCGATGGAAGAGCAGTAACCTCATCACCAACCTGTACAATGCCTGAAGCAAGGGTGCCACAAAAACCACGGAAGTTTAGGTTTGGGCGATTGACATATTGCACTGGGAAGCGCATGACTTCAGTGTTGATGTCTTGGTTAATCTTAACTGTTTCAAGCAGCTTCATTAATGTAGCGCCAGGGTACCAATCCATGTTCTCACTTGGAGTGACAACATTGTCGCCTTTTAGAGCAGAGATTGGCACAAAGCGGATATCCTTGATGTTGAAGTTCTTTGCCATATCTCGGTAATCGGCTTTGATTTTCTGATACACCTCTTGGCTGTAGTCCATCAGATCCATTTTGTTAACGGCAACGATAACGTGCTGAATTCCAAGTAGACTACAGATATAGCTATGACGACGTGTTTGCGTCTGGATACCGTGGCGAGCATCAACCATTACAATCGCAAGATCACAGGTAGAAGCACCCGTAACCATATTACGAGTGTACTGTTCATGTCCTGGAGTGTCGGCGATGATGAATTTACGCTTGTCGGTTGAGAAGTAGCGGTAGGCAACATCAATCGTGATGCCTTGTTCACGCTCGGACTGTAGACCGTCGACTAGTAGTGCTAAGTCGAACGCTTCATCTGTCGTATTGAACTTTTGAGAATCTTTTTCGATCGCAGCCATTTGATCTTCATAAATCAGCTTGCTGTCGTATAGCAGGCGACCAATCAGTGTAGATTTGCCGTCATCAACGTTACCACAAGTTAAGAAACGAAGTAGGTCTTTGTTTTCATGTACGTTTAGGTACGCTTCAATGTCTTTAGCGATAAGCTCAGAGCTATGAGACATAATGACTTCCTTTTAAATGTATTCTTTTTCAGTGAGCGCTTGAATCACTTGGTCGGCACACGCTTCGACAGACAGCTCAGCTGTCTTGATGTGAATTTCTGGAGATATAGGCGCTTGGTACTCAGAGTCGATGCCAGTGAAGTGTTTAATCTCACCTGCGCGTGCCTTTTTATACAGGCCTTTAGGATCTCTTTGCTCGCAGATTGCGAGTGGAGTATCAACAAACACCTCTAAAAACTCGCCTTGCTGCATTAACTGGCGCACTTGCTCTCTATCTGAGATAAATGGCGAAATAAACGCGGTCAGAACAATGTTCCCGGCATCGACAAATAGTTTAGCCACCTCGCCAATGCGGCGAATGTTCTCAATACGGTCTAGATCACTAAAGCCAAGATCTTTGTTTAGACCGTGGCGCACATTGTCACCATCAAGAAGGTAACTATGTTTACCTAACGCTAATAGCTTGCTTTCTACCGCGTTAGCGACGGTCGATTTTCCTGAGCCACTAAGTCCGGTAAACCAAAGTACAACAGGCTTTTGCTGCTTAAGCGCAACACGATCTTCATGAGTTACGCTGGTGTTATGCCAAACCACATCGTCACTCACAGACTCATTGTGCTTCTTTTGATACGGCGAGGTCATAGTTAGAAGTAACCCTCACGTTTCTTTTTCTCCATGGAGCCAGAGCTATCATGGTCAATGGCACGGCCTTGGCGCTCAGAAGTGGTTGTAAGCAGCATCTCTTGAATGATCTCTGGTAGCGTTGTTGCTTGAGATTCAACCGCTCCCGTTAATGGGTAGCAGCCTAGTGTACGGAAGCGAACCATGCGTTGTTCTACCGTCTCCCCTTCACGAAGCTCCATGCGATCATCATCTTTCATGATCAACATACCGTCACGCTCAACGACGGGACGCTCTTTTGCAAAGTACAGGCTTGGAATCTCGATGCTCTCTAGGTAGATATATTGCCAGATATCCAGCTCAGTCCAGTTAGAAAGAGGGAATACGCGAATGCTCTCGCCTTGGTTTACTTTGCCGTTGTAGATATTCCAAAGCTCAGGGCGTTGATTTTTAGGATCCCAGCGGTGATGTTCATCACGGAAAGAGTAAACACGCTCTTTCGCGCGAGACTTTTCTTCGTCACGACGAGCACCACCAAAAGCAGCATCAAAGCCATGATTATCTAAGGCTTGTTTTAGGCCTTGTGTCTTCATGATATCAGTATGTTTTGAGCTGCCATGCACAAATGGGCTGATGTTCATCGCAAGCCCTTCTGGATTTTGGTGCACAATCAGCTTCATACCAAGCTTTTTCGCCATGTAGTCACGAAACTCAATCATTTCTTTGAATTTCCATGTGGTATCAACATGCATAAGTGGAAACGGGGGAATGCCAGGCGCAAAGGCTTTCTGCGCAAGGTGTAGCATCACTGAAGAGTCTTTACCAACAGAGTAAAGCATCACTGGGTTATCAAACTCGGCAGCTACCTCACGCATAATATGGATAGATTCTGCCTCAAGCTGCTTAAGGTGAGTCATTCGTTGTGGAGAAAGTTTCATTCCGGTCTCTCTTTGATTCGATGAGGGAGTTAAACGCCATAGATAGTTGTGATAGCCGTTAATACTAAACCGCTATACGTAATACTCATCGGCACCCCAATCTTTATATAATCCTTGATACAGTACTGACCTGCATTGTAAACCATTAAGTTGGTTTGGTATCCATATGGGCTAATAAAGCTTGCACTTGCGCCGAACGCGACAGCTAAAATATAGCTGTGAAGATTTGCATCTAGACTCGTCGCGAGGGCATAAGCAACGGGGAAGACTAAGGCCGCCGCCGCATTGTTGGTGACCAACTCCGTTAGCAATAAAGTGACCAAGTAAACCATGATAAGCCCTGACAATGGGCTCATAAATTCAGCTTGTTCTGTCATTGCGCTCCGCAGGAGGTCGACTGCTGTACTATTATCTAATGCCTGAGACAGCAAAAGTGCAGATGAAATTACTAGCCATATCTGGACTGGTAGCCTTCGTATAATTTCATTCGTTTTCAGTGCTCCAGTTAATAGTAGAACACCAAGCAACAAGATCAGGTTGTGCAGCAGTGGAGCTATCTCCATAGCTGCGAGGGCGATAGCACTAAAAAAGCCAAGAACAGCGACAATTTCTTGTGGTCCTTTGAGCAGCCTATCGGCTTTTAGCGCTTGGAGCTGGATAAAGTTTTTAGCGATGTTATTTCTCTGGTGATAGTCATCACCTACAGCGAGTACCAGATAGTCACCAGCTTTTAAGGTAACTTCACCGAGCTTTCCGGAAACCGTGTGGCCATCGCGTCGGATCGCGACAACTGCAGCGTTGAACATAGCGCGAAAGCCAATTTGTTTTAAGGTCTTATTTACTAAAGCACTTTCAGGGCGTAATACGACCTCTTTGAGATCATGACTTAGTCTTTCGCCTTTATGAGCAAAGAGTGATAAGCCCGGGAAGTGATTCAGTTGAGTTACTTTTCTAATCTCTCCACAGAATAATAGGCGATCATTTTCCTCTATTAACTCATGTGGTGATACTGGTGAAATAGTTCTTCCTTGGCGATGAATCTCGACTAAAAACAGAGAGTTTAGATTTCTCAGCCCGTTGCGCTGAATAGTTTTACCGATAAGTGGGGAGTTTGGTTCTACCTCAGCGTCAATGAAGTATTGAGCTTGAGTATCTGCTCGTTCAATGTTGCTAGGTAGCCAATGGCTAAGTAAAAACAGGGTGAGCCCGCACCCAAGTACAACAATGCTGCCAACAAGTGAAAAATCAAAAAAGGAGAGACTAGGTAGCCCAGCATCGAGCACCATACTATTGACGATTAAATTCGTCGAAGTGCCGATCAGCGTTAGTGTTCCGCCAAGGATGGCAGCAAAAGATAGGGGAAGTAGCAGTTTGCTGGCTGGGTGAAGGGCATTGGCACGTATTGGGGCGATCATGGTAGAGACCACCGCTGTGTTGTTTAGAAATGCTGAAGACAATGTGGTTATCGAGAACAGTCGAACCCAGGTAGATTTATAGCTAGGTTTGATGACTAATTGCGAGATTCTACGAAGTAGTGAGGTCTTTTCTAAAGCTAGCGAGCAGATGATAAGTAGTACCAGCGTAAGTACGCCAGGATTGGCAATACTGCTAATGAGTTGCTCTGTCGATACGGATCTGCTGCTATATAAAACAAGCAAAACTACTCCAAAAACCTTTTCAGGTTTGTTTTGATACCTTGTGACAAGGGCAATTATTGCAATCACAAAAACGGTAATGACAAAGTAGGCTGAATGGGTCTGTGACATTATTTAATTGCTTCAATTGTTTTTTGAGTCGAGTTTAAATAGCCTTGAATAAAATCACTCATTTGCTGAGAGTTACTATGTTGAAAGCGCTCTAGTACTTTACTCGCTAGCTGAGTTTTATCGGTAATGTCTATAATATTCAGAGCAATCATGTCTTCTACAATCGCTTTGAAGTTGAAGTAACTAGGGCCTGATATCACTGGAACGTTGAGTGCGACTGGTTCAAGCACATTATGTCCACCAACTTTATCCCCAAGCAAACTCCCAGCCATAAAGCAAACATCACTGGCACCAAGGAGAATCAGCATTTCACCCATAGTATCAGCAAGGTATACCTGTGTATCGGCGTTAACTATTGCAGCATTGGTTCTTCTGGTGCTATTAAAGCCGGAATTTTGGCAAAGCGCAAACACATCATCAAATCGTTCCGGATGGCGAGGAACCAAAATAAGTAATGCATTTGGATGAGATTTTAAAACTTGTCTATGTGCATCTAATACCTGTTCGTCCTCGCCTTTGTGGGTGCTAGCTGCAATCCAAATCGGACGATCGTTTCCAAGTTGGGCTCGAAGCTGCTGTCCTTGCTGTTTCACTTGCTCTGATATTTGAATATCGAACTTAATCGAGCCAGTAACGGATAGTTTCTTTTTCTCAACGCCTAAGCGTTCGAAGCGCTCTGCATCTGAATCCGTTTGGCAGAGTACTTGAGTTAGGCATGGATGAAGCTGGTTAAAAAGCCGCTGTATTTTGGCGTAGTTCTGACACGATTTTTCAGATAGGCGCGCATTCACGACAGTTATAGGGATACCCGCTTTGTGAACATTGTGAAGCGTGTTTGGCCACAGCTCAGTCTCAATGATCAACATCTGTTTTGGTTGCACTGCTTTAAGAAAACCTTTGATAGCGAACCCAAAGTCAATTGGCATATAGCGGTGTTCAACTAAATCACCCAACTTAGCAATCTGTTCAGCTCCGGTACTTGTTGTTGTAGTCACTAGAATAGATTGTTCGGGGTTTTGTTCCTTAAGGGCTTTGATTAAAGGTGTTGCTGCTATGCTTTCACCAACAGATACGGCATGTATCCAAATAGGTTTGTCGTTGCTTTTTAGCTTGGGAGTTATGCCAAAGTGCTCTCTCCAGCGAGAGCCGAACTTAGGCTTATTTGGTTTGCTCTTGTACAAACCAAATAAAAGCAGCGGTGACGCTAGAGCGAGTAGTAAGGTATAAACAATACGAACTAACATGAGCTTATCGTAATGGCGTCAAGTTTTTGGATACTATCTAGCACTTGCTTAGGCGAAAGTTCTGTCAAGCACTTAAGGTGTTTGTATTGACATTCACGCTGAAAACAAGGGCGACAATCAATATCGGTATGAACAATCTCCACTTTTTCTGCGAGTGGGGGGGTGTACTTCGGTGAAGTTGAGCCATACACGGCAACAACATTACAACCAACCGCAGCAGCCACATGCATTAAGCCTGAGTCATTCGCGACAACAGTCTTGCATGCAGCAAGTAGATCGACCGCTTCAATTAAGCTGGTTTGGCCTGCTAGAACATGAATGTTCTCATGGAATTGCGTCGGGACAAGTGCGCGGATATTGTTACAAGTCTCTAAGTCTTTTTGAGAACCAAACAACCAGATTTGATGCCCAGATCGAGCCATTTGCGTCGCAACTTCAGCGTAGTGTGTTTCGGGCCATTTTTTGGCTGGACCAAACTCTGCTCCTGGGCACAGTCCAATAATTGGTTGGTCTTGCGTTAAGTTGAACTTTTTGATCGTGGCTTGTTGCTCTGCCGCGTTGATTGCAAGGCGTGGGCGAGGCAAGGTTTCAAGCCCGCCGAGAGAGTTAGAATCCACCATTTCTGCTTTTGGATAAGCTAACGCTACATAGCGCTCTACCATGTACTGAAAAGACTTCATGTTAGGGCGTAAGTCATTTAATAAACCATAGCGCATTTCTCCCTTCCAGCCAGTACGAAGAGGAATGTTGGCAAACCATGGGATCAGTGCTGATTTAGCTGACTTAGGCAAGATATAGGCGTGGTCATATTGCTTTTCACGTAATGATTTACCCATTTCCCTGCGGCCTAATAAGTTAAACTCACCATGACCGATAGGCATTTCAATAGCTTGGTGGATTTCTGGCATACGCTCAAGAATCGGTTTACACCATCCTGGAGCGATAACGTCAATTTGGCTATCTGGATGACGTTGCTTTAATACGATATATAACGATTGCGACATTACCATATCGCCGACCCACGCAGGGCCAATGACTAAAATCTTCATGCTTTGTTTTTCCAGTATAGGAATTTCAAAATTGACTCATAAGTTCTAAAAAGTTCAGCGTATATTTTATTCGCAAGAGTCATTTTGGATTTATCTTTTCTTTTACCACCAATCGTCGAAGCAATCTCAGCTCTAGTAAAAAGATCTGGAGACACGCTGTAAACTTGAACACCATGTTTCCATGGTTTTTCCATGTAGTCATCGACTGGTTCAATAAACTCTTGAGCATGCATAACAAACTTTGAGGCTGCTTTAGGTGTGACGATATAAGCGGTGGTACCACAAGTTCCAGCAGAGTAGCCCCCTAGCATATGATTATCATCAATAGGTACGATTGGGGTGAATACACGCTTCTGAGTGGCAGACAACTTGATGTAGTCATAATTAGCAGTCAATGGAAGGGTATGTTCGAGTACTTGCTTTAGCCCCTCTACGGGGTCGACGTTGTCTTCTAAGATGACGATCGGTTCATCAAGCTCAATACAGCGAACCCACAACTCGTAATGGCTTGCAAAACAGGCGACTTCACTAGTTTTTAATTGATACCCTTTGCGGCGTAGAGTAATGGTTGGACGACTTTTTTCTGAATGAAGAAAACTGTTAACAGAGCCATCTACGGCATCAAAAAATTCAAACGTAATGCCTTGTTGTTTTAACTTTTCTTCAATACGTTCTCGGCGATCCAGCGATCGAGCCAAGCTTACGACAAATACTTTCACTGCACTTTCCAGTCGCTGTTATATCTTGGTTTAAACAAATTGTAATAGTTATTGCCGTCTTCTTGAGAGTGCAGCAACTGCAGTACCCACATATATTGTTCGGGTTTATCACCGACAAAATATTCAATGGCTTCATTACAGGTACGAGCGTCTTGCTCTTCGCCTTTATCCAGCTCAAACGCTGGTAAAATCTCAATATCAAACGTACCATCTTCAGTGTTCATCGACGCAAATAGAGGCAGTACTTTTGAGCGTGATAGTTTCGCTATTTTGCCTAAACCAGGTAGCGTTGCTTTACGTGTAGCAAAGAAATCTACGAACACACTATGCTCTGGGCCGTGATCTTGATCGGGTAGATAATACCCCACATAGCCATCTCGAATGGATTTCAGAAAAGGCTTAATGCCACCTGAGCGTTCATAAACACGGCCACCGTATTGGACTCTTTGCTTGTGCATCAGCCAGTCAGCAACATCATTCTTTTGTTTCTTCGCCATTGCAGAAACTGGCATTCCCATTGAAGCGAGCAAGATAGCAGGCACATCAATTGCCCAAGAGTGGGGAACCATTAAAATCACATTTTCGTTGTTATCAATGTGCTGTCGTAAAATGTCTAGGCCGCGAATTTGGCAACGGTTCTGAAGCCACTTTGGTGAGCGTAAACTTAGTAACCCGAAGCGAAAAAAGAACATGGCCGCTGTGTAGAGTGTTTTTTCTATCAAAGCTTCACGTTCTTGGAACGACTTTTCCGGAAAACACAGCTCAAAGTTAACCCTCGCTCGGTGAGCTGGCCCCTTGTGGGATTTCGACAGTTTTTTGGCTATGGTTTTCGCCAACCACTTTTGTAAACCCAGTGGCATTAATGATAAAGGTAAAAATAAGATAACACCTAACCACGTGCCCCAGTACTTAGGCGACAGAAAGTGGCGCTTAAACTCAGGGTTATATGCTTTAGGGTCGAAGTCATCACGTTTTATGGTCATGGCGTGTCTAGTTACCTATTCGTGTACGGGCGAAGTGGTTTAAATGAGAAAAAAGATAGTTAGGAATGATACAGGCTATTGCACTTGAGTAAAGGTGGCAGGTTATGGTTCTACCACCTTGTGGTGCTTAACGGTTTTGGATAGTCAAGTATTCGGCAACGCCTTCTGCAACTGTCTTGAATTCAACATCACAGCCTGCGGTGCGCAGTTTAGTCAGATCCGCTTGTGTGAATTCTTGGTAAGCGCCTTTTAGGTGCTCAGGGAATGGGATGGTTTCAATTTGGCCTTTGCCATGATGCTTGATAACTGCTTTTGCTACCTCTTCAAAAGATTCAGCACGGCCAGTACCACAGTTAAAAATGCCTGATACGCCGTTTTCTAAGAACCACAGATTTACTTTACATACATCACCAACGTAAACGAAGTCGCGTTTAAATGATTCGCTGCCCGCGAACAACTTAGGATTTTCACCTGCGTTAAGTTGGTTGTTTAGGTGGAACGCAACTGATGCCATGCTACCTTTGTGGTCTTCACGTGGGCCATATACGTTGAAGTAGCGGAAGCCGGTGATTTGAGAAAGGGTCTCACCATGTTCTTCAGCGTCTTGCCATAGGCGACGAACGTAGTTATCAAACTGCTGTTTCGAGTAACCGTATACATTCAGTGCGCCTTCGTATTCGCGTTCTTCAACGAAAGTATCTGTATCGCCGTAAGTGGCTGCTGAAGAAGCGTATAGGAATGGAATCTCGCGATCTAAACAGTAATGAAGCAGCTCTTTAGAGTACTCGTAGTTGTTTAGCATCATGTACTTACCATCCCACTCAGTCGTTGCAGAGCAAGCACCTTCGTGGAAAATTGCCTCAATCGGACCAAAATCATCGCCCGCCATAATTTGGGTCAGAAAGTCGTCACGATCCATGTAATCTGTGATGTCCAGATCAACTAAGTTCTTAAATTTTTTTCCATTTTTTAGGTTGTCGACAACCAGGATATCGTTAATACCAGCTTCGTTTAGTGCTTTAACAATGTTGCTGCCGATCATGCCAGCGCCACCAGTTACGATGATCATAGAACTTCCACCATAGATTAAAATTTTCTCAGGAATTCTAGCAAGAAACGAAAAGTAGCGCTATTGGAAGCAGGAAGATAGGTTTTAGTCTTCTATGACTCAGTATCTAGATATGAAAAAGGGAGCCGCAGCTCCCTTGATTACTTTATTATTCCACATCCGAACGGTTAGGTCTTTGGTACCAAGGATTTCGTTCGTCGGTTAACTCAATTAAGCTGTATTTGCGGCCGAGCTTCTGCCCTCCGTCACGAGTAAGAGGCTGCCAACTAAAGTTCGCACGATTGTTACTTGGCTTAACGGTCATGATGTCAAACGGAATCGACAAGTAGAAACCTTTAGTAAAGCTACCTTCACCAAATTCGTCCGCAGACAAGTCTGTAAATGAGGCAAAGGCGCCAGCAATTACGCCACTCTTGAACTGCTTAGAAACATTGATTTGTGTACCAACATCGCCAGCTAGGAACTGACCAACATCGACTTGGATCATCAAATCTTGCAGGAATTCCCATTGAGGGTAGTAGTAACCAGATACAAAACCAGTGAATCCTTTATCAATAACTTGGAACGGACGTCCATATTCTGGCACGTTTTGCCATTTCTCATCGTAAACACTGAAGTAACTTTGTGGATCACGTTGAGAAATTACGTTGACGTCAGCGCCAATCGCCCAGTTAGCTCCTTGTGGTCGGTAAAGAAACTCGGTACCGACTCCAGCAAACATGCTCTCCAGATAACCCGCGTAGAATTGCTGATCCATGGTATTGGAATACTCTTGGAACCAAGTCAATTGTAGGTTTGACATGGTTACAGCATGTTCATTTTGGTAAGCTCGGAACATGGTGCGAACACGAGGAACTGTAGTGCCATCAGGTGGAGTTACATAGATAAACTTATCGTAGTTGTTATACCAATCCCAGTACAGTGAGCCACCGATCTCTAGGTTGTCAGCTAACCAATAAGAAGCACTGCCACTCAAGCCAATACTAAACAAATAAAAGTCTTCTGCGCTTCCCAGTGTTTGAACTAACTTTGGTGCAAAGCCCCAATCAAAGCGCTCAAATCCATCATAGACAGACTCTCCTGTTGGCTTAGTAGTAGCTATGGAGGTGGTATCTTCTATTTTCGGGTTGATATAATTGACTTGAGCAAAGTCGCGATATTTCTCTTTAGAAATAATAGTTTGCTCACTGATTAAGCCTCGGTTACGTTCATTGATCGCATAGATATCAATACCGTCAGGCATTTCATTATGGAGTACAGCTGCGGCTTTTTCGTGTGCTTCGTTACGGTCACGATATTTCTTCTGCTCACCAACGACAGTTACAGTATTATCATCGACATAAATGCGCGTGTTTTGGTAACCAGCAATTTTATCTAAATCTTCTGTTACACGTTCCCAGTCAACATCAGATAGTTCTTCAGGCTGGTTATCTTTCATTTCAGGGGTTGGTGTGTCTCGCCAGAATGATGGCATATCATTGAAATTAGTGTTTAGCGTTAAGCCCGCGACCAACGTGTCTCCACGTTCATAGCTTAAACGAAAATCGGCCATTCCTAGGCGGTAGAGCACTCCAAAGTTCCACGGTGTGTGCGGGGACATGTCTACACCAGCCATTACAGCTGGAAAGTCTTCGCTATAGTCGTTGCTATCATATTCTAATTTCAAACGAAGAGGGGAATGTAGAGTTTGATATTCTATCCCACCGAACAAAGCTGCTGAGCCTTTAAAAGCACGATCTAGGTTCGTGGTGCCTCCACTGGCAAGTGTGTCTGAAGGGCGTTCGCAGAAACTCTCAGAAAGCTTACATGTTGGATTAGATATGTTATTTCTAGTTCCTAAATACCCCCAACCTATCCCCAGTGTAAAATCGAATGTTCCAATATTGCTATTGGACCAACGCTTTGTTGCTGCGATGAATTCACCATCAAATAGTCCTGTTCCAGCAAAGTCTCGGACACCGAGAGAGACCTCAGGAATATACTGAGACTCTTTTAGCAATCGAACTTTGAAGTCTATACCTTTATCGGTGTACTCATTATCAACATTAGGAAAAGTTGGATCGTAGGGTATTGATGCTACTCTCGTATAACGAATAGTCGTCTCCAACCAAGGCATAACTTGTAATGTTGCATTATAAAAAAGGTATTCATCACTTCCGGTGACAGAAAAGTTGAACTCACCTTCTGGTGCCATACGTCCTGTTGGCATCTGCATTAAACCAACACCACCAAAATCAGATTGGGAAGGTTGTAAAGAGGGAGCTTCAAACGGCATGTCTTGAGCCCAAACCAATGCTGGACCCATTAAAGAAAGGGTTAAGCTTTTTCTAATTGGCATCATTGCGGTCTCTTTGTGGAGTTTGGTATCAGTTGAGTGAGTAGGCGGACAATATCTTGATCCATTTCGGAGTGTTCAAAATCACCAAACGGGACATATACCAATGTCAGAGGTGGTAAGTAATATTGTGTTGTCAACCAAGCTCCATGATGCGGCTTAACTACGTGTCCATCTGGGTAAATCAACACTGGCGCCTTTGATAATGTATCAATGTTACTTTCCAAGTTCTCTATTTGTCTTTGTAAAGGGATGCCTGCCTGATCCTTAACGGAATACACATTATTTAGGTTTCCTACGTAATACACTTTCTCTTCGCGTAGAGGAGTCGCTAGAGCGTAGGTACCGTGCAAAAGAGGATTATCGAATTTATTTAGTCGAATTTTATCAACATCAATTGCAGACAGTGCTCGTGGCGCAAAGCTTTGCTTCTTAATGAATTTATAGAATGGATGTGCAACCAAATTGTGCTGGATCATTTGATTGAGTACCGAGTTCTTTAAAGCGGTAGACGTTTTCTCAGCACGATCCGATTTATCAAACAAAGTCGTACCAAGAGGGTATTGTAGTGAGACGTTGTGTTCTGAAGCGAGTGCTAGCACACTTTCTAAACGAGCAGGTCCTTGGAATTGTAGCTGTTTACCCACCTGAAGCAACTCAACATTTAATGACTGTGTTGTAGAGGTTTCTGTTTGAGCTAAACTATATGAGCTCAAAAGTGGCATGACCAAACATAATAATGTGATTAGTTGCTTGCTCATGATTTGCTATACCCCTTTAAAATGGTCAACTCAACCGGGATCATGTTAGGTCCTAAATATTGTAAGGTTTTAACAACCTGACCTAGTTCATCAACCCAATAAATATTTTCGATACCGTGGGAAAGACTACTAAACTCAACAGTTTCTTTATATACATTGGTCGTAGCGCTAGACATTGGTGTCGTCAACGTTTCTTGACCTGAGTAAGAACGAGTCACTCTTGCTGGAAAGCCATAACGATATTGTGTTGCCCAGTCGTATGAGAGTGCGTAGTTAACAGAGGCTGAATCAGAGGAAAAATCTGGCACATCACCATAAACACCCGCTAAGTCCCCATTCTGTAGACCTATCGTTTTGACGATATGCCCATTCTCCGTAACGATCATAGCTTTGTCAGCACTTACCCATTTCAGTTGTATTTTTCCATTGAGAGGATTTTGCTCTGCAAAAGCTAAAACAACAAAGACCTGTTTTTGATTCCCCAGTCTCAAATAGGCACTGGCATAAGGAACTGCGTTTATTTCGTCTGAGGACATCTCTACATCGATGTAGTTACCGTATGCTTCTTGGACGGTTGCTGAAACATCATTGAACTTTTGTGTACAACCCTGAATTATGAAGAATAACGGAAGAGTGAGAAGTGGGCGTATCCATTTAGACGCTTTGAAGATATTCATTGTTCCCTCTTGCAAATAAAATCGCCCTGATTATTTCAGGGCGATCAGCTGGACTATACTAGAGCTAAATTATTTAGCTACTGAGCCAGAGCCAGAATTAGAGTTTGTTGCTGTAGACGAGTCACTATCTGACGCTGCAACTGCCACTACAGTTACAGCTGCTGCTGCACCTACTGCTACGGCTGTTGTACCTGTTGCAGATGCAGAAGCTGCGCCTGCTGAACCTGCTTCTTCTGCTGCAAATGCAGTTGATGCGCTTAGAGCCATAAGAATAGCTAGAGCTGTATTCTTCATTATTAATCCTTGTATATCCGGTATAAAAACATCGATGTTTGGTAGCATAAAAAATGCTCCAAACTATATTCTAGATAAAAAAACGTTAGCATGTAAATAGTTTCTTATTTTGCCAGGCTTCCGATCTCATTCCTAACACCAACGTGACATAGCGCGGTTATCTTATTCCCTTACTTGCTGATAAACCATCAAGCGTGCATAATTTGGCGGCCTGTTCCTTCAGTATGGCTTAAGTGTTTGGAGGGAGCTGGGCGCTTGAATATAAAGAAAGCGATACAGTGGCTAACGCTCAACGCCGCCGGGCGGTAGCGTGCCAAAAATCAATAATTAATGAGTCTTCGAGGCGTACGTTGAAGTCCGTAGCACTCATTATTACCAGTACTAGGAACTTTTACGTGATAAGAAAACAGCATTGTTTAGGAATACTTAGTGTGCTGGGCTTAAGCCTGAGTTCTTTTTCAGCATCTGCCGATTTTTACGCTGGTGCACTAGTGAGTTACTCAAATGCCGAATTGAAAAGCTCGCCTTCTGAGTCCGTGAAAGAGGGAAGCCCCTTTCTTCTTAGTGCGCAAGCAGGGTACTTCTTTAACGATTATATTGGTTTAGAAGGACGCTATGGAACGTCAGTTCAGCGTGATAGTGGGCTTGCCGTTGATAGTGCAATGAGTGGCTTTTTTAAGCTAAATATGCCTGTTTCAGAGCGAGTTGCACTTTACGGTTTAGCAGGGTACTCGAGCGTTCAACTTGACTTACAAAATGTAGGCTCCGACAAAGAGCAAGGATTCAGTTTTGGGTTAGGTATACATTACGCTTTGAACAAACAAAGCGCAGTTGTGTTTGAGTTCGTTGATAACGTTTCAGAAAACCAAGTTCGCCTTAACTCGATTACACTGGGTTTCCAGCACAGATTCTAATTTAAATACCTAGAACTCAAACTTGAGCGCTAGGGCCTTTTATCCAATTATTATAGTGGCATATCATGTTTAAAGGATATCTCTCCATTGCCGTTTGTGTCTTGGCAAGCATGTTTGCGTCTTACTCGACTGCGCAAACACCTACTCCAGAACAAATCAAAATGTTTCAGAACTTACCAGCAGATCAGCAGCAAGCACTGGCGAGTAAGTATGGCTTTAGTATCCCTTCAGGCTCTTCTTCCCAGTCTACGTCATACTCAAATCCGCAAGTTATTCAACCTAGAACTCAATTGAGTGGGGCGAGTTCTACTGAAGTAGAAAAAATATGGGATACTAAAAAAGAAGATGATGAGTTACAACGCTTTGGCCTTGAACTCTTTGCTGGCTCTCCAAGTACCTTTGCTCCGATAAGTGATGTTCCAGTTCCGGCTAATTACACTGTGGGTGCAGGCGATGAAATCATCGTGCAGTTATTTGGTAAGGAGAACGAAACACATCGCTTACGTGTAAATCGCGCAGGAACAATCAACTTTCCTTCTCTTGGGCCAGTAAATGTTGCAGGTATGCACTTTTCTGATGTTAGAGACTCTCTAACGCAACGTGTAAAAGAGCAAATGATAGGTGTTCGTAGCGATATTTCATTAGGTGAACTACGTACCATGCAAGTATTTGTCATGGGCGATGCATATAAGCCAGGAGCGTACACGGTTAGCGCATTAACGACAATATCACAGGCTATCTACTACAGCGGTGGTTTTGGTGAAAGTGGGGCACTAAGAGATATTCAGCTAAAGCGTGACGGAAAAATTATTCGTAAGTTGGACATGTATGATCTGTTACTAAAAGGTGATGCGAGTGATGATGTGCGCTTACTACCGGATGATGTTGTTTTAATCGGCTCTGTTAAAGATACAGTCTCTATAGAAGGCGAGATTAATCGTCCTGCAATTTATGAGGTTAAGCCGGGTGAAACCTACCAACAACTTATTCAAATAGCTGGTGGTTTTACTGCCAACGCGTATAAAGAACAGCTAGAAATCAAACGCTATGCAACGCATGGGACTCGTGAAGCGGTCACTCTCGATTTTAGTAAGAATCAAGATAAGCAAAGCAAAGTAAAAAATGGCGATGCTATTAAAATCTTGAAAAAAAGCGAAGAGCTTACTCGATATGTTCAAATCGAAGGGGATGTAAGACACCCTGGTTATGTAGAGTGGCATCAAAGTTTGCGTATTGCTGATTTGTTTAAATCTGTAGACTCTGCATTTAATGCCACTGCTGATGTTAACTACGCCGTTGTTGTTCGAGAAGTTAATACTCAACGTGATATCGAAGTATTTCAGATAAACCTCGCGAACGCGATTTTATCTCCTAACAGCAAAGACAATATGTCTCTACGTTCTCGTGACCGAGTTCTAGTATTCAACCGGTTCAATAACGAAGATTTAGATACACTCGCTAATGATGAAGAAATTACAAAAGCGAAAACACTCGAGCAAGCTCAAAAACAGGCGGAGATGGAGCAACAGAAAGAACAGCAACAGATGAGCTCGTCTGTTGCTATGGTTAATAACCCTGCAGGGTCGATAATCGCAGGTAGCAATGCGATGACTAGCAATAATCCGCAACAAACTAATTTCAATAACCAACAGAATTATGTTGGCTGGAACCAGCAAGCAAAAGAAGAAAGAAAAATTATTTTCCGCGGTAAAGAGATTACAGAGGAAGACTTTGAAAAGCTGAAGCAAAATACTCGTCGCACTTTGCTTGCACCAGTATTGTTACAACTCCAACAACAGTCTCGTTTGGGGCTAGCCCCTCAAATTGCAGAAGTATTTGGTGAAGTGAAGCACCCTGGGCGCTACCCGATTACTCCAAGAATGACGGTATCAACGCTGATTGAAGCCGCTGGTGGTTTGACTTATAACGCATTCACAATTAGTGCAGAGTTAGCACGAACCGCGATTAATAGTGCAGATGAGCGTGCTTATATTGATGTTGAACGGATTGATTTACGTAAAGCAATACAAGGCGGTACCTCAGACGATGCAGTTATCGTGGGCCGAGATCGTTTGAACATCTTAGAAAAGCCAAATGTGAAGCTACAAAGCACAGTAACTTTACAGGGTGAAGTTCGCTTCCCTGGAACCTATACAGTGCGCCAAGGTGAAACCTTAAGTGAGTTATTGGGCCGAGCTGGCGGTCTGACAGAATTTGCTCACCCTCAAGGAGCAATATTCACGCGTGAAGCATTGCGCTTACAAGAGCAGAAGCTCTTAAATCAATACGCCGCTGATATGCGCAAAGAAACTGCGAAGAAAACATTCAGAGCCGACAGCAATATTGGTTCCGTAATTACCGATCCACAGAAAACACTAGCATTTGTTGAAGAAGCAAGTCGCAGTAAGGCGCTTGGACGAATGGTAGTGCAGCTAAACCGTATTTTCAAAGGCGATCGCTCAGCAGATTTTATGTTAGAAGACGGCGACTTCCTCTTTGTTCCGACCTTCCGCAACACAGTTTCAATCATGGGTGAAGTTCAGGTTCCTATTACCTACTTATTGGACAACAAACTCGATGTTGACGATTACCTAAATAAAGCGGGTGGAGCTAAAAAACAAGCGGACGAAGACCGCATTTTTGTAGTTCGTGCAGACGGTTCTGTTTACAAACCTTCTTCCGGATATTGGTTCGGAAACAACCAAGAAGGGCTAAAAGCAGGTGACACGATTGTTGTGCCGATAGATACGGATTATCGCGACGCATTAAGTACCTGGACAGCTGCAACGCAGATCCTTTACCAGACTGGTGTTGCGATTAACGCGCTTAAATAACACCATTGTTAGCCTAGTAATGAAGGTTACTAGGCTTTCCTACTATTGGTTAAATAGGTGATTGAAGCATCACTTACTGTGTTAAAGTATTATTTAGAATCATCGGTAGGTACGGATTTCTGTAGTCTTCAGCATATACATACTTATGGAGGTATATATTGCATATATAACCACTTGCAATATTAAAGTCAGTTAACCTCTTTTAACGCTTCCTAATGAGATACCAAAATCTAATGTCATTTTGGCAATTCACTTAAGAGGTGAAGCAGTCAACTTAAATAACTCGAAAATTAATGTTACCTTAGCTGCGAGCAACCCCCATTTTTCGTAATCTATCTATTTGTTGATTCTCGGTATTAAAACTTGCCTTGACTTCGATACATATTACATAGTTTCCAAAGGTGTCCTCTCTAAGGATACTTATACATACTTGGAGTTTTAAACTCAATGGAATCCCAAAAAAAATCAAACTCAAATTACTTGCCTTATTCTCCTCACACTCCTGAATATTATGATGATGAGGTTGATTTACGAGAACTGTTTAGGGTGTTATGGAAAGGAAAGTTGATCATTATTGCAACCACGTTCGTATTTGCAGTAGGCTCTGTCCTTTATGCATTGAACTTACCGAACATTTATAGAGCTGATGCATTACTTGCTCCTGCAGAGAGTGCTAGTGGTAGCAATTTGTCGCAAATGGCTGGACAACTTGGTGGATTAGCGGCATTGGCTGGAGTGAATATAGGCGCCTCGGAATCATCGCAAACTGAACTTGCTGTACAAGTAATGAGATCTCGGCAGTTCATTGAAGGTTTTATATCCAAGCATGATTTACTTGTTCCTTTGATGGCAGCTAGAGATTGGGATTTAAACAATAACAAGTTGATCCTAGATGACGACGTATACGATGAGAAAAGTAATAAATGGTTACGCGAGCCAAAAGGTCTTAGAGGTGTTGAGCCTACTGCACAAGAAGCATATGAAACGTTTAGAAAAGATATATTTGAAATTTCTGAAGATAAAAAGAATGGCCTTTATAGCGTTTCAGTAAAGCATTACTCACCATACATTGCTCAACAATGGGTTGATTGGTTGGTGCAAGATATCAACAACGTAATGCGAGAACGAACCATTAAAGAAGCTTCAAAAAACCTTGACTATTTAAATGCCCAATTAGAAAAAACATCTATCACGGATATGCAAAGCACCTTTTACAAGCTAATTGAAGAGCAAACTAAAAGTCTTATGCTAGCCGAGGTACAAGAAGAGTTTGTATTTAAAGTTATTGATCCAGCTGTTCTTTCTGAATTGAAGCATGAGCCAAATCGAGCATTCCTGTGTATTGCAGGTACGGTATTTGGGATGATTTTTGGTATTGGTATTCTTTTTGTCTTCACTGTGCTGAAGTCCGAAGAAAAGTAATTACTCGACACTTTATGACTTTAACTTCGACTTTTACTATAGCCAGTGGCTAACAAGATGATATTGAAAAACAAAGTAATTATAAAAAACACATTTTTCCTGTACCTTAGAATGATATTGATATTAGTTGTGTCATTGTATTCATCAAGGATCGTATTGGAACAACTTGGTGTTGAAGATTTTGGTATATATCACGTTGTTGCTGGCGTTATTTCTCTATTGACTTTCGTAAATGGAGCACTTTCAACTGCAACACAGCGCTTCATTTGTTTTGAATTAGGGCAAGCTGATAATAATAAAGATAAACTAGAAAGTATATTTAATGCTAGCTTAACAATTCATCTAGTTATTGGAGTTATATTCTTTGTAATAGGGTTATCTTTAGGTTCTTGGGTTGTAAGTTCATTTTTAACAATACCGGATATAAGGTTAGATACGGCATTACTAGTCTTCTATATGTCTTTAATTACAGTGTTTTTTAACCTTATATCAATTCCGTATATTGCCAATATTATTTCTTTTGAAAAAATGGATGCATTTGCATATATCAGCATTGCAGATGCTGCTCTGAAGCTTGGCTCGGTATTAATTCTCAGTTTAATTAGTGGTGACAAACTATTATACTATGCAATATTCATCTCAATGAGTGCATTTTTAGTTTTTCTTTGTTATGTGTTTTATAATAAAGTAGCTTTACATAACACAAGAATTATATTTTCTTGGAATAAGCAATACTCTAAAAAACTGGTTGGTTATATCGGATGGAATTTTTATGGGAATATAGCAGCTGTTGTTTCCAATTATGGTGTTAATATACTTTTAAATATTACATTTGGTACTGTAGTAAATGCAGCAAGAGCTATAGCTATGCAAGTAAATAGTGCGGTATTTGGTTTTGTGAGCAGCTTACAAACGTCTTTTGCTCCGCAGATTATAAAATCATATTCAGGTAGAGATACTAAGTACGTACGCAGCTTAATATTCTCTGGCGCAAAGATATCATTCTTTTTACTCCTTTTTATTTCTATGCCAATATTAGTTCAAACAGACTATATATTAAAGCTCTGGTTAGGTAATGTTCCGGAAAATACAGAAAAATTTGTCAAACTGGTTGTAATTGATAGTTTGATAATTAGCCTTTCTGGAGTGATAATGACTACTTTTCAAGCAACAGGTAAGATTAAACTGTATCAGATCGTGGTTGGAACCGTTATTTTACTTAACTTACCCGTGTCATATTTAGCACTAAAATTAGGCGGAGCTCCTAGTATTGTCTATTATGTGGCGATAAGTATATCGCTAATAGCTCTCGTATTAAGGTTAATCCTTTTATACAATTTCGAACCGGAGTTGATCAAAGGATTTGTAAGAAGTGTCATCTTCAGGGTTGCGTTAGTTTCTTTGTTGTCATTTTCGATAAACTTATCGATATCAAGTTATTTTAGCGAAGGTATCTTTGGGTTGATTGGCGGGTGTATCATAAGCGTTATGATTAATATACTTTCAATCTATTTAGTTGGTATTGATGAAAATGAGAAGATGTTTGTGAGAAGTTTTTTAAAATCTAAGTTTTCCAAAGTGAAAGGTAGAACTAGTGAGTTGTAGAAATATATCAGAGTTAATTGTGGAACAAGGACTATGTATTGGTTGTGGGGCATGTATTACACAATGTGATAATCAGTCTCTTAAAATGCAATGGAACGAAGATGGCTTTTTAACTCCTAGGCAGTTAAAAAAGTGTGATTGCTCTGGTGCTTGTTTGCAAGTTTGCCCTTTTAATACAAAGCCTGACGCCGATGTACGTACTGAAGATGAGTTGTCGAAAAAGTATATCTATGATGGTATTCAAAAGCACGACCCACAAGTGGGCCATTACATCAATACTTATGTTGGTTACTCACAAGTTCACCGACAAAATAGTTCTTCGGGAGGAATAGCGACCTATTTTTTGGAAAAGTTACTGGAGCAAGGGATTGTTGACCATGTGGTTTGTGTGTCTCGTTCAGGGACTGAAGGTGAACATTATGAATATGGTGTATTCAATAGTGTTGACAAAGTACGATCTTCATCTAAAACTCGCTACTATCCTGTAAGCCTTGGAAATGCGCTAGAGTCAATATTAACACTGGAAGGTAAAGTAGCAATAGTAGGTGTGGCGTGTTTTATTAAAGCGGTAAGGTTATTACAGCATAACGATCAGCGTTATAAAGATAAAATTGGGTTTACGGTTGGTATTATTTGTGGTGGTGTCAAGAGTAGGCACTATACAGACTATCTAGCAGAAAAATCAGGCGCGTCTAGACATAACTATATGTCACCTGAATATCGAATTAAATCAGTTGACACTAGTGCTTCTGATTACTCTTTTTCTTGCATTTCTGAAGAAAAAGAAAAATCAATAAGAATGAATAAACTAGGCGATATGTGGGGCTCAGGTTTATTTAAAGCGAAGGCGTGTGACTTTTGTGATGATGTTACGACTGAGCTTGCTGATATATCCTTAGGGGATGCATGGGTAAAGCCATACTCAGACGATGGCCAGGGCCATAATGTTATAATTATTAGAACCCAGTTAGCTAATGATATATTTTCTGAAGGTATAGAGAGGAAAAGCTTAATTGTGGATGAAGTCCCGGTTGAAAAAGTAGTTGAAACTCAGAGAGGCAGTTTCAACCACCGAAGAGTTGGATTGAAGTATCGTACTCAAGCTTACAAATTGAAGGAAACGCCACCAAAAAGATTTGCCCAAACAGATATACCAGCGTCATTAAAACTAGTTCACTATATGAGAATGGTAACTAGATCTCAAAGTTTAAAACTCTGGAAAAAATCATCTGATGCTCAAGTTTTTGAAAAGAAAATATACTATATAAGAGAGATTTTGATTTTTGTAACGCGTTTTAACCGAAAAAAAGAAAGCATCCTGAAAAAGATAAGAAACAAAAAATGAAAATAGCAATTATGACCCAGCCCCTTCATACTAATTATGGTGGACTGCTTCAAGCGTATGCACTTCAACGCTTCCTTAAAGAACAAGGCCATGATGTATTAACTGTTGACTTACCATTTAAAAAAGCTAAATTTTGGGGGATAAGAGGGATTCTAGTCAATGCTATAAAAAAATATGTGTTAAAGAAAGATATTAAAAGA
Organism: Vibrio sp. Vb1127; assembly: GCF_033338735.1. Lineage (NCBI taxonomy): Bacteria > Pseudomonadati > Pseudomonadota > Gammaproteobacteria > Vibrionales > Vibrionaceae > Vibrio > Vibrio sp. Vb1127. The sequence continues at coordinate 139,026 of NZ_JAWOTF010000008.1, read as the reverse complement.
GTTTTTCCAATTAATAACAAAGAAAAAGCTAGAATCTCTAAGCATACAGATCGCTTTAGACAAGAAAATATAGAAACAACACACAAAATTGAATCTGTATCAAGATTGAATGAGCTGGAAAAATATAACTTCTCTACATTTATTGTAGGTAGTGACCAAGTATGGAGACCTCAGTACTCACCAGGAATTGAAGCATTCTTCCTTAATTTTATTAAAGATCCTAGTATTAAGAAAATATCTTATGCTGCCTCTTTTGGCGTAGATAATATTAGTGAGTTTGACCACGACTTGCTCGAAAAATGCTCACATCATTTGAAGCAATTTGATGCTGTTAGTGTTAGAGAAGACAGTGCTGTGAATCTTTGTCGAGATAATTTCGGAGTTGAGGCTTTACATGTTATCGATCCAACAATGTTGCTTGAAGCATCTCAATACAACGCTTTGATAGACAAGGAAAAGCATATAGATATTCCAAAAGGAGTAATGGTTTATGTGCTCGATCAATCTGAAGATAAAAAAGCGGTTGTTACAAAGGTAGTTAGCAAATTGAACATATCCTCTTTTGAGCTAATGCCACAAAACGATTTAGATCAGTATCAACCTGTCACTCGTTGGATACAAGGTTTCCGAGACTCTCAGTTTGTCGTCACTGACTCCTTTCATGGAGTTGTATTTTCGATTATATACAACAAACCATTTATTGCAATTGGTAACTCAGAGCGTGGCTTAGCTCGTTTTAACTCATTACTCAAAATGTTCAATTTAGAGCATAGATTAGTAGACTCAGTTAACTTACTGAACGATAAATTATTAGATTTAGAGGTGGATTTTACCGAGGTTAACAAAATTTTATCTCAAAAGCGTGCTTTTGCTTCGAAATTTCTTTTATCCGCAATAAATGAGCATCAATATGTATAAAGTCTCACTCATTGTTCCTATATATAATACAGAGAAATATATAGGAAGATGTATCGACTCTATATTCTCTCAAAGTATTGATAAACTACAGGTTATATTCTTAGATGATGGTTCAAAAGATAACTCTTTATCTATCTTAAAAGACAAAGTATCTAACTACCAAAAAAGTATATCTGATAGTTGGGATATAGTAATTGTAAGCCGCGAGAATAAGGGTGTTTCAGAAACCAGACAAGAAGCCTTAGCGCTTGCAACTGGTGAGTATATCGCCTTCCTTGATAGTGACGATTATACATCATCAAGTAATTGGTTGGAGGATGTGTATACCGTTGCGAAAGGTAGAGGTTTAGATCTTGTCATTTCGGACTATACTATTGAATACCCTGACAGGCTAGAGCGAATGTCGGAGAAGAAGTCTGATAGTAATTTAGATTGTATAAAATATTTGCTTTTGGATGAGGTAAAAGGTTACTGTTGGAATAAGCTTTACAGGAGGGAAGTTATAGAAAATAATGAAATAAATTTCCCTAATGAAATAAACTTCCTTGAAGATTTTATCTTTAATATTCAGTTTTTATTGTCAGCTAAAAAAATAGATTTTATTAAAGGTGATTATGTTGTTTATAATCAATGTAATGTTTCTTCTATAACTAAGAAAATAGATCAGAGTAAAATTGTAGAAGTTAAAAAAGCGGCTGAAGAAATAAGTGAAAATTTAAAAAACAATGGCGTTTATAAATATTGTGAAGAATGCTTTTTAAAGTTTAAACTTAGTCAAAAAACCACATTAATTTACTCATCTCTTAATACATCTCCGAGAGAAGCATTGAGTTTATTTCCTGAAACAAATGAAGTGCTATTTAAAGGTAATATAAGTTCTCACTTTAAAATTGCAATTTTTTTGTTTAATAACTTTGGTGTTAATATTTCAATTTTATTTTTAAAAATTGTTGAATTTTTTAAATCAATAATTAAGTAAATAGAATTATTTTTCGATAGTTAACTAATCGTTTCCTTAAGTAGGTGTCATTTTTAAATTACCATTTACTATCATAGATTATTTGTATAAAAAAAGAGATTTTAATGTCAAATATTTGTTTTTTTGTTGGGAGCTTAGAAGGGTCTGGTGGTACAGAAAGAGTTTCGATTTGGCTGGCAAATGAACTATCTAAGTTATCTGGCCATGATGTTTATATCTTAAGTCTTCAAGGTAAAAGTAAGCCTTTTTTCCCTGTTTCAGCAGATATCAGGTGCAGTACGCTATTTTCTACGTATGGAAGTGGGACTTTACGGTTTCCATTAATCGTATCACGTTTAAAAAAGTTTTTAAAAAACAATGCGATTGATATATTAATCGATGTTGAGTCAATGCTCGCTTTATACTCAACTCCCGCAATATGTGGCACATCTGTAAGGCACATCTGCTGGGAACATTTTAATTATAAAGTTGATCTTGGAAGAAAAACTAGACGTTTTGCAAGACGACTAGCTGCTCTTTTTGCTGACGATGTTGTTACATTGACGGAAAGAGATAAGCAGCTTTGGATATCTGGTACTAAATGCAAGGCAAACTTAGTCTCAATACCCAATCCTATTACCGTTTCTAAACCCACTGATATCAGTCAAGATAAAGATGATGTGGTTTTAGCTGTTGGACGGTTAACTTATCAAAAAGGATTCGATATTTTACTTGAAGCATGGCAGCAAGTCTCAAAAGAGTATCCTCAATGGAAATTAAAGATTATAGGTAGCGGGGAAGATGAGGAAGCTCTGTCAAAGCGCTCTGTTGAGTTAGATGTTACCAAAACAATTGAGTTTATCCCTAAAACCAACCAGATCGAGAACTATTATCTTCAATCAAAGCTCTTTGTTATGAGCTCCAGGTTTGAAGGTTTGCCTTTAGTATTAATCGAAGCGCAAGCTTATGGCTTACCAATCGTCTCTTTTGATTGTGATACAGGACCAGCTGAAGTCGTTCAAGATGGTCATAATGGTTGGTTGTGTGAAGCAAATAACATTATTGCGTTAAAAGACTCTTTAATTAAAGGTATTGAGGCATCGATGAACTCAGAACGCTATCAAGAACTAACCACGCACTCAATCAATAACTCTAAGAGGTTTAGTACAGAGACCATCTTAAGCACGTGGTTAAAATTACTTTCAAACTAGAGATAGTAAGTAAATGAGAATCACTAAATATAGGCTCTATATACTTTCTTACTTAGTAATTTCAGTAATATATGGCTTATTGCTCACATTACTGCCTAATGAACTCTTTAGAGATAGGCAAAACTATATCGTATATGCGATTGACTCAATGAAAATCATGGATCGTTATGATGGATTGGCTATTCTGACTAACGAACCATTATTTTTGCTATTAAATTCTTTTTTAAGTAACTTTTTCAAACCAGAAGTTATACCGCTAGTCTTTGTTTTTTTTACTGGGTTTACAGTTAGTTTTTTCATTCTTTACAAAGGTAGAAATGCTTTAGTTTGTTTTCTAGGCTTTTTAGCATTGTTATTCATCCCGCAGGCATTTCATATGCAACTTGTTGTTTTAAGGCAAGCATTTGCAGCCTCAATGATGATGTGGGCAATCCTGTTTTTGGGACATAAAAGATACTTTAAGTTAATTATCTTTTTACTAGGGTTCATTCATTCATCTATGTTTATAGTATTCTTTTTTGTAGTGGCTGATAGCTTTTTTAAGCAATTAGTCTCAGAGGAGATTATACTTCGATCTTTATTTTTGTTTACTATCTCCATAGGAATTAGCTTGTTAATCCTTCCTGTTGCTCAATTATTAGCATTGAGACAAGCAACTGAATATAGCTCAACTATCACGGGTGTTGGAGGAGGGAATTTTGTTTTATTTAGTGGTATTTTAATCATGATACTTACACAGTATAAGAGGATATATCTCAATGATGGGCATTATGTGATAGCAATATTAGGGCTTTCCATATATCTAGGTATGTATTTCTTTAGCCCTTTTGCTGGAAGACTAATGGTAAGCTTTCTTCCATTTATAATTTGCCTTTTATGTTATTTTAGTAATATGAGAGCTCTAATATTAATGGTTACTTTGATATTCTTGAATACTACAATATTTAAGCAGTCGATAGAAAGCGCAAGTTTGACGAGAGAAGGTGTGTTCTTTTTTAATCAATGGTAATTACATGAAAGTTTTGCTAGTTATTACTGGGTTAGGTGTGGGAGGTGCTGAGAAACAAGTATGTGATTTAGCCGATACATACTCTACCTTCGGGCATGATGTCACTATCCTTTCTATGCATGGCGAGCCCCTTTTAAAGCCTCAATCTACATCGGTTGAGGTACTGTCACTTCGGATGGAGAAAAGTTTACTCGGAGTTGCCTCTACATATTTGAAAATAAAAAAAATTATCAAGAGTTTCGCCCCTGATATTGTTCATAGTCATATGGTCCATGCGAACATACTTATGAGGCTTGTTAGAGTTACGACTCCTATCAAACGTCTCATATGTACCGCTCATAGTAGTAATGAGGGAGGGAGACTTAGAATGCTGGCATATAAACTTACTCAGAAGCAGGGGGACCTATTGACTAACGTCAGTGAAGAAGCTGTCGAAGCTTTCATAGACAAAGGTGCGTGTAGCTCTGATCGTATCATCGCTCTTCACAATGGAATTGACTTAAATAAATATCGCTTTAACAAAGAGACGAGATTCGCTTACCGAAGTGAAATCGGTGTAAACGAAGATGAAACCTTGCTCCTAAGTGTTGGTCGGCTAACAGAAGCAAAAGATTACCCCAACTTACTGAACGCGTTTTCATCCCTTTTATTAACAGAGCGCAAGGTAAAGCTTGCCATTATTGGGGACGGTGACAAGCGCCAAGAGTTGAAGATATTAGCTGAAGAATTAGGTATTGAAGATAAAGTAAACTTCATAGGGCTTAGTCACCAAGTTCCACAATGGATGAGTGCCGCTGATATCTTTGTTCTATCCTCTGCTTGGGAGGGGTTTGGACTTGTTGTTGCTGAGGCAATGGCAGCAGAAAGAGTTATTGTTGCTACCGATTGCGGTGGTGTGGGAGAAGTTGTTAGTAAATACGGCTTCCTAGTTCCCCCACGAGATTCTCAGGCCCTCTCTGGAGCAATCAAGCAGGCTCTTGATATGTCTGAGGATGAAAAGCAGACCTTAGGCGCTAAAGCGAGAGAGCACGTTGAGCAACATTATTCACTCATAGCCATTTCTAAAAAGTGGCTGAATCTATACCAATCCCATAATAAATAACTACCTTATTTCTCGGAGTATAGGGTGCCAGCTAAAATATTACATATTATTACAAAGTCTGAGATCGGCGGAGCTCAAACCTGGGTCAAGGATCAAGTTACACTTTTAGGAGATGAGTTTGAGCACTTTATTATTACAAATAAATCCGGGTGGTTGACGGAAAATACCACTGTAAAAAAACAATTCTTTGTCCCTGAAATCGAGAAAGGCTTCTCACTTAAGGCATATCTAAAAATAGTCGAGTTTATAAAACAAAACCGTATCGATGTCGTTGTAGCAAGTTCTGCAAACGCAGGACTTTATGCGAGATTGTTAAAGGTGATGGTTAAAATTAGAGTGGTTTATGTTTCTCATGGTTGGTCTTGTATATATAATGGTGGGAGATTCCGGAAGTTATATATAACAATAGAAAGAGTACTTTCCTTTTTATCCGATAAAATCCTTTGCGTATCTGAAAAAGACAAACAGGATGCAGCTAAAATCATTGGCATAAATGAAAACAAATTAATACACATACGAAACTGTGTTTTTCCGCGAAAAGTACAAAATAAAGAAGTGAGAAGTTGCTTCAAAGTTCTTTTTTTAGGTAGGCTCGCTTATCCTAAAAGGCCTGATTTGTTGATAGATGCGATTTCTCAGTTGCCTAGTGTAAGCCTTGATGTAGTTGGTGATGGTCCTCTTCTTTCCCAATGCTCTAGGCCCGAAAATGTTCATTTTACCGGGGCTATAGAGAACTTTGATAATTTCTCAGAATATGATTTATTTGCACTAATATCAGATAGTGAAGGTATGCCAATGTCAGCTCTTGAGGCTGCATCGACGGGACTACCTTTGTTATTAAGTAATGTTGGTGGGTGTGGAGAGTTGATAACACAGAATGGTTTGTTAGTCGAGAACGATTCTGAGGCCATACTCAAAGCTATACACGAAATCAAAAATGATTACTCAGACTACAAAGAGCAAGCTGAGCGTCGTTCAGTTGAATTTGATATAAAGAATTCTTACGAATTGTATAAGACACTATATATCGGAATTTAGACACTTGAACTTTTCCATAAGCGGAAAGACAAAAAGCAACATACTCAGAAATGGGAGTTGTTATTTTTAAGATAATATGGGTTGTATTAGCGTGATTACCGAGGGACTCTGACGGGCGAATTGCCTAGGATCTTTATCGTTTCTGTATAACAGGTTTCCGTATGGGATTCTCAATCAGCAATCCTAATTACTCTGTAATTATCAACGATTCGGGCTCTTTACTCGCAGGGCTTCGGTTTTAACCTCATCCCTGAACCATACTCCCTAAACTGTGGACTGGCTTATTTCTATCCCGAGTAGCTTTTTCAATTGAGTTGCGATTGAGTTTGTCCCAGGTGTGGATTTTCTAGGGAGAAGTTGCAAGCTTGTCTTCCTATAGCTGTTGGTTGGTACTCTACATATCACTGAGCCTTCTAAGGCGCAACTCAGGAACTAGGCTCTTTTTGGAAGTTATTGAAGGAGAAGGAGCATTCGACACACTTTTTACCCTGAGGTTAGTTGGCTCAATAAGTTCTATCCCCAGATTCTCACAAGCTCTTTGCATTTGTGATAAGTAGCCAGCGCTTTGCCTCGAATATATCTGCCTTGTCGATGTTCAGAGCCTTAAATAGCCCCCCCTTCTTTCAGTTTGGTTAAGGCTATATTCGATCGTTTCGACTTAAAAGCCTTTGTATTAATTTCATTGTTAGTATCACCAATGATTAGAAAAAGTTCAGAAGTAGCTTATGATTTATGGAGTCAAGTTTAGGGCCTGCACGTCTTACTACCCTCACTTCAATAGCAAATGTGAGCACTCCCACAGAAAACTTATAAAAGTGAGTTTTATCCGACTATAGATGCTTCGGTGTGTATTTCGGAGCATTCTGAACAGCTGAAACAAGCGTTCGCAATCACCGAAATACGCACTTCGGGGGACGGGAAGACCTAGAGTTGTTGTTATCTGAATAGTATCACTACTATAACTGGGAGTTGTCAGATGGCTCTTTAAAAAGCGTTAACCCAAACACCTTTGTCTGACGCCTAACGAAGTACAGCAGTGCTATCAGATTCTGTAAAGAGAGGTTCCAAGAACAGAATTATAAGCTCGTACTTCAATTCAGAAAATTGAAACCTTCTTTATATGAATTACAAATTTGAGTATAAGGCTTAACGCCCCATGCCAAACAAAACTGTTTTTATCGTAAGAAACAGAATCTTCACTTCCATCATCCAGTTTTGGTGTTTGATATAGTAGACATCGTATTTATGCTTCCAAATAGCGTCTTCTACCGATGCGCCGTAAGGGTATTTTACTTGAGCTAGGCCAGTTACCCCAGGTTTAACGGCGTGACGAAAGCGATAGTAAGGAATGGCTTTTTCCAACTCAGAGATGAACACTTCACGTTCTGGGCGAGGGCCAACCATCGACATCTCTCCCTTTAGTACGTTGATTAACTGAGGGAGCTCATCAATGCGAGTTTTACGAATAAAACAGCCGACTTTCGTTACGCGCGCGTCATTTTTTGTTGCCCATTGGGCTCCGTTCTTTTCTGCATCGTTTCGCATCGAGCGAAACTTAATCACTTCAAACTCTTCATTATACTGGCCGGTACGACGCTGTTTAAAGAATACCGGACCTGGCGATTCAAGCTTAATGAGTAGTGCCGTAATAAGCCCTACTGGAATAGCAACCCATGACAGCATGAAGACAAACAACAGATCGATGAAGCGTTTTTGCCAGCTGTTCTTGCGATTAGAAAGGATAGAAAAAGCTTTTTGGTGTAAGAAGTAGCCGCTGTGCAAAAGCTCAGTTTCAGTATATCCGAGTGAACGGTCAAAATAGCTCACTAATGGCTCAACCCAAGCACCTAGCTCTGTCGCCGCGACAAGAAACGCTTGCTGTTCAGGATCTAGATGCGAGCTTTTGAAGTGGCAAAGCGTTTTGCTCTTGAAGTCTCTAAGAGAATAGTTATTAACCTGAGCATTAATCTCAGGATGCCTCTTAAGTACTTGAGCAATTTTTGCTTCGTCTTCTTTTGGACAGTAGATATAAAGGCAAGCATTTGATTCACTTGCGGATAACTCGTCCAATGCTGATGTTATGCTGATAGAATTATGCTTAGTTAATTCAGAAGCTTCTCGTTCTTGAAGCGTGTCGCTCATACTGTCTGTCATAGGAATGGAATAAGTTGTTATCGACTAGCCAATTGCTTACAAGTCGGCGATTATAATTTATTTCGTATAGAAATTATATCCCTGAATCCAGAACATGCTCATAACTTTGTTAATTTTCTTGAACCTGAGTCCTTGTTCATGACTTGTTTTTGAATCTTAACGTAATTATATCAATGAACTCGAAAAACTATGTTTGCGATATATTATATTGCCTCGAAATTAAATGATTGTTCATTTCACTATATAACGCAGTTATATCCGAGGGTTATCAGTTGTTGATAAAGCGATCTTTTCGACTCCTGTTCACCATGAATAAGGTGAACTTCTTTCGGAGGAGTAGGGATACCAGAAACAAACTGTATTAAATCGTCCCTATCCGCATGTGCAGAGTAACCTGACATGGTATGTACTTGAGCCTCCACTCTAACGCGCCTTCCTTCAATCAATATGTTCTCTTCTCCATCCTGAATTCGCCGACCTAACGTCCCTTCTGCTTGATAGCCTGCAAATAGCACATCATTTCTTTTATCTGGCAGCAATGCTTCTAAATAATTGACGACACGTCCACCTTCACACATACCAGAGGCCGCAACCACGATAGCAGCTTCTGCCGTGCTCGCTAGTCGATTGACGAGCTTTAAATGGTCAGCGTGGCTTTCGACGGTAATACATTGATCAAACGCAAGAGGGTGTCGGTGATGCTCGAGCCGCTCTTTCGCTTCAGCTCCCCAAAGCTTTTTAAATTGCCGATAGGTAGTAGTTACCTTTTTAGCCAAAGGAGAATCGAGAATAATAGGCAGAGAATCTTGCAAGGCGTGCTCATGAATAAGCTGTTCTATATCAAACAGTAACTCTTGAGTTCTCCCGACGCTAAAAGCAGGTATAACAATTACGCCACCATCCTGAAGTGCGTGCTCAATAATAGAAAGCAATCGCCTACTGCGAGACTCAACATCTTCGTGAACTTTATTGCCGTATGTTGACTCGATAAACAAATAGTCAGCTTTTTCAGGCGATACCGGGTCAGGTAGGAGAGGCGTGTTGCGAGGTCCCAAATCCCCTGAGAACACAACAACTTCATTGTTTGATAAATGAAACTCAACATATGCAGACCCTAAAATGTGTCCTGCTGGTTGAAAGCGAAGATAGGTATGTTCTTCTATCTCTATCCATTGGGAGTAAGAGCAAGGGCGAATAAGCGTTCGAATAAAATCGAGCAAGCTGTCCCTTTGATGGCGCCTCATGCCTAACTGGAGCTTTAATCCATCTTCTAACATAAGCGGTACGAGCTCAGCGGTGGCTTCCGTACAGTAGATAGGCCCCTTATAACCTGCAGCCAATAGCCAAGGTAGCCGACCAACATGATCGATATGAGAATGGGTTAGAACAACCGCTTTGAGATCAGAGATAGAAAAGTCGATATTCAAACTCTCCTGCTGAGCATTATCTTGACCTTGTAGCAAACCACAGTCGATCAGCACACTTCCATTTTGTAATACGAGCTCGTGACAAGAGCCAGTAACCGTATTTTTCCCACCGTGGTGCAGTACTTTCATAACGAAACGACGTCTTTTCCTTTGTTAACCCACGCTTACGAGTATTTGCTTTCATATATAGCGACACCTCGCGACGTAAAGACGGCTCAGTCAATCGCGCAATGAACAAGGTAAGCAGAAAGTGGTGAATAAGTGAGCGTATTGTAGGCAAGGATAATGAGAGTAAGAAAACAGCAAAACCGAAAGTTTAGAGAGACTTAGATATTCGTCATAAATTTGACTGTGTAGCATTGCAACCTGTTGTGATGCAATTCATATTATTGCAACTATTTTCAGTTAGACTTCTGAGATTAACGCGCTAGCTATACAAACATCAGCTATGCCGGAAGGAGTTTAATAATTAGTAAGCCAACAAAAAAAAGCGTCACGTTTATGGCGAGTTAAGTGTCAGAAAAAAGACATTTTTTTGCAAGCTTTTTACACGTTCTACTTTTAGTTGCAACGTGTTTACTATACAATTCGTCTCCTGTTTGGAAACGCAACCATTAAACACTACGTCTAAAACTTGCTTCTAGGAGCCAGACCTAGGGGCGGTAGCGTGCCCAAATCATCTGTTAGTCTCTTTCCTAACAGAAGAGAGACCAAGCAAGATAATTTTTAATAATAATAAGCACCTAAGTGCATTTCTGGCAAGATTGATTTATAAAAAACGAGAACTATTACAAATTTATGTAATTCCCTTTTGTCAGAGGGACGCTCAAAGCTAACAAAGTGGCGAGCAAATGTTGGTTAGGCATAGGTTACAATTTAAATCTCCATTTCTCATACCTATCAAAACCAAATACTAGGTTTATAGAAGTACATAACTACCGGCCCAAACCGTTAGTTAGTGTATTCAGCTTTGTATTTGGCCTGCCTATAAAAGGCTGAGAACCGATGACCGTCACGAGCTAGTGTCGGTGGAACTCAGTTACTTACATATTCAATATTAGAAATTAGCGTTTGCAATGCGTTACAACCCACGTTGGCTAATGTGGTTTTGTCACGCCAAAAAATCACCTGCTCATTCTTAGAGTTCGGCGTGTCTAGATACGAGCGAAGCAAGAATCAGCAGTATCGGACCTGTGATGCAATGGAATCCGTAAAGGGAATCAGTCGGATGCGTTATAGATTTACCTCAAACTTATTTAATAACACAGTTGGCTACCATGAATAATGCATATTTATTTGTATTTATTTTGTCGTTCGTTCTACTTTTTGTTATGCGCAAAGTTGCTAAGCGCGTAGGTCTGGTAGATAAACCCAATGCAAGAAAGCTCCACCAAGGAGTAGTACCCCTTGTAGGAGGCATCTCCATTTTCTCTACTATACTGGTCGGGTTCCTTCTGTTCCTACCAATGAATGACAACCTATCACTCTACTTATCTTGTTCGGCTGTGCTTATAGTGCTCGGCGCATTAGATGACTACTACGATGTAAGTTTCAAAATTCGTCTTATTATCCAAGCTGGAATATCCCTTGCGATGATTTACATCGGAGGCCACAGCTTACACGATTTAGGCTACTTAATGGGGAGCGAAACCATTGCCCTTAATGAAGTCGCTGGCGCAGTGATCACCGTTATTGCGGTAATAGGCGCAATTAACGCATTTAATATGGTTGATGGCATAGACGGCTTGCTGGGCGGGTTAGCCTCGGTCACCTTTACAGCATTAGGTATTGTGTTTGCCTACAACGGAAACGAATATTTAGCCACGATCTGTTTAATGATCGTGACTGCGATGCTTCCTTACATCTTTCTGAACTTAGGTTTCCCACTTGGTCGTCGCTTTAAAATCTTTATGGGTGATGCTGGCAGTATGTTTATCGGCTTTACAGTGGTCTGGATGCTGATTCGCGGCACGCAAGAACCAGGAGCGGTAGCCTTCAAGCCAGTCACAGCACTGTGGTTAATAGCTTTACCGTTGATGGACATGGCAACCATTATGATCCGTCGTATTCGTAAAGGTCAGTCACCATTCCAACCAGACAGAGAACATCTACACCATATTTGTCAGCGTATTGGGCTTTCTCCAGGTGCAACGTTAATTTTCATCTGTTCGATGGCATCAATTTGTGCTGCGGTAGGTTTGTGGGCTGATTTTGTTGGTATTGGTGAATCAATAATGTTTATTGCTTTCTTGATTTTGTTTGCATGCTATTTTTCGGCAATTAGCCATATTTGGCGCATTTCTTCTTGGTTCAATAAGCTATTTCATACGTTAGGACTTCAGTTTACGTCTAAGTAGGTGTTACAAAAAAGCCTATTGGGGAAGGGTAGTGAAAATAGACTATCTCAAAGTGGATAAAAACTGTCTCAGTTTATGAAAATGGTTGAGACAGTTTTTGTGTTAAATTACCTATAAAATCACTCTAAAAAGTCAAGCTAGGCGCAGCGTTCCTACCCATGCAACACTAAACGTGAGCTATTGAAGTTACTCGACCTACGTGGTTATCTTGTCGCGATTGATGTGATGGGGTGCCAAAAAGAGATTACAAAACAATTCGTTAATAAAGATGCAGATTACACTCTCGCAGTGAAAGGCAAATAGGAATACTCGCTAGTCTATGTGGATCAAGTGCCAGAGTAACACCTTTAATTTTCAACAGGGTACAGATGAACACTCACCTCTATCTTTTCAATTCATAGAGAGCAGAATATTTGAACATTAAAAAAATAATCTACTTTGCTATAGGTCCAGTAATGACCGCTTTAATCGGATTTATCACTTTACCAATAGTAACATGGTTTTTCGCAATAGATGATATCGGAAGAATATCGATGTTGCAGTTACTCTTTAGCTTTACCACTATGTTTTTTTGTTTAGGCTTAGATCAAGCTTACATACGGGAATTTCATGAATCTCGCAACAAAGAAAAATTGTTTAAATTAGTAATTACACCGGCTTTAATCGTTTTTACTATAGTAATTATTATCATAATAGTTAATAAAGGGAAGTTGTCTAGTTTTATACTTGGAGAGTCAAGTGTTAAATTCGATATAATGATCATATTGGGAATGTTTGGTATGCTTATGACTCGGTTCTTATCTCTGATATTGAGGATGAACGAAAGAGCATTAGAATTTTCTTTGAGTCAATTATTACCTAAGATATTATATCTACTTATCATTTTCTTTTATGTGGCTGCAAATTTAAACAAAAATTTAAATAATTTATTGATTGCTAATGTCGCATCTATAATTCTAGCTTTTTCTATTTTTGCATGGAATACTAAATTTGACTGGCTAAGAAGTTGTTTTGAACCAATTGACTTGGATAAAGTAAAATCTTTAATGGCCTATGGTTTACCTCTTGTAATTGGGTCATTAGCATATTGGGCGTTAACAGCCACTGACAAAATTCTAATTAGAAAACTATCAAATTATGAGGATCTTGGAGTCTATTCGGTTTCAGTTAGCTTTGCTGGTGTAGCTATTCTGTTTCAGCGAGTTTTTTCTACGATATGGGCACCAACTGTATATAAATGGGCAAGCCAAAATGTAAATCAAGACAAGATTAACCAAGTGACTAGATATGTGTTATTGGTAGTTGTTGTTGTATTCAGCGTGTCTGGGTTGTTATCCTGGCTCATTGACTTTGTTCTTCCTGATAATTATTTACTTGTCAAGTGGATAGTAATATCTTGTTTAGGAGCACCATTACTCTATACTTTGTCTGAAACTACAGCTGTAGGTATAAATGTTTCTCGAAAAACACACTATAGCATGTTTGCTAGTACTATATCTTTCATATTTAATGCCGTAAGTACCTCTGCGATCATTCCATTTTATGGCTCATCTGGTGCAGCTGTTACTACATGCATCTCTTTTTGGGTGTTTTTAATATTGAGAACTGAGTTTTCTAACTTTTTATGGAAGCCAATACCGAGGCTTACCATATATCTATATACACTTTTGTTAGTCCTTGGTGCAGCTCTAAATACTTTGTATGGGGAAGTGTTGCAAAGTGGAATGTATCTTTATTGGGCGGCAATATTACTAAGTACACTTTTGTTTTTTTATAACGAATATATGTCTTTTATTTATTTCATTAAAATAAATTTTTTAAAAATTGAAGTAGAGAATAAAAATGAAAAATAGAAAGAGCGTTGCGATATTTGGAACCTATCCACCACCGATTGGTGGGACATCGATACATGTTAAACGTTTGCTAGAATTATTGGAAACAAAATCAAGCGCTAAAGTCTACAATACGTTTTTTGGTGCTAAAAATGAGAGTGAAAAGGTAGTTAACTTAGAGAATAAAATTTGGTTTTATTTAAAATTTATATTCACTCTCAAAGAGGATGTTGTGAGTTGCCACACTCATAATTGGTTAGAAAGATTTATCTTAGTAGTAATATCTTTAGTGAGGAATAAGAAGGTAATTATAACTTATCATAGCCTACGAAAAGAATTAGATAAAGAAAAGTTTATGATAAGAATGATGGCTAATTTTGTATTAAGATTTTCCGATGTTCATGTGGCTATTAATAGTGAAATAGAAGATAAGCTAATATCATGGGGGGCAAGTAAAAAAAATACAGTTATACTTCCTACTTTTTTACTTCCTCGAGACTCTGATGAGGAAATCGGAAATGAATTTATTGAAAGTATTATAGAAAATACAGACTTTACAATATGCTCAAATGCCTCAAATAATAATCATTTTAATGGAACAGATGTATATGGCATTGATTTGTGCATTGATGTTTTTAAAAGGATCGTAGATGTTAAACCAAATACAAAATTCATATTTTTAATTACAAGAATTACAAATAAAGAGTACTTTGATTTACTTAGAGAGAAAATAAATTCTTTAGGTTTAGAGAATTCATTCTACTTATTAAATGAATCTGTTAATTATAGCGCATTATTGTCTAAGTGTAACTTATCTATTCGAGCTACATGTACAGATACATATGGGTTATCTGTTGGTGAGTCTATTCATCAAAAAACACCTTGTATCGCAAGTGATGTTTGTGACCGGACGAAAGGAGCGATTTTATTTAAAAGTAGGTCTGAAGATGAGCTTTATAAAAAAATTATTCATGTAATGAAAGAAGAACAGAAAGAATTAGAAAGTTTAAATAGCATTAAAGTTAAAGATTACTCAAGTGAGACACTAAAATTATTTTTAAATTAGAAGTTACTTATGAATTTTATAAAAAAGATAGAAGATATTTTAATCGATGCTTCTCAAAAGGTTTTGGACTTTGACGAAAAAGTAGGTATTGAACCAGGGCATAATGGTCCGTATTATGATCGTGAAACACCGGTTAGAAACACAGCGCATTGGCTTGTCATTTTTTCATGTTTGTATAAACGAACAGGCTGCTTATCATATAAGAAAGCAGCCTATAAGGCTATCAAATTTCTTGCAAGTCAGCCAGCTCGGCCTATGTCTGCTGCATTTTATTGTAGAAAAAATAAAGAAAAAGATTTTTGCAATGGAGTTATGGGACAAGCGTGGGCTATCGAAAGTTTGTTATATGCTTATTCAGTATTCAAGAATGACGAAATTTACTCACTCGCTGAAGATGTTTTCTTACAACACGATTTTGATTGGGAACGTTCAATATGGTATAGATTGAGTGTAGATGGTAGTAGGTTATCTTTTGATAATACATTTAATCACCAGCTTTGGTTTGCTGCTATAGGCAGTTTGTTTACTAAATCTGAAAATATCACAAAAATGTGTGATGTTTTTTTTGAAAATATCGGTTCTAAACCAGAGTTGTACTCAAATGGTGTTCTATATCACAATACATCTATATATAGATTATGCAATGAGAAAAAAGGAATTAGATGCCTAATAGACTATCTTATACATAAAATGTTTATTAAAAAAAACAAGAAAAAGCTATACTCAAAGTCGGTAGGTTATCATGGTTTTAATTTGTATGCTTACGAATTGTTAAAATTTCGATATGGAAATCATGATTTTTATAGCAGTAAAGTATACAAAAAATTGGTATCAGTGATATTAGAGGAAGAGTTTAATAAAGACTTGATTAAATCAGATTATGGTTATCCTTACAACCCCCCAGGCTTTGAGTTCGCATTCTCATTAATGTCAAATGGCTACGATATCGATCTCGTAAATAATGTATTGAACGTGCATTTTAACATTACAAAAGATGATGAATATTATAATAGTGCAGTATCAAAAGATAAATTGACATCTGAGGCAAGGTTATATGAACTAGTTAGAATATTAGATTTGGAATAAAAGTATGTTTGTACATAACGTAAAAGATAAGTATTTTACATTATCTTTTTTGGCAATATTGCTTTTTCCGTTATTTCCTAATATTATGGGTAGCTCACAAGTGCATATTAATGTGCTTGTTCTTTTAGTCTCGATTCTTCCTTTATTCTTTGTTAAGATCAGAATTAACAAAGTGCACATATCTTTACTATGTTATTTTACTCTATGCCAATTGTTGTTAATCCCCTCTGCAATAAATGACTTAAGCAATAAAGATGTAGGTCTTAGCATGATAACTTCGTTCTTGAGACCTTTATTGATATATATAACATATCTATCCTTAGTAGTTATTATAGATAATGTAAGTCTTGAAAAAATATTTTCAATTTTAAAAGTCTTTGTTATTATTTCTATTACTTACGCTTTCATTGAAATTTTTCTATTGGATTATGTTAAGCAGCTTATATTTACATTGTATAAGAGAGAGCATAGAGAAAACCTTTATAATGTGGCTACTACATTTTTCGGTACAAGTTATTATAGCGGATATGTTTATTTTTCAATATTTACATTGTTTTTAACCCGCTTAGAGTTAGATAAGAATAAATCAACCATTTTTGTTACTATCGCTTCCTTATTATTGGTTTTTTTATCTCAAAGTAAGATGCTGATTCTAGCTGTATTATTAGCCATTCTTATTTATGGATATTTATCTAATAGTAAAGCATTTAAAGTGATAGTGACCATAATGCTATTTTCTATATTATTACTGCTTCTTAACTTGGAATCTTTCTTTAATTATGTTGAGAAATATGATCTTGGTTTTTTTAGGTCATTGAAAACACTATTAATGTACTCATCTGAGTCAAACACATTAAACTTTAGAATCGAGCAAATTGAGTATGCCACAAGTTTAGTCTTTAATTCGAATGTAATTACTGGAGTTGGCTTAGCACAAGATGAAATGCTGGAATCGTGGATTGCTCTATTTATGTATCGTTATGGATTAATTGGTGTTTTTTCATTTATCATCTTATGTTTTTACTTATCAAGATACTGCTTGGTAGCTATGAATGCAGATAAAAATAACGTTCGTCTATTGAGCAAGTCAATTTTTATATGGGTCATGTTGTTACCAGTTAGTCAATTAAGTAGCGCAATGATAGAGACATCTAAAATGTCATATCTTTCTAGTTTTTTCTTTGCTCTTTTAACCATTACTTATGACCGGAGTAAGCATGAGTAAATATAGATATACGGTAATAATTCCATTTTATAATGCAAATGAAACGATTGGTAGATTGTTAAACACAATTCCTAGTCGTAATGATATCCAGATTTTAGTAATTGACGATAATAGCGATAATACTAATTTAGAGCTGTTTAAGACAAGGAGTAACTTACAGTACATTGTAAATGATACCGGAGTAAAGGGAGCAGGCTCTTGTAGAAATATCGGTCTAAATCATGCGTTGGGAGATTTTGTTTTATTCTGTGATGCAGATGACTATATGCTAGAAAATGCGTTTAATATTTTTGATGAATATTATAATTCTGATTTTGATATTATATACTTCAAGCCAACAAGCATTTGTTCAAATATAGACCATGTTTCTGTAAGGCATGTTGCCTACGAAATATTAGTTGATGATCTTGTCAATATGGGTAATGAAGATTGTCGATATAAATTTTATGTTCCATGGAGTAAATTGATAAGGAGAAATTTAATTGATGAAAACGATATTCGATTTGATCAAGTAATAGCATCCAATGATGTAAACTTTTCTCTCAAAGTTGGATTTTATGCGAAAAGAGTTTCCGGTGACAAACGAAGTATATATTGTGTTGTTGAGTCAAATAATTCTTTAACTAAAAAGACAAGTGAAGAAGTTATTGATTCAAGGTATTATGCTATGTGTCGATACAATGAATTTCTAGTGAATAATAATCTTAAAGATAAGTTAAACCCGATGACGTTTCATCTAAAAAATAGTCTTAAGTTTGGTATTTATAAATTATTAATGAGGTTTTTTGAAACTAAATATTATGGTTATCCAACATTTCACAATTTAAGTTCAATTAAAATGCTATTTAGAAAGTATGCTTTAATAAGGGAAATAAAAAATAAGGGCTAGTTTGAGATGAATCAAAAACATCTAATTTCAATAATTACAGCGTCATATAATTGCGAGGGTTTCATAAAGAAAACTTATGATTCGATAGCCTCACAAACATATAAACATTGGGAGTGGATAGTAACAGATGATTGTTCTTCAGACAGTACTTTGGAATGTCTCAGGGAAATATCTTTAAATGATAGCAGAGTTAAAGTTTTCTTAAATGATGTAAATTCAGGTGCGGCAGTTAGTCGAAACAATTCTATTTCAAAGTCTCAAGGAGATTATTTAGCATTTATAGATAGTGATGATGTTTGGTACACGGAGAAATTAGAGCAGCAACTATCGATAATGGATTCAAATGATTTGGAATTTAGTTTTACCGCCTATGAATTGATAGACGAATCAGGGAAAAGTTTGAATAAGCGTATAGATTTCGAACAGTGTGAAGCAATTGGTTACAAAGATATGTTAAAAAAGAAAGCTACTGTAGGCTGTTCGACGGTAATGCTACGAAAAAATGCATTTAATGATCTATCAATGCCTCTTATTCGAACGGGGCAAGATTATGCGCTTTGGTTGAAACTATTAAAATTAGGTGCTAAAGCTTACCCAATAAACAAAGTTCTGATGCAATACAGAATCGTCCCTGGCTCAATTTCAAGAAATAAGTTCAAAAAAGCTAAACGCCAATGGGAAATTTATAGAAAAATTGAGCGATTGTCACTATTCAATGCGATGATATGCTTTTCTTTTTATGCCTGGCGGGCGGTGTTTAGAAAATAATACAGTGTTTTATATTTTATTTGATTCTGCTCAAAGCTCTACGTTTTTTGGCTCTATACAGTATAGTTAAGAGTGAAATACCCCTGTTTTTCTAGGATACTTTAATCGACTTTGTTACAATTTATAATGAATCTGAAAGTAATCTACATGGTTCTAGTTGAGGTGTTTAGGTGCTTATTATATCAAATGCCAATGGCTTGTTGTGGTTGTTAAATTTTGGTTGAGATGAGGTGGGGCTGTTTTATTTACACTGGTATATATTAAAGTCCACGTACGGGGTATTTAACTATTATCGCAAAGTACTTTATGTATTCTGTGAGTATTATTTTGAAATGGCAAGTGGATGGCACAGAACGCACTAATTACAGGGATCGCAGCTCCATTATCAATGCTGCTCGTGAGTTTACAATCTTCATCGCAAGAACTGGAAACACTACATTCTAACCAAAGTTTTACTGGGCTTACATTTACACCAAATGCCCAGTCGATAGAGCATGGTGATTTTGCGTTTACTTTCGCGCAAGGGTTACCTTGGAAAAAAACAATCCAAGGAGATGACTCGATTAAGTTTTCTCTTGGAGTAATAAACGGCCTTGAAGCCGTAGGGCGGGTTGCTACAGAAACTTATAATTGCAATAGATTTGTTACTTGGGTTAAGTGTGGTAGCCGCGACTTATCAATGTCATTTAAATATCAATTTCCTCGTTTTTGGAAAAGCGATAACTTCGATCTAGCTTTTGGTATACAAGATTTAGGTGGGGCATCAAATTTTTTTCATTCAAAATATTTGGTGGCGGACTATTCTTTTGATTTTGCACCTTTGCGGTTATCTGTTGGTTATGGTCAATCTGAGATTCCATTGGGTGTAATGAATGGTCCGTTTAGTGGTCTCGAATACCAACCTTTCGATTTTGTTCAGTTCACCGGTGAATACGATGCAGTTGAGTTTAACTCATCAGTGAAAGTATTTACGCCAGAAGAACTTCTACCCTACGGCATGACGGCTTCTCTGAGTTACCAAATTTATACTGGTCATGAAACGGATGAGCAGAATATATGGAATGCCGCCTTGTCTATACCACTCATCACCGATTACACCCGTTCTCGTGAGTATGCTCGTAGTAATGTATCACTGATGGAAAAGCTCTCTCTAGAGCAAGGCAAAGCTTATAATGCGTCAATCGCCGCTTTGGTAAGTACGCTGCGTAATGAAGGCTTTGTTAATATTCAAATTGGTATATTAAATAAGTCGGTTGTAGTCTCGCTTGAAAACCGTCGATACAACCATAATCAAGTTGACGGGTTAGGTGTAGCTCTGGGTATTGTGTCGAGTCATTTAGGTCAAAATGCTGCACAAGATATTGGTGCCGCATCGGATCAATTTGAACTTGTGATGCTTGCTAACCAAAAACCAGTGGTCAGCGTTTTGTCTAACTCTAACTGTTACCAAAGTTTTGTCAATGGCAGCGCAGTTTGTGATGACATTCAGTTTATCACGCGCGATTTGCCGGAAAGACTAGACATGGTTGATTGGAAAACGAAGCGAGTCAATTCAGGCACTTTAGATTCGCAGATCGTACTTTCACCTATGGTAAGGCATGGCGTAGCAACCGAGTACGGAGTGTATGATTACTCTTTTGCCATGTCTAGCAACTTATACACCTACCTATGGTCTGGCGCCGCAATTGATGTTCGTCATATTTTACCTTTAGCAGAAAGTGATGATTTTGAAGAGGGCGGGTATTTCGAAGATAGCGCGTATGAGAACGAGATTGATCGTGCAATGGTGCATCAGTTCTTCCGTTTACCATATGTCGATATTGCTAATCAGGTTTCCCTAGGCTTGGTTAAATCGGATTATATCGGTGCGCGCAGCGAATCAGCTTGGTTCTCTCAATCGGGCAACCATGAGTTGGGACTAGAGATTAGCTATTTCCAGCATCAAGACGAAAAAGACAAAAATGGTTATGCAAACCCAGATCGCCAAACCTTTTTAACTCGTTACACATTCTCTATGCCAGAGTGGGGTTGGCAGTTTAACGCAACTGCTGGCGAGTTTTGGAAAGGGGATGTTGGCGCAAAATTCACTACATCACATTGGTTTGAAGACATAGAAATATCCGCAAGTTATCAGGTGACAAAGTTTAACGATACAGACGAAGAGCAGTTTGTCACTGTGTCGGTAAAGCTGCCATTAACGCCATGGCGTGATATGTCGCCGGGAGTGATACAGATTCGTGGTAATGAGGCTTATGATTTCAACGTTACGACACGAGTTGGTAATGATGCTAACCATTTAGCGGCAGGCCAGGGTGATGAACTCGTAATGGATAATAGTATGCTTCGCCGCTACTTTAACCGAGGCCGTTATGGTCAAGAGTACTTTGAGCAGAACAAGCTGCGTATCCGCAACGCTTATTTGCGTTACTTGGGTACTCAATTGAATTAAGTTGTGTTGCTAGTTAGGCTTTTAGTCAATCACCGCACTCTACCGAGAGTTTAGGTGTTTTGATATGCTAGCGTCAGTTAAATAATAGGAAATAAAAATGAAAATTGCTGTAGCAGGCACGGGCTATGTCGGTTTGTCCAATGCTATGTTATTGTCACAAAACCATGAGGTTGTGGCGGTTGACATTATCCAAGAAAAAGTGGACTTGTTGAACGACAAGAAGTCTCCAATTGTTGATGCGGAAATCGAACATTTTCTTGCAAACAAAGAGCTCAACTTTGTCGCGACGCTAGATAAAGAGCTGGCTTACAAAGGCGCAGAGTTTGTTGTTATTGCCACACCAACGGATTATGACCCTCAAACGAACTACTTTAATACTTCTTCAGTTGAAGCAGTGATTAAAGATGTGATAGCAATTAATCCAGATGCGGTTATGGTGATTAAGTCGACTGTACCTGTGGGTTATACTGCGCGTATTAAAGAGGAGCTCGGTTGTCAGAATGTTATGTTCTCTCCAGAGTTTCTTCGTGAAGGTAAAGCACTTTACGATAACCTCCACCCGTCTCGCATAATCGTTGGTGAGCGCAGCGAACGTGCAGAGAAGTTCGCTAACCTTTTAGTTGAAGGCGCGGTAAAAGAAGACATCTCGGTTCTGTTTACTGACTCTACAGAAGCAGAAGCGGTTAAGTTGTTTTCAAACACGTACCTTGCGATGCGCGTGGCTTACTTCAATGAACTGGATTCTTATGCTGAAGCACATAACCTTGATGCGCGCCAGATTATTGAAGGTGTAGGCTTAGATCCTCGTATTGGCAATCACTACAACAACCCGTCATTCGGTTACGGCGGGTACTGCTTACCGAAAGATACAAAGCAACTGTTAGCAAACTATCAGGATGTTCCAAATAACATTATCGGAGCGATTGTTGATGCAAACCGCACTCGTAAAGATTTTGTCGCAGAGTCTATTCTCAAGCGAGAACCAAAAGTTGTGGGCATTTACCGCTTAATTATGAAGGCTGGCTCAGACAATTTCCGCGCTTCGTCTATTCAAGGCATTATGAAGCGTATTAAGGCAAAAGGCATCGAAGTCGTGGTGTATGAGCCAGTACTTAAGGAAGATGAGTTCTTCCACTCTGCCGTTATCCGCGATATTGACGAGTTCAAACAAATGTCTGATGTTATTGTTTCTAACCGCATGGTTGAGGAACTTGCTGATGTTGCTGATAAAGTCTACACCCGTGACCTGTTTGGTAGCGATTAATTCGTCTTTATATTCAAAATAATATAACAGGCTCCCTCAGAGGAGCCTTTTTTTAGTTGGTAATGGTTATGATTAAAAAATGTTTATTCCCTGCGGCGGGTTACGGTACACGTTTCCTTCCTGCAACCAAGTCGATGCCGAAAGAAATGATGCCAGTGGTGAACAAACCATTAATTGAATACGGTGTTGAAGAAGCGATTGAAGCCGGTATGGACGGTATGTGCATCGTCACTGGTCGTGGTAAGCACTCCTTAATGGATCACTTTGATAAAAACTACGAGCTAGAGCATCAAATTAGCGGTACAAGTAAAGAAGCGCTGCTTGATGATATTCGTTCTTTGATTGATTCTGCGAGTTACACTTACATCCGTCAGCGTGAAATGAAAGGCTTAGGTCACGCTATTCTTACGGGACGTGAATTGGTCGGTGATGAACCGTTTGCTGTAGTGCTTGCGGATGACCTTTGTGTGAATGAGGACAAAGGCGTTCTAGCGCAAATGGTTGAGCTGTACAAACAGTTCCGCTGTTCAATCGTTGCGGTACAAGAAGTGCCGGAATCAGAAACGCATAAATACGGTGTGATTGCTGGCGAGATGATCAAAGATGATATCTTCCGCATTGATAACATGGTTGAAAAGCCAGAGCCAGGCACTGCACCTAGCAATCTAGCGATTATTGGTCGCTACATTCTGACCCCCGATATCTTTGAGCTGATTGAAAATACAGAGCCGGGCAAAGGTGGCGAGATTCAAATCACCGATGCGTTGATGCAACAAGCTCAATCTGGTTGTGTTTTGGCATACAAATTTAAAGGTCAACGCTTTGATTGCGGTAGTGTAGAAGGCTACATTGAAGCCACAAATTACTGCTACGAGAACCTTTATAAGAAAGACTCCAGTGCGGAGCTCGCGAAAAAGCCAACCGTGAAAATTGCCGAGCCAGCGTAGGTCGGAACTTTCTATTAGGTACTCCGACGGTACAACACAAACAAAAAGGGATGCATGATGCATCCCTTTGTTATTTTTACTCTGAGTAAAAACGAGATTAAGCTTTTGCTTTAGCCGCTGCTTTAGCGATTGCTGCGAAGCTTTTCGCGTCTAGAGAGGCGCCGCCAACTAGAGCACCGTCGATGTCTGGTTGCGAGAAGTAAGCTTCAGCGTTTTCTGGCTTAACAGAACCACCGTATTGGATGATTACTTGTGCTGCAACTGCTTCGTCTTTCGCTGCGATTAGAGCGCGGATAGAAGCGTGGATACGTTGTGCATCTTCAGCTGTTGCTGCTTTACCAGTACCGATAGCCCAGATTGGTTCGTAAGCGATGATTGCGCCGTTTAGAGCTTCAACACCGTAAGTGTCGATAACTGCGTTGATTTGACGTGCACATACTGCTTCAGTTTCGCCAGCTTCGTTTTGCGCTTCAGATTCACCGATACAGAAAACAGGAGTTAGGCCGTTTTCTTTTAGGAAGTTGAATTTCTTCGCGATAAACTCGTCAGATTCGTTGTGGTATTCACGACGCTCTGAGTGACCGATGATGATGTGAGTAGCACCGAAATCTTTCAGCATTTCTGGAGACATATCGCCAGTGAACGCACCGCTGTTGTTTAGGTCAGTGTTTTGAGCACCTAGGATGATCTTGTTACCGCCTTCAGCGATTACTCGCTCTGCTAGGTCGATGTAAAGTGCTGGTGGAGCGACTGCTACGTCAACACCTTCAACGCCTTCAAGCTCAGCGTTAAGACCAGTTAGCAGCTCAGTTACCATTGCTTTGCTGCCGTTTAGTTTCCAGTTACCCATCACTACAGGACGACGCATAGGAAAATCTCCCTTATCTTTAATGTAAATAGTCAATTAATGTAAAAAATCTACGTAGGAATATAACAGAATAATGTGAACAGATCATGATTGGCGTCATGTCTTGTCCGGCTTTCTTTACTGATTCGACCAAGCATCGATTCTGTTATTTTTGTCAAAAGCAATCGATTGGTGATCACGTAGACAGAATGATAGTTCATTCCTCGGAAATTGCTGCTGAGATTGGTATTACTACGCGCTGGAATTAATAGTTGTAGAAAGGAATCAAAATGCCAAATCTCGTTTTAGAGTATTCAAACTCGGTGGAAGAACGCGTCAACATTCAGGGATTGCTGGAGGATTCACATAAAACGGCGTTAGAGAGTGGTCTTTTTGAGCTCGCGTCAGTGAAATCTAGAACGCTCAGGTGCCACAATTGGTTGATTGGGGAAGAGGGCGATAGCCTCGACTTTATCCATATCAACTTTGATTTGCTATCTGGCCGTTCCCAAGAGCAGAAGCGAGAACTGTCACGAGCCTTGATGGCGACACTTCAAGAGCAAGCCAGTCACGTGCACAGCTTGACGGTCAATATCCGAGACATGGACGTAGACAGCTTCCAGAAGGTAGTGAATTAGGTTGAACCGATTTTCTTGAGAGTAGCGGGCAGCGTTAAGCATCGTGAGATGCAAGGAAGCTGAAAGCTAATAGGCCTTATCGAGCGTTTATCGTTGCTTGAGCTTAGTCTCGCTCTGCTTGTTATAACGGCGCTGTTGGTGCTTACACTGCAGGTGTACTTTCCAAACCAGATCGACTCGGCTAATCTATAACCTTTCTATTTTGGGGTAAAATTTGATGTCGACTAAAGAGTTACTGTTTTCTTTTCAAGGACGTATAAACCGTAAAACCTACTGGATTTGGAACGTCATTTACTATGTCTCTATTCTAGGTTTTGGTACTGGAATCAGTAAGCTATTTCCTACTTTCTCCTATTTACTTCTCCCTATTTTCTTGGTGATTTTGTTAATCCCTGATTTGGCGATCACCACCAAGCGTTGGCATGATCGCAACAAATCAATCTATTGGCTAGCACTGAATATTCCGCTGATTATCGGACGAATCGCTACGCCAATGACCAGCCCTGTCGCACAAGAGCCGTCGACCCCACAGATGTTCGTTGCTTCCATTTCTCTGATTTGTGGTTTATGGATTCTAATTGAATGTGGTTTCTTAAAGGGAACATCAGGACCAAACCAATATGGCCCTGAGCCGGAGTAATTGCTTCAAGTATCGTGCGTGCTGAAAGTAGATTCTTAGTCGCGCTAAGGCTCGCTAGAATGACAAACTCTTTTGATTTAGAGACTGTTAAAGCCACTGTCATTCTGAACAGCGAGGAACGAGTGTGATTCAGAATCTATCATCCGATTGTACGGTGGTTTAGGTGAGCGGGAAAGAATAGGAGCTTGCTGTTACTAGATTCTTAGTCTCGCTGAGGCTCGCTAGAATGACGGACTCTTTTGATTTAGAGGCTCTTAAAGCCACTGTCATTCTGAACAGCGAGGAATGAGCGTGGTCCAGAATCTATCATCCGGTTGAGCAGTGGCTAAGGTGAGAGCAAAAGAATAGGAGCTTGCTGTTACCAGATCCTTAGTCTCGCCAAGGCTCGCTAGAATGACGCTCCCCTTTGGTTTAGAGGTTGTTAAAGTCATCGTCATTCTGAACAACGAGGGACGAGTGTGATTCAGAATATATCGTCCGCTTGAGCCCTGGTTAAGCTGTGTGTGAAAGAGTAGGAGTTTGCTGTTACCAGATCCTTAGTCTCGCTAAGGCTCGCTAGAATGACGGACTCTTTTGATTTAGAGGCTCTTAAAGCCACTGTCATTCTGAACAGCGAGGAATGAGCGTGGTCCAGAATCTATCATCCGGTTGAGCAGTGGCTAAGGTGAGAGCAAAAGAATAGGAGCTTGCTGTTACCAGATCCTTAGTCTCGCCAAGGCTCGCTAGAATGACGCTCCCCTTTGGTTTAGAGGTTGTTAAAGTCATCGTCATTCTGAACTGCGAGGAACGAGGTGATTCAGAATCTATCATCCGGTTGAGCAGTGGTTAAGCTGAGTGTGAAAGAGTAGGAGCTTGTTGATACCAGATCCTTAGTCTCGCTAAGGCTCGCTAGAATGACGAACTCTTTTGACATAGAGCTTATTAAAGTCACCGTCATTCTGAACAACGAGGAACGAGCGTGATTCAGAATCTATCGTCCGCTTGAGCAGTGTTTAAGCTGAGCGGGAAAGAATAGGAGCTTGCTGTTACTAAATTCTTAGTCTCGCTGAGGCTCGCTAGAATGACGAACTCTTTTTATTTAGAGGCTCTTAAAGTCATCGTCATTCTGAACAAAGAGGAACGAGTGTGATTCAGAATCTATCATCCGGTTGAACAGTGGCTAAGCTGAGCGGGAAAGAATAGGAGCTTGCTGTTACGAGATTTTTAGTCTCGCTAAGGCTCGCTAGAATGACGATCCTTTTTGGTTTGGAGGCTGTTAAAGTCATCATCATTCTGAACAGCGAGGGACGAGTGTGATTCAGAATCTACGCATAGAGCGCTCCGAGTTTGAAATAAACTGCCTGAGCTTGCGAATTACAATGGAAAAGTAACAGCGAATAATGAAGGAGAATGAATCATCGATAAGACACCTTGCGTTTATATCCTAACGTCAAATAACAACGCCGTTCTCTACATAGGTGTTACCAGTCAGCTGCCCCAAAGAATATGGCAACATGAAAATGGAGTAGTGGAAGGGTTTACCAAGAAATACAACGTTCATAAGCTCGTTTACTTTGAGTTATTCGACGATATGGCTAATGCTATAAACCGAGAAAAGCAGCTCAAGCAGTGGAAGCGTGAGTGGAAGTTAGCCTTGGTAAGAGAAACGAACCCTAACTTTCTCGATCTATCTATTGAGTATCAGTAAAAATCATCCCTATCTTTAAACGCATTTAAGCTAACCACATCCGCTTTTTGTGTCGGTGCCGCTTCCCCTTCTAGCGCTGCTTTGAACTTTACGACCTGTTTTCGCAACTCGTTCATCAATACCACATTGGTGTGATGAGGGTTTTTACACGTGCTGATGACTCTATCAATGTGGCTTTGTTGAGCCCACAATCTTTCTTTCATATCTTCTGATGCGCTTTCGATCATCTCTTTCGCCATCTCATGACGAAATTGCTCAAAAGCTTTTGGGTCTCGCTCTGCCATTCGAACCATTTCATCGAATGGAGGAAGCGTTTGGGATGGGATATGACGTAGAGTAGACATCGATGCTCTCCAAATCCTTATGGAAATTGCTTTTAGTTACTAAAAGCCTATACCACTAGAAAGAGGAGAGAGAATGAATTCTTCAGCCGTCTCACTTATAAGAGAAGCTTTCAAGCTTGAGATTGAATAAGTGCGGCATGTCGATATTTGGTTGTGGTGGTTACTGCAGTTGTTGGATGCGGTAAACGCAGCGTCTTTGGCCACTAATGATGTGTTCGGTACGCTCTACTTTGGTGTCACGTCCAAGTAAAGACTGAAAGACACTTAATTCTGATTGGCACAAGCTTGGGCAGCGAGTTGCGGCTTTACAAATCGGACAGTGATTTTCGATTAAGATAAATCCGTTCTCATCTTTCTCGAGTTCAGCCATATAGCCTTCTTGCTCTCTTAATGTGACGAGTGTTTCTAGTTTGCTTTGCAGAGAGTCGCATTGCTCAAGATGCTGACGATAACTTTGTAACGTGAGTTTTTCCCTCTCTGATGTGACTTTTTCCAGTCCATCTTTGCCAAAGATATGTTCGACAGCTTCTATAAACTGAATGGTCAACTCACCGTGACGGTCAGCAAATTGCTCATGACCTTTTTGAGTGAGAGACCAATGACGAGCAGGGCGACCAACTTTTACTTTTACGTCATGGATAGAAAGAATGCCATCATCTTCTAAACTTTGCAGGTGCTGACGAGCCCCCATGGTTGTCATACCTAGCTCAGAAGAGAGTTGTTTTGCAGTGACGGAGCCATCACGCTTAACGATTTGCAATATCCTATCTACGGTCTTCATATACCCACCATTTATACGTCAGTACATATTATGCGCGATAGGGTTAGTAAAGAAAAGTGTTGACTTAATTTGAGTGTGGATTTGTAGGGGCTATGTTCATATGAGCCAATATATGTCGTCATTCTGAACGGCGAGGAACGAGTGTGATTCAGAATCTATTGCCCGGCTGTGTAGTGGTTAAGGCGAGCAGGAAGAATAGGGGGTTGCTGTTACCAGATTCTTAGTCTCGCTGGAGCTCGCTAGAATGACGAGTTTTTTCGATTTAGAGCTTGCTATGGTAGCCGTCATTCTGAACAGCGAGGAATAAGGTGATTCAGAATCTATCTTCTGGTTGAGCAGTGGTTAAGGTGACCAGGAAAGAATAGGAGCTTGTTACTACTAGATTTTTAGTCTCGCTAGAATGACGAGTTCTTTTGATTTAGAGCTTATTAAAGTCTCCGTCATTCTGAACAGCGAGGAACGAGTGTGATTCAGAATCTATTGCCCGTTGTGCGGAAAGAAAGGCTCAAACTCAGATTGAGCGAGAGCCTCGAGAAATGCTTAAAGAATAATATCACGCACTTCTGGATCTTTACGATCTAGGTAGTGAGTCGACTTAATGCGGCGAATAGTTCGGCATCGACCGCGCACGAGCAGCGTTTCTGTGGTTGCAATATTGCCTTGACGAGAGATACCTTCCAGCAAGTCACCTTTAGTGATGCCTGTAGCTGAAAATACCACATTGTCGCTACGAGCCATGTCTTCCATTTTGAGGACAACATTCGCTTTTACGCCCATTTCATCGCAGCGTTTTAGTTCATCTGCGCCGTAAATGCGGTTTTCTTCAGTATCGCCTTTTACTTCGTGACGAGGAAGCAGGCGACCGTGCATATCACCGTCTAGCGCTCGAATTACCGCTGCTGATACTACCCCTTCTGGCGCGCCACCAATACAGTACATCATGTCCACTTCACTGTCTGGCATACAAGTCAGAATAGAGGCAGCCACGTCACCATCAGGCACCGCAAAGACACGCACGCCCATTGCTTGCATTTCTGCAATAACGTTATCGTGGCGAGGTTTCGCAAGGGTAATAACGACTAGGGTATCAAGTGGCTTGTTCAGGGCTTTTGCTACGTTCTCTAGGTTGTCTTTTAACGGCTTTTCTAAGTCAATTACGCCTTTTGCACCAGGGCCAACAACCAGTTTTTCCATGTACATATCTGGCGCTTTAAGAAAGCTGCCTTTCTCACCTGCGGCAAGTACGGCTAGTGCGTTCGATTGTCCCATTGCCGTCATACGCGTTCCTTCAATCGGGTCGACTGCAATATCTACTTCATCACCACCAATACCCACTTGCTCACCAATGTACAGCATTGGCGCATCATCGATTTCACCCTCACCAATGACAATTTCACCACTGATATCTGTTTTGTTCAGTAGCGTGCGCATAACTTCAACAGCTGCGCCATCGGCTGCGTTTTTATCGCCACGGCCAAGCCATTTGTAACCAGCCAGAGCTGCACCTTCAGTCACACGGGAAAATGCCATTGCTAAATCGCGTTTCATGATGTCTCCAAGTAAGCAAGAGGGAAGAAGAATTTGCGCGGCGATTCTATCACAAGGTCGAGTAAACGTTTGCCTTTTTGCGAGGCTTTTACTTTATCTAACTTGAATTTGATCAATACTTAGGACGATTTTCAGCGTAGCGGGACGCAAAATCCTTGCTCAAAAATGCTTCGGCGACAAGAAAAGTCAGCGTTTAGTGAGATTGCGCTGATTTTTTGACCGAATGATGCAAAATATCGAATATAGTGAGTGTTTCTCATCGCGACGCTGAGTAGAATGAACCTTATATAGGTTAGGTGTGCATCAATCTCGCACATCGTCCCAACGGAATAACATAGGTAGGCCAAGATGTCTTTTGAAGTACTAGAACAACTAGAATCTAAAATTCAAACTGCAGTTGACACAATCACTCTTCTTCAGATGGAAGTCGAAGAGCTGAAAGAAGATAAAGCTAAACTTGCGGAAGAAGCGAACGAGCTTCGCTCTCAACGTGAAGAGCTAGAGCAAAAAGCACAACAAGCACAGCAAGAGCACGCACAATGGCAAGAGCGCATTCGTGCACTACTTGGCAAAATGGACGAAGTGGAATAATTCGGCTTCTTCATTCCAAGTTAAAAACACCCGCGTTAAGCGGGTGTTTGTGTTTTAGGGAAGTAGAAAATGTTAAGACAAGGCTAGGCGCTAAGAGCCAAGAGAAGGCCCTATAACTTAGGCGCCTAAGACTCGTTATGCTTCTTCATCCAACCCTAAATCAATATTCAATGGTTCAGGCGACAGGATAATTCCGGTGCTATCAGCATAAATGTAATCTTCTGGAAGGAAGCTAACGCCGCCAAAGTTGACTGGTACATCCAATTCGCCAATACCCTGACTTGTCGCTCCAACAGGAATAGAAGCGAGGGCTTGAATGCCTAAGTTCATATCTTCAAGTTCATCTACTTCACGAACACAGCCGTAAACGACAATGCCTTCCCACTCGTTTTCTTCCGCAATGGTTGCGATTTCTGCATCGATAAGGGCTTTACGTAGGGAACCGCCACCGTCAATTAACAAAACGCGACCAAGTCCATCTTGCTCTAATGTCTCGCGGATCAACGAATTATCTTCAAAACACTTGATGGTGGTGATTTGCCCGGCAAATGAAGCGCGACCGCCAAAGTTACTGAACATTGGTTCAACCACATCTACCTGATCGAGGTAGATATCACAGAGTGCTGAGGTATTGTATTCCATAGCGTACCTTTCTAAACAGAAATTGGTTGTCTTTGAGTATATCTAGGCATTAAGTCAATGCAATGACAATCCTTTTTTAACTTACTAGAGTTTGAGCTACCACAATTGTTGCAAACAAAACGTTGGTGACTAGAGAGCATTTCACGATGACTGGCATCATTGGTGCTATTTGAGCAGGCTTTTGTGTATGCCAAACCGCTTTACCATGATCGGCCACGAAATAAATACTAAGTAAGAATGGCAAGCTAATCCAAATGGGTTTGTCTTGAATTAACAAGTAAGCCGCAAAGGCAAGGATAGCTCCGCCAAGTAAAATAAAGTGGTACTGTTTGGCTTTACGTTGACCTAAGCGTACCGCCACCGTGCGTTTACCACACTCTCGGTCGTTCTCTATATCACGCATATTGTTGATATTGAGTACTGCAACGGCGAGTAAACCGCAGCCTAAAGCAGGTAAGAATAGCGTGGTGTCTACGTGACCGGTATGCAAGAAGTAGGTACCGGATACGCCGAGTAAACCAAAAAACAAGAACACTGATATATCGCCAAGCCCCACGTAACCGTATGGTTTGCTACCCATGGTATAAGCAATGGCTGCGAGAATGGCCAAAATTCCCAGCCCGATAAAAGTGACAATGCTTTCCAGTGAACTTAGTGAATAGAAAACTAACACCAAGCCTGAGATTGCGGTCAGAACGATGTTAAAGATAATCGCGTGTTTCATCTGTTTCGCACTTACCGCGCCAGACTGCATCGCTCGTAATGGGCCGAGGCGTTTGTCGTTATCTGTACCTTGAACGGAATCGCCATAGTCGTTTGCCAGGTTGGACAGAATTTGCAGCAATGTCGCGGTTACGAAAGCCATGATGGCAATCGTCAGTGAGAAATGACCCGCCGAGTAGGCGAGCACGCTACCTGTTAAGATAGAGACCAATGCCAGAGGTAATGTTTTTGGACGAGCGGCTTCAAGCCAGATCTGTAGAGATTGTTTCATGGAAATTTCGTGCTAGTAACCAATGTGCCCAGTATAGACATAAATTTTTATGTACACTATTAACTTAAATCAAATAGGAGACGATTAAGTAAACTAATATGAGCATTAAAAGCAATACAGCGAGGTTCCTATAGCCTTAAGTATTCATTATTTATGAGTGATTCTATAACTTTATTTCTTTTCATGTTTTTTGAAATTGATATAGCTTTAAGTTTTTCATTGCTGCTTTCAGATAAGTTTATACAATATTGCTTTTTAGATTGAACTTTATCTCTAAACTTCTTTTGATCCCATGCCTTTTTTATCCTTTTAATAGTGATTTCTCTTTTGTTCTCTTCAATTGCATCAAAAAAAGCGATAATGAAATCTTTCAGGTCTTGCGTTGAGTTTTTATTATTCCAAATGTATTTAATAATCAAAGGCTCATGTTTAAGTATGTAGCTCCATGCCCACTTTATTTTTTCTTCATCATCTTTCAACCATGAAATGATCTCAGTTTTATCAAGTGATAAATACCACTTTCTTACAATACCCCTCTCTAGTTCAATATGGCTATGTTTGCTTCTATTTACCTTTCTTATATATGATGTTACCCAGTCTACTCTTTCTTTAAAACTGCTTCCATTTGGATTTAATGATAGTTTTCCGGATAGTTTTTTTTGAATGTAAAACCATGAAAAATTACAAAATCTTTCATTTTTTCGTATTTCATTTTTTATGTATAAAGTTGAATTGTATTTTTCTTCTATTTTCCCGACAATCCTTTTGCAATCTTCAAATGAATATGATTTAAGAGCTGCATTTATTATACTTTCATTTTCTTTAATACTTAATGATTCTTCCCATACTGCTCTAATACCATGTGTTGATAGCTGGTTAGCATAGAACTTTCCCATCTTTTTATCTTTAATTATTACATCGTAATCTTCCATAATTAAACCCTCTTAAATAGTAATTTTTAGCAGCTAGTATCTTACATTTACTACAATGTAGTTTCAATCTGGCTCAGCCTTTATCTTTCATAACTACAATGTAGTTTTTTCAGTGATGTAAGTTAAAAGTTGATTGTCACTAATCATTCATGGTTGTAGCTAACTTCAGAGTAGCTCTTTCGCATGTGTTGTACAGGGGGCTTAGAATTAACGCTTACTAGATATGTTGGTATGGTTAATATACATAATTAAATATATAGTTAACCGTACATACTCACTTAACTAAGTACTTATATCCTACACACTCTACCTCAGTAGAGTTGGTATGCTCTCCTTAAATACCATGTATTAAATAACACAGTAATTCATATCTTTGGATGAATACCAAAGAGAATGAATGATGACTTATACTTACAAAGGTTTAGAGGTTCTTTATCCGGTCGAACAACTCAATACACACTATCTAGATCGTATTATATTAACCATGTCTAAAGTATTAAAAGACTATAAGAGAGTTCATGCGTTAAGACTGGATCTGAGACTTCCTGTTTCTGACAGTGAAAAAGACATACTTTTCAGAGATGAGATTTTGAACAATACATTTAATCAAAAAAATATCATTAAACGATTCTTTGAATCCTTGAAGGCAAAAATAAAAGCGCAAGAAAAAAGAATGAAAGCGAGTGGGAAAAGGGTATATCCATGTCACCTACGGTATGTTTGGTGTAGGGAAAGGAATAAATCTACAAATGACCACTATCACCTTGTCCTGTTTTTTAATAAAGATAGATATTGGAGTAGCGGTTATAGAGATAATGAAGAAAGTTTAGCAAGACTTATTATGGATGCATGGAATAGTGCACTAGGAGAGTATGTTGATAATGCAGATAGGTTGGTTCAACTTTTTTATAAAGGTACGCACTACTTAGACCAAAATAAATACGACTTCGAGAATAAATACCAGACCCTCTTTACAAGACTCAGTTACTTTGCCAAAAATAGAACGAAGCATTATGGTGAAGGAAAACGTTGCTTTGGAACGAGTCAGGGATGAAAGTTAATATTAATCTGCTCATCTGTTTAGTATTTCGAAACGTGATTGCTCTATAGATTGATTATAAGTGTAGAGATAACTGGAGAAGCATATGGTCTCTTAGGTTCAACTTGCCATTCGGGGTATGCTAAATAAGCACGCAGCATTCGGTGGTACGGTCATGCACTGTTGGTAAATTGGCCTCGATAACATCAGTAGTGTTAATGATATCCGTTCTCAGGACCCTACGTCTGTGTCAGTGTAAATGCCGTCTCACGTACTTAGTTATTCATGTATTATTTCTGAATACGCTTCGTTGTGCTCCATAATGACATTGGGAGTCTGACAAAAAATAGGAAGCTAGGCCTCCTATTTTTTCGATCTGCTGAAGATTACTATTTGGTTAGAGTTACACATGCCTTCCATGGAAAGTTAGCAGGTGCAGGCTTTACTGTATTAACCGTAACGCAGTCTTCAAATGACTGACCTTCAAAGTCTACATCCGTTAGACGATACCAAATACTAACGCCAGTATCAGTGTATTCAATTGATGCGATTTCACCGTGCTGGAATTCACCAATAACTTCGAATGTCATAGGACGACCTTGGTAGTCGATAGCCCATGCACCAGCTGGACGTAGTCCTCCGATTTCATCAGAGCCGATATTAACACCGCCAGTGTAAGCAAACACAGGTAAATCTTTGTTAGGTAACACGCCGTCACCATCAACATCGATAAAGTAATCTACGTGTGGAATATCAAAGTCTAGACCGTTGTCTGCGTAGTACTTCTGAGTGTTCTCGTAAGCTGCTGTTTTGTACAGTGCTAGGCTGTACTTGGTCAGAGCTTGTTTCATTTCTTCAAACTGAACGGAGTTAGGCTCTAACAATACCTGACCAATTTTCTCGATTTGTTGCTCTAACGTGAGTCCGTTTTCGGTTGCCATAGTTAAAGTACTTGCAGAGATCACGAGTAGCACAGTGCTGGTATCGCCAGCGTTAGAAAGGTTGACGTTATAGAAATTAATGCCATCTGCCCATTGCTCAGGATCATAACTGTAAAGGCTTAGCAGCTCAGTGGTCGCCTCATGCACCGCCTCCTCAAAGGTCTGTCCGGCTTGTACCTTTGCCATGATACTTGCTTTCATGGCCGCTGTAGCAACATTGAAGTTCACTTGTGTCGTTGCGTTCATATCGACAAAAGCGCTCATGCGCATCTGCTCATCACTTTTTCCTGTCAGCTCATTAAAGTAATTCCCCTGTGCAACGAGCTCGACATAAGGCGTATTGAATCGCTCATTCATGTTGTAATTACCTTCATAGTCCTCTATTTGAGTGGTGTAAGAGATGTCGGTCTTTTCTAAGTCTTGGTTAAGTTCATAGGCGGTGACGACTGAACCAGGTTGTAGAGGACCTTTCTGTACTGCACCACCAAATTGATATGATTGCCCTGAGTCGTTATTGTCACGCCCGCCAGAAGAGCCGCCACATCCGATTAAGGCGAAAGGAATAGTAAAGAGAGCGATGGTAAGTAGGGGTTTAGATAGGTTCATTCTATTTCTCCATAATAAGTTTTAGAGGGTACTATTTTGTTTAATTCAAGATGAGAGTCAGCGATATCAAACAGCTCTTTAACTTCAGACGAGAGCAGAGTCGCATCTGTTTGAAGCTCAAAGCGAAAGCTCGACATGGTGGCCTCCTGGATGTTGCTAAGAAGTAAGGTGTTCAACTTGGTATGCGTGTGTGTACGCCAAACGAGATAAGGGCTGCCGTGATGGAGTACGAGACTTATTGGTTGAACGTTAGTTAGGCGTAGAGTGCCGTCTCTTTTGTTTATCTTTAATGAGATAAGACGTTGTTGAAGTGTCGCTAGACATACAATCTGAAAAATTTGGATATCGACTTGAGCGTGTTTACTCAATGGGGTTGGGGCTGTGATAGGAACTTTGGATGACCAATGATTTTGAATGTTATTGATGTCTTCAGGAGTTATGTTCGAAAGGAGGTCATCTAAGAGTGGAGCAAGGCTGCTAGGCAGATGATGCTTGGTTGACTCGATGAGCCAATAGATCAATACCGCTTCGTGAGCCGTCGTGCTCATCTTCAGAGTTTCGGTTTTTTGGTAACCAAAGGGTTTGTCTCTATCATCCACCATTACATTGGGAAACATGGCACAGATAGCGGACAGATTACGTTGGATAGTACGCAAGGAGCGCTCTAAACCAAGCGGGGACAGTTGAGCTTGAATTTGCCTGGCGGTGACTTTCTTATTGTAAGGAATAAGGTTGTAAATCGCCAAGATAAGCTCAAGGTGATACTGAGTTTGGTTAGGTTGCGTCATGGTCAGTTCAACAAGGTTCGTTCTGTTGGGTATGACAATATCAAAAAGGCGCGACAAAGCTCGTCGTATCAATGCCTTAAGCAAAAATGATACGACGAAATTTGTCACATCTACGTCATGAAGTGTCGTGATTAAGGGGGCAGAGGCTTACTTTCCAACGATGGATAAATCGATTTCGTCAAAATCCATGCTTGAAAGATGCCGAGCGAACGTTTTCATCCATACCTGAAGAAGGTCGATTACTTCTGGATGTTCAAGGTTTACCGCCCCTGTATCGGGCTGATAACACCATCCCTTGGCAAGATGAAAGTACAGTTCAGGCTGAACGTTGAGCGCGCTCTCAAATGGGTAAGAAAAGCTGATAAAGAAGACAATCTGCCAGGGCCCTGAATTTGCAGTGCGTTGGAACTGCACTTCAACAGGGTGAATGCCTCGGCCATGGCGGTAGTAGCTTAATTGGCGGCAAGTCAAGAGCAACTGTTTGGCATTGTCAGGTAAAGAGTACCCCTTCAATAGCTTCTCCAACTGCTGACGCAATTGTGGCGCTAAAGAAACACCACCATAAATCGTGTTGATCATATCCACCCCTTTTCTGCAAACGAGACACTACTTTCTCCCACAACGATATGGTCAAGCACCCTTACATCCACTAACGCTAAAGCGTCGATAAGCTTGCGTGTGATACGCCTATCCGCTTGAGATGGGGAAGGGTCACCAGAAGGGTGGTTATGCGCCAGAATGACTGCCGCTGCATTCACTTCCAAGACGCTTTTGACGACCTCGCGCGGATAAACGCTGGCGGAGTCAATGGTGCCTTTAAAGAGTGATTTAAACTCGATGACACGGTGCTGGTTATCAAGTAGTAGCAGAGCGAAAACCTCGTGCTCCGCGCTGGCTAGTTTGAATCGAACATACTCTTTGGTTGCTTCAGGGTTACAAAGGGCATTACCTCGAACGTAGCGGTTAGCTAGGATTTCAGCAGCATGCTCTAGGATTTCATTTTCTTGGTGTTTCTTTTGTTTTTGGTAGTGAAGGTTATCGGTCGGCATAGGTCCTCCAAGAGTGAAACGATAGGAACTTCACTAAGAGGACATATATCTGAAAATAATTGATTCCAAGGGAAGTTAGAAAGAATTCTAAATGTTTAACAACTAAGTAAGTTTTCAGAGAACATTCAATTTTGAGCTTAGACTATTTAGTTCTGGCTATGTTGAAATTGCTGTTACCTACTTTGACTTAGGAGACTGTTCAATAATGGAGAGATAAAAGTTGTGAAGTGAACGATAGAATTAAGTTCACCTAATAAGAGTACGGATGTTGGAAATTTATAAATATATATCATTTGATGCATACGGTGCTCTTGTTAGATAACGAGACGTTGCAAAGTTTGTTTTTCCATAAAAAGGGTTGCCAACGGCAACCCTTTTTCTACTTATTAATAATGGAGTTTTTATGTCTTTGTATCAAACGCTTGGTAGGGCTATTACTGGAACAGCTAGTGTTGCAGGTGTGATCGCTTCTGCGCCAGTATTTGGTCCGAAAGGAACTATTACATCTAGTGGTGTTGTTGTGTCTGTTTTGGTTGGAACATCAGCAGCATTGCTTGACCAAACAGTGCAATCCACATTTTTGCAAGACCTTACTGTCAAACCTAACGAGCATTGTGACGAACTATAAGCTACAAAATCTTAGGTAGATAAAGAAAGCCATTACACAGTGTCATCCCTATTAAAAGTGGCGTGACGGTAATGGCTTAAATGAACTTACATTAACCAAATGAAAGTTTCCAAGTGTGCACATTTACACAATGTAATTCACTAGGCTAATTGAATCTTACTATTTATAGGATAAAGCGGCTTAGATCTTCATCTTCAATCGTGTCGCCTAAGCGTGCTTTCACATAAGCGGAATCAATAACGAATTTAGCGCCAGATTGCTCCGCTGCGTCGTAAGAGATTTCATCCATTAAGCGTTCCATAACGGTGTGTAAGCGACGAGCACCGATGTTTTCTGTGCTTTCGTTGACCGTCCATGCCGCTTCCGCGATTTGCGTGATGCCGTCTTCTGTGAATTCGATGTCCACATCTTCCGTTTTCATCAACGCAACGTACTGCTCTGTTAGAGAGGCTTTTGGTTCTGTCAGAATGCGTTTGAAGTCGTTGCTGCTTAGTGCTTCTAGCTCAACGCGAATTGGTAGACGACCTTGCAATTCTGGGATCAAGTCAGATGGTTTTGCCACTTGGAATGCACCAGATGCAACAAACAGAATGTGGTCTGTTTTTACCATGCCGTGCTTGGTTGATACCGTGCTGCCTTCAATCAATGGAAGTAGGTCGCGCTGAACACCTTCGCGTGAAACGTCTGGGCCTGAGCTCTCGCCGCGTTTACAGATCTTGTCGATCTCATCGATAAATACGATGCCGTTGTTTTCAACGTTGAAAATCGCTGCTTCTTTTAGCTCTTCTTGGTTTACCAGTTTCGCCGCTTCTTCTTCCGCTAACGCTTTCATTGCGTCTTTGATTTTCAGCTTACGTTTTTTCTTAGTGTCGCCTGCCAGGTTTTGGAACATGCCTTGCAGCTGGTTAGTCATCTCTTCCATACCAGGAGGCGCCATGATCTCTACGCCCATCTGCGGTGCGGCTACGTCGATTTCAATTTCTTTATCGTCTAGTTGGCCTTCACGCAGTTTCTTACGGAAGATCTGGCGAGTGTGAGAAGACTCTTCCGTTTGCTCTGCTTGACCCCAGCTATCACGTGCTGGTGGCAGTAGCGCATCAAGAATGCGTTCTTCCGCTTGCTCTTCTGCTCGGAATTTCACTTTCTCCATCGCTTGTTGATGCGTCATTTTCACAGCGACATCTGTTAGGTCACGGATGATGGTTTCAACTTCTTTACCAACGTAACCCACTTCGGTGAATTTTGTCGCTTCAACTTTGATGAAAGGGGCATTTGCCAGTTTTGCGAGGCGTCGTGCGATTTCAGTCTTACCAACACCAGTAGGGCCAATCATCAAGATGTTTTTTGGCGTCACT
Organism: Vibrio sp. Vb1127; assembly: GCF_033338735.1. Classification (NCBI taxonomy): domain Bacteria; kingdom Pseudomonadati; phylum Pseudomonadota; class Gammaproteobacteria; order Vibrionales; family Vibrionaceae; genus Vibrio; species Vibrio sp. Vb1127. Next base: position 99,276 of record NZ_JAWOTF010000008.1, on the reverse strand, counting down.
TCGGCACGCAAGCTTTCTTCAAGCTGCATGCGGCGCCAGCGGTTACGAAGTGCAATCGCAACCGAACGCTTGGCTTTTTCTTGACCGATAATGTGGCGGTTCAATTCATGAACGATTTCGCGAGGCGTCATTTCAGACATATTCTTTCCTTACTTCGTTACGATTACGCGGTTGGTTTTTCAGGCTCTACTGTTGAGTCTAGCTCTTCTACCGTGTGGTGATGGTTAGTGAAGACACAAATATCACCCGCGATATTGAGAGCTTTTTCCGCGATCTCACGAGCATCTAGATCTGTGTTTTCTAGTAGGGCGGTTGCGGCAGCTTGTGCGTAAGCACCACCAGAGCCAATCGCAATCAGGTCGTGTTCTGGCTGTACGACATCACCATTACCGGTAATGATTAACGATGCGGTTTCGTCGGCAACGGCAAGTAAGGCTTCGAGCTTGCGCAGAGCACGATCGCTACGCCAGTCTTTGGCTAGCTCAACTGCCGCTTTGGTTAGGTGACCTTGGTGCATTTGCAGTTTGCTTTCGAAGCGCTCAAAAAGGGTGAAGGCATCCGCAGTACCGCCGGCAAAGCCCGCTAGTACTTGGTTGTTGTATAGGCGGCGAACTTTGCGCGCATTACCTTTCATTACGGTATTGCCTAGAGATACTTGGCCATCACCCGCGATGACGACTTTATTATTTCGACGTACAGATACAATGGTAGTCACAGTCGACCTCTTGATTATTTCTCTTTGGATTTAATTCAGTATATGGGGGAGGAGAAATGGGGATTCAAGGGGGCAAAAAGAAAGGCCCTAGGATCTTAGCTCCTAGGGCCTGAGTTTAAAGATTTTCTTTCCAAATCGCGCACGGCTCGATTTTCGCGCGTTGCAGTTTATGACGGTCACGTTCTGCATCACGTTTGAACTTATACGGACCTAGCACCACACGATACCATGAACTGCCTTCTTTCTTACGAATCTTGCTCGACATCCCTTGGAACGCGATTGCAAGCTTGCGCTCTTCCGCTTGTGCCTGAGTTTTGTACGCGCCACACTGCATGATGTAAGGAATTTTAGAAACTTCAATTTCTTTAGCCACAACTTCAACTTCACGTTTCGGTAGTGACTCAACATATTCCCATTTTTCTTCTGGTGGTGGCGGCAAGTCTTTTTTCGGCTTTGGTTTGCTGACAGTGGTTGTTGGCTGCTTCACGACTGGTTGTTTAGGTTCTGGGTCGCTACTCAAAAGGTAAAGACCATAGCCAAAACCGCCCACGAGCAAGATAGCGAGCAGGCCACTGCGCCAAGGTTTTTTTCTTCTCGGCGGCTGTTTTTTTGTCGACTTTTTTGGGGCGCCTCGCCCCCGTCTTACATAATCTCTATTTGCCACGGTTATTTCTGGTCATCAAGGATTCTTGCAAATATGTTAATCCAGAACGAGTTGAGAAAACACCCTATTGATAGAATCTTGATAGCTAAAGCGCGACAACGCCCGAGTGTAGGAGTGTGTTTCCGTTCTCACTTACATTTATTCAGGGATACACAAAAAGCAGGAGGGGTAAATAAAAAAGCGGCGCCTTAGCACCGCTTTGGGGATGAATACCTAATCTTTAGGTTAAGGGCGCTGTGGTGGCGCTGCACTTCCACGAATGACGAGATTAGTTTCAAGCAGACGCGAGCCTGAATGCACGTCGTGGCCTTTTAACATCTCGAGCATCATTAGCATCGCTTGTCGACCAATCTCATAGCGAGGTTGAGATATGGTGGTCAACGGTGGATCGCAGTACTGAGCGAAGTTAATGTCATCAAAGCCCACAACAGAGAGATCTTGCGGTACTCGTAAGCCAAGCTTTTTCGCTTCTTGAATTGCGCCGATGGCCATTGTGTCACAGTGACAGAAAATAGCCGTTGGTGGTTCTGGCAATTCGAGCAGTTTACGAACGGCTTTTGCTCCGCCATCAAAAGAGAACTCAGTAATGACACTATATTGTGGATCTTTATTGATGCCGGCACGGCGCAGGGCTTGTTGGTAGCCTTGCTGGCGGAACTGACACAATATTGCTGTATCTGGTCCAGAGATTTGAGCAATGCGTTTATGACCTAATTGGGTCAGGTAATTCACCGCTTCAAATGCTGAGGTCAGGTTATCAATATGTACTGTCGGAAGCTCGAGCTCTGGCGCAAATTCACACGCCATTACCATCGGAGGTAAGTTCTTTTGCTCTGGCTTACTGACATCGAATGGTAGATCTGTACCAAGCAGTAGCATTCCATCTGCCTGCTTAGTAAATACGAGGTTTACGAAAGAGCTTTCGCGTTTCTTCTGTTGTCCGCTATCGCCCAGCAGGACTAGATAGCCATGTTCCATGGCTGCATCTTCAATACCGCGAATAATTTCAGAAAAATAAGGATCACAGATGTCGGGAACGATAGTAACAATGGTTTTTGATTCGTTTCTACGTAAGTTACGCGCTAATGAGTTTGGAGAATAACCCGCTTCAAGTACGGCATCTTCTACTCTCTTTCTTGTAGAAGAAGATACTTTCTCTGGATTCATTAAGGCTCGAGATACCGTAGCCGTAGACACTCCCGCAAGCTGGGCAACATCCTTCATTGTCGCCATAGTTTTTAACCTCTCATTTATTTTTTGCCAAGATGACGTTATTCCGGTTTGAAATCAGAGTAATCAAACCGAGTTAGAGCTGTATTTGCTCTTCGCTCAGTTCGTGTTAACGAGTGGGAAAATGGATTCTTCACCGCGATATCAATTTGTGGGAATAGTCATTGTTTTAATCTAAGCTTGTGCAAACAAGTCACTTTAGACTTTTCTAATTTGGATAGTCTATTCATTTCTAAAGTGAAAGTTACGGTCTGTTTAACAAAAATTGTAATCTTGGTGTGATTCTGGTCACATTAAATGGTAATTCATTACATAGTTAAACGTTTGCTAGCTGAGATCTTGTGGTTCTATGTCTAAATTCCAGCGTACTTTCTTAGCATTTGGCAACAACTCAATAGCAGGTTTGGCACTGGTTAATAACTTTTGCATCAATGAACGATGCTGAGTTTGCAGTAATAGTTGCCAACGGTATTTACCAGCCCGCTTGGCCAAAGGTGAAGGAGTAGGGCCTAACACCATGCAGGAATCATCGAACAGAGGGTGTGACTCTAACGTAAAGCGAACCTGACGCAGGAAGTCTTCAACTACCTCACTTTGGTTCGCCTCTGCTTTAAACAGAGTCAAGAAACTATAAGGCGGAAGCTGAGCCAATTTGCGTTCTTCCAGAGCAGTCATAGCAAAGTGGCGATAGTCTTTTTGAAGCAGGGCCTGCAGCAAGCTGTGCTCAGGATGGTGGGTTTGTAGGATAACCTCGCCAGGTTTACTTGCGCGGCCGGCACGACCTGCGACTTGAATAAACAACTGCGCTAGTCGCTCGGAAGCGCGGAAGTCACTACTATAGAGAGAGCCATCAACATCCAAAAGAGCAACGAGCGTTACATTTGGAAAATGGTGCCCCTTAGCCAGCATTTGGGTGCCAATCAGAATTTGATGTTCACCTTTACGAATCGATTCAAGGGCATCTTCCAAACTACCTTTGCGACGTGTGCTGTCTCTGTCGATGCGAATGGCGTTGTATTCTGGAAATAACTGAGCCAATTGTTGTTCGAGTTGTTCCGTTCCTACGCCGACGGTAACCAATTGGGTTGAACCACACCCCTGACATTGATGAATCACCGGTTGTTGTGAGCCGCAGTGATGGCAGCGTATTTCGTTGCTGTAATGGTGGAACGTATAGTACGCATCACAACGTTTACATTCTGCAATCCAACCGCATTCATGGCACATCAAAGCGGGCGAAAAGCCTCGGCGGTTAAGAAACAACATTACTTGATTGCCCGCTTTTAAATGCTTGCGCATCTCGGCAATCAGTTGGGCAGATAAGCCACTTTCTAAATACTGACCTTTTACATCTAACACTTTATTAGTGGTTGGCACGGCAGAGCCAGCTCGTTGGGTTAGTGTTAAATGGTGATATTTGCCTGACAAGGCATTGTGCAATGTCTCCAGTGCAGGTGTGGCTGAGCCCAGAACAATCGGAACTTGTTCTTTATGAGCGCGCATTACAGCAACATCGCGTGCATGATAACGCAAGCTATCTTGCTGTTTGTAAGAGGTGTCATGTTCCTCGTCCACAATGATAATCCCGAGATCAGCAAAAGGCGCGAGTAGGGCAGAGCGTGTGCCGATAATGATTCCGGCCGCTTTGTCGCGTGCAGAAAGCCACGCATTCAGACGCTCCGTCTCGTTTAACCCGGAGTGGATGACGTCAACTGGCACATTAAAACGGCGTTTAAAGCGGTTGATGGTTTGTGGTGTTAAGCCAATCTCTGGTACTAAAACCAAGGCTTGTTTACCTTTCTCTAAGACCGGCTTGATAAGGTTTAAGTAAACTTCTGTTTTACCAGAGCCAGTTACTCCCTCTAATAAATAGCAAGCAAAGCCTGTTTGGCTATTTACACTTGCAATAGCGAGTGCTTGTTCGTGGTTGAGCTTTGGCTTCTCGACGTCGCATTCAACGTGCTGTCCCCACTGGGTGATTACAGGCTTCTTCTCGATACGTTCAATCCAGCCTTTCTCTTCTAAAGACTTTAGTACTGTTGAGGCTATCTCTTGGTCGACAAATTCCTGGTGAGGCAAAGCGCCGTTAACCAACATTTGCAAGACCTTCTGTTGTTTGACCGCTCGACGATCAAGCCCTTGCATCAGCTTGTCTTTACCGGATTCGGTAATTTGCCACTCTTGTAGCGTCGCAAAATCTGCAGGCTTTCCTTTACGTAGAGCTGCTGGCATCGCATTGTGTAGCGTATCTCCAAGTGGGTATTGGTAGAACTGGCTGCACCAAGTCAGCAACGAATAAAGCTTTTCAGACCATATCGGCTGAGAATCAAGAACTGCTTTGATTGGCTTGAGTTGATCTTTGGGAAAGTCCGAGTGATTAACCATTGCGGTGACGATGCCGACTAAGGTTTGGCGTCCAAAAGGCACGGAAACGCGTCCACCAATGATCGGAAACAGGTGCCCCGGAATGGCGTAATCAAATTGTTTGTCGAGCGGAACGGGTAATGCCACTCTAGCAATGGTTGGACGCATAAATTCTTAGCTATTAAAAAGAGGGAAAGGAAATGAGAGTCTATTAAAATCGGTATGGAAATTCGAGTAAAGCTATGTGATTCAGCGTGAATCGTGCCTCTATGATTAGTCTGGCTAAAAAAGTGGCGAAAAAGTTGCCAAATGTGTTGATCCGAGCAATGTGATTCTTTACTATATCGCGCCTTGAGATATGGCTTCGGCAATTAGTTGATGCGGTATCCCATTTTATTATTAATTGCGTGTGGTGTGCGGCTTAGATTCGTATAGCGACACGGCCTACTATTGAGGTTATCCCATGAAAGCTGGTATCCACCCAGAATACAAAGCAGTAAAAGCGACTTGTTCTTGCGGCAACTCTTTTGAGTTCAACTCTACTCTAGGTAAAGAGTCTATCCACCTAGACGTATGTGACAAGTGTCACCCATTCTACACTGGTAAGCAACGTATCGTTGATACAGGCGGCCGTGTTGATCGCTTCAACAAGCGTTTCGGTGCACTATCAAGCGGTAAGAAATAATAGCAGCCGCTATTACGATTACAGTTTAGAAAAGGACGCTTCGGCGTCCTTTTTGTTTAATGGCTACCAAGCGAAGAGGGATGTATAGGGTTTGGAATATTCCCGATTATTTTTCACTCAGCGCTTGCAACCTAAAGTGTGATCTGTATAATGCAGCGCACTGGTTAAGCCAGTTGTGAACCAATGAGCAGTGAGGAGCGAGCAAATCTAAGGATTTGTGAGGTAATGTATACTCAGCTTATGTTCGCGGTTAATACAATTAGCTATCTTTTCTTCGGAAAAACTATCCTCAAAGGTGACTTTGGCATATAGGGATAGTTAATCGAAAATTAACTGACAATGCGTCCTAATCTTGGATGCTACGGTTTCACATAAATCAATCGGCATTCTCTCGTCTCGACGAGTTTGAGTGGCGATATTGTTTGTGTAATTTATTAAATTTGGAGCTCTGTCTCATGCAGAACCAACGTATCCGTATCCGCCTAAAAGCTTTCGATTACAAACTAATCGATGCTTCTACAGCGGAAATCGTTGAAACAGCTAAGCGCACTGGCGCACAGGTTCGTGGTCCAATCCCACTGCCAACTCGTAAAGAGCGTTTCACAGTTCTTATCTCTCCACACGTTAACAAGAAAGCACGTGACCAGTACGAAATCCGTACTCACAAGCGTCTAATCGACATCGTTGAGCCAACAGACAAGACTGTTGATGCTCTAATGCGTCTAGACCTTGCTGCGGGCGTTGACGTTCAAATTAGCCTAGGTTAAGGGAGATTAGAAGTATGATTGGTCTAATCGGTCGTAAAGTGGGCATGACCCGCGTATTTACTGAAGAAGGCGTTTCTATCCCAGTAACAGTTGTTGAGGTTGAAGCTAACCGTGTTTCTCAAGTGAAAACTCTTGAAACTGACGGCTACGCAGCAATCCAGGTTACAGCTGGTTCTAAGAAAGCTAACCGCGTAAACAAAGCTGAAGCAGGTCACTTTGCTAAAGCTGGCGTTGAAGCTGGTCGCGGTCTTTGGGAATTCCGTTTAGAAAACGGCGAAGAGTTCGAAGTTGGTTCAGAACTAACTGTTGAACTATTCAACGAAACTAAGAAAGTAGACGTTACTGGTACATCTAAGGGTAAAGGTTTCCAAGGCGCTGTTAAGCGTTGGAACTTCCGTACTCAAGATATGACTCACGGTAACTCATTGTCTCACCGTGCTCCTGGTTCTATCGGTCAATGTCAGACTCCAGGTCGCGTATTTAAAGGCAAGAAAATGGCAGGTCACATGGGTGCTGAGCGTGTAACGACTCAAAACCTAGAGATCGTACGTGTTGACGCTGAGCGCAACCTGCTTCTTATTAAAGGTGCAGTCCCAGGCGCAACTGGCGGCAACGTGATCGTTAAACCAGCTGTTAAAGCATAACGTCTCAGGAGTAAGTAATGGAACTAATGGTTAAAGGTGCCGATGCACTAACTGTTTCCGAAACTACTTTCGGACGTGAGTTTAACGAAGCTCTTGTACACCAAGTAGTTGTTGCGTACGCAGCAGGTGCTCGTCAAGGTACTCGTGCTCAAAAAACACGTTCAGAAGTTTCTGGCGGTGGCGCTAAGCCATGGCGTCAAAAAGGTACTGGCCGTGCGCGTGCTGGTACAATCCGTAGCCCAATCTGGCGTACAGGTGGTGTTACTTTTGCTGCGAAACCACAAGATCACAGCCAAAAAGTAAACAAAAAAATGTACCGTGGTGCTATGAAGAGCATTCTTTCTGAGCTTGTTCGTCAAGAGCGTCTAATCGTTGTTGATAACTTCTCAGTTGAAGCACCAAAGACTAAAGAGCTAGTTGCTAAGCTTAAAGAGCTTGAGCTAACTGACGCTCTAATCGTGACTAGCGAAGTAGATGAGAATCTATTCCTAGCTGCTCGTAACCTATACAAAGTTGACGCACGTGATGTTGCTGGTATCGATCCAGTATCTCTAATCGCGTTTGACAAAGTTGTAATGACTGCAGAAGCAGTTAAGCAAGTAGAGGAAATGCTAGCATGATCACTGAAGAGCGTATCCTAAAAGTTCTACGTGCACCGCACATCTCTGAAAAAGCAACTATGGCAGCTGAGAAAGCGAACACTATCGTTTTCAAAGTAGCTAAAGATGCGACTAAAAAAGAGATCAAAGCAGCTGTAGAAAAGCTATTTGAAGTTGAAGTTAAGTCTGTAAATACTCTTATCACTAAGGGTAAGACCAAACGTCAAGGTCTACGCCAAGGTCGCCGCAGCGACGTTAAGAAAGCGTACGTTACTTTGAAAGAAGGTCAAGATCTTGACTTCGTTGGCGGCGCGGAATAACAGGAGTAGTTAAAAATGGCTATTGTTAAATGTAAGCCGACTTCCCCTGGTCGTCGTCACGTTGTTAAAGTTGTTAACGCTGACCTACACAAGGGCAAGCCATACGCACCTCTTCTAGAGAAAAACTCTAAGAACGGTGGTCGTAACAACAAGGGTCGTATCACAGTACGTCACATCGGCGGTGGTCACAAGCACCACTACCGTGTAGTTGACTTCAAACGTACTAAAGATGGTATTCCAGCGACAGTTGAGCGTCTTGAATACGATCCAAACCGTAGCGCAAACATTGCTCTAGTTCTTTACAAAGACGGTGAGCGTCGCTACATCCTAGCACCTAAAGGTGTTGTAGCTGGTGATGTTATTCAGTCTGGTGTTGATGCACCAATCAAAGCTGGTAACACTCTACCAATGCGTAATATCCCAGTAGGTTCAACAGTACATAACGTTGAACTTAAGCCTGGTAAAGGTGGTCAGCTAGCTCGTTCGGCTGGTGCTTACGCTCAAATCGTTGCTCGCGACGGTGCGTACGTAACTATCCGTCTACGTTCTGGCGAGATGCGCAAAGTTCTTTCTGAAGGCCGTGCAACAATCGGTGAAGTTGGTAACTCTGAGCACATGCTACGTGAACTTGGTAAAGCAGGTGCATCACGTCATCGCGGTATCCGTCCAACGGTTCGTGGTGTTGTAATGAACCCGATTGACCACCCACATGGTGGTGGTGAAGGTCGTACTTCTGGTGGTCGTCACCCAGTATCTCCTTGGGGTATGCCTACTAAAGGCTTCAAGACTCGTAAGAACAAACGCACTGACAAGTACATCGTACGTCGTCGTAACAAGTAATCTATATAAAGAGGAATCGCCATGCCACGTTCTCTCAAGAAAGGTCCTTTTATTGACCTACACTTGCTGAAGAAGGTAGAGAAAGCGGTGGAAAGCGGAGACAAAAAGCCTATTAAGACTTGGTCCCGTCGTTCAATGATCATCCCTACGATGATCGGTTTGACCATCGCTGTCCATAATGGTCGTCAGCACGTACCAGTATTTGTAACTGATGAAATGATCGGTCACAAACTGGGTGAATTCGCACCAACACGTACTTACCGCGGTCACGCTGCGGATAAGAAAGCTAAGAAGCGCTAAGGAGTAGATAATGGAAGCAATTGCTAAACATAACTTTGCTCGCATTTCGCCTCAGAAAGCTCGCTTAGTTGCGGATCTAATCCGTGGTAAATCTGTTGACCAAGCTCTAGAAATCCTAACGTTCAGCAACAAAAAAGCTGCTGCACTAGTTAAGAAAGTTCTAGAGTCTGCTATCGCTAACGCGGAGCACAACGAAGGTGCAGATATTGACGATCTGAATGTCGCAAAAATCTTTGTAGATGAAGGCCCAACCATGAAGCGTATTATGCCTCGTGCTAAAGGTCGTGCGGATCGTATCTTGAAGCGTTCAAGCCACATCACTGTTGTTGTAGCAGATCGCTAGAGACTAGGAGAGTAAGCAATGGGTCAAAAAGTACATCCAAATGGTATTCGTCTAGGCATCGTTAAGCCTTGGAATGCTACATGGTTTGCTAACACCAAAGATTTCGCTGACAACCTAGACGGCGACTTCAAGGTACGTCAGTTCCTTACAAGTGAACTGAAAAAAGCGTCTCTATCACGTATCGTTATCGAGCGTCCTGCTAAGAGCATCCGTGTGACTATTCACACTGCTCGTCCAGGCGTTGTTATCGGTAAGAAAGGTGAAGACGTTGAGAAGCTACGCGCAGCTGTAGCTAAAATTGCAGGTGTACCAGCGCAAATTAACATCGCTGAAGTACGTAAGCCTGAACTAGATGCGCAACTTGTTGGTGACAGCATCGCGTCTCAGCTAGAGCGTCGTGTTATGTTCCGTCGTGCTATGAAGCGCGCAGTACAAAACGCAATGCGCCTAGGCGCTAAAGGTATCAAAGTGGAAGTAAGCGGTCGTCTAGGCGGCGCTGAAATCGCACGTTCAGAGTGGTACCGTGAAGGCCGTGTGCCTCTACACACTCTACGTGCTGACATTGATTACGCAACTTCTTCGGCTCACACTCAATACGGTGTGATCGGCATTAAAACTTGGATCTTCAAAGGTGAAATCCTAGGTGGTATGCCAGCAGCTAACGCTGTAGAGCCTAAAGGCGACAAGCCTAAGAAGCAGCGTAAAGGCCGTAAGTAAGGAGTCGACAGATGCTACAACCTAAACGTACTAAGTTCCGTAAGGTTCAGACTGGTCGTAACCGTGGTCTAGCTAAAGGTACTGATGTAAGCTTCGGCGAATTCGGTCTTAAAGCTGTTGGCCGTGGTCGTCTAACTGCTCGTCAAATCGAAGCGGCACGTCGTGCAATGACACGTCACGTTAAGCGTCAAGGTAAAATCTGGATCCGTGTGTTCCCAGACAAACCAATCACAGAAAAACCACTTGAAGTTCGTCAAGGTAAGGGTAAAGGTAACGTTGAGTACTGGGTAGCCCAAATCCAACCTGGTAAGGTTATGTACGAAATGGGTGGTGTACCTGAAGAATTGGCACGTGAAGCGTTCCGTCTTGCGGCACGTAAACTGCCTTTCAAAACTACATTTGTAACTAAGCAGGTGATGTGATGAAAGCACAAGATCTACGCGAGAAAAGCGTTGAAGAGCTTAACGCTGAGCTAATGAATTTGCTACGCGAACAGTTCAACTTGCGCATGCAAGCTGCGACTGGTCAACTACAGCAAACTCATACTCTGAAAGCTGTACGCCGTGATATCGCACGTGTGAAAACTGTTTTGACTGAGAAGGCAGGCGCATAATGAGCGAAGTAAAACGTACTCAACAAGGTCGTGTTGTTAGCGACAAGATGGACAAGTCTATCACTGTTGCTATCGAACGTTTCGTAAAACACCCAATCTACGGTAAATACGTAAAACGTACGACTAAAGTACACGCACATGACGAGAACAACGAGTGTGGCCTAGGCGACACAGTTGAAATCGCAGAGTGTCGTCCACTGTCTAAGACTAAGTCTTGGACTTTGGTAAAAGTTCTAGAAAAGGCGAAGATTTAATCTCGTTAATTCTATGAAACTAAAGCGGCTCCAAAATATTTTTGGAGCCGTTTATTTTTTGACTACCCAATCACAAAAAAGGGTGGTACAATTCGCGTCCCTTTTAAAGAGGCAGCCCGACCCGTGATGGGTCTAGTTATTAATATTTAGCGGAGCACTAACATGATCCAAATGCAAAGTATGCTGGACGCAGCTGATAACTCAGGCGCACGCAGCGTAATGTGTATTAAGGTTCTGGGTGGCTCTCACCGCCGTTATGCACATATCGGTGACGTCATCAAAGTTACTGTGAAGGAAGCAATCCCTCGCGGTAAAGTTAAAAAAGGTGATGTTCTGAAGGCGGTGGTAGTGCGCACCCGTAAAGGCGTACGTCGTCCTGACGGTTCTGTCATTCGCTTCGACCGAAATGCTTGCGTATTGCTAAACGACAATACTGAGCAACCAATCGGTACACGTATCTTTGGTCCTGTGACACGCGAACTTCGTGGCGATAAGTTCATGAAGATCGTTTCACTGGCTCCAGAAGTTCTGTAAGGAGCACGTAGAAATGGCAGCTAAAATCCGTCGTAATGACGAAGTAATCGTTCTTGCTGGTAAAGACAAAGGCAAGAAAGGTAAAGTAACTAAGGTTCTAGCAACTGGTAAAGTTATCGTTGAAGGTATCAACCTAGTTAAGAAACATCAGAAACCTGTTCCAGCTATGGGTATCCAAGGCGGTATCGTAGAGCAAGAAGCAGCTATCGACGTTTCTAACGTGGCTATCTTTAACGCAGCTACTGGTAAAGCTGACCGTATCGGTTTCCGTTTTGAAGACGGCAAAAAAGTTCGTTTCTTCAAGTCTAACGGCGAAACCGTTTCTAACTAATAGAAGTAATTTGGAGTTCTACTATGGCGAAACTGCATGATTACTACAAGTCGTCTGTAGTCGCTGAACTGACCAAACAGTTCGGTTACACAAGCGTCATGCAAGTCCCTAGAATCGAGAAAATCACCCTAAACATGGGTGTTGGTGAAGCAATCAACGATAAGAAACTGCTAGAAAATGCAGCGTCTGATATGGCAACGATCTCTGGTCAAAAGCCACTTATCACAAAAGCGCGCAAATCTGTTGCAGGTTTCAAAATCCGTGAAGGCTACCCTATCGGTTGTAAAGTAACCTTGCGTGGCGAACGTATGTGGGATTTTCTTGAGCGTTTAATTAACATCGCTCTTCCACGTGTACGTGACTTCCGTGGTGTTAGCGCTAAGTCTTTTGACGGTCGCGGTAACTACAGCATGGGCGTTCGCGAGCAAATCATCTTCCCGGAAATCGACTTTGATAAAGTTGATCGAGTACGCGGTCTAGACATCACTATTACGACGTCTGCTGGTACTGATGAGGAAGGCCGTGCTCTGCTGGCTGCCTTTAACTTCCCATTCCGTAAGTAAGGTGAAGGGTTACTGTTATGGCTAAAAATTCAATGAAAGCACGTGAAGCAAAACGTGCGAAGCTAGTAGCTAAGTTCGCTGAAAAGCGTGCAGCGCTAAAAGCTATCATCAGCGATGTAAACGCATCTGAAGAAGATCGTTGGAACGCGGTTCTTACACTGCAATCTCTTCCACGTGATTCAAGTGCATCACGTCAGCGCAACCGTTGCAACCAAACTGGTCGTCCACACGGTTACCTACGTAAGTTCGGTCTAAGCCGTATTAAGGTTCGTGAAGCTTGCATGAAAGGCGAGATTCCGGGTCTTCGTAAGGCTAGCTGGTAATTGCCACTTAATCATTTGGAGTAAATCATATGAGCATGCAAGATCCGATTTCGGATATGCTGACCCGCGTTCGTAACGGTCAGGCAGCAAACAAAGTTGCTGTAAAAATGCCTTCTTCAAAGCTTAAAGTTGCAATTGCTGCACTACTAAAAGCTGAAGGTTACATCGTTGACTTCGCTGTTGAAGGCGAAGCAAAACCTGAGCTAGAAGTTACACTTAAGTACTTCCAAGCTAAACCAGTAATCGAGCAACTTAAACGTGTTTCTCGTCCAGGTCTACGTGTTTACAAGAAGAAAGATGAACTTCCTTCTGTAATGGGTGGTCTTGGTATTGCTATCGTTTCTACTTCCAAGGGTCTTATGTCAGACCGCGCTGCACGTAAAGCAGGTCTTGGTGGTGAAATCATCGCTTACGTAGCTTAATAAGGAGTAGACTATGTCTCGTGTTGCAAAAGCACCTGTCGCTATTCCAGCTGGCGTAGAGGTGAAACTAAACGGCCAAGAAATCACTGTAAAAGGTGCGAAAGGCGAACTAACTCGCGTTCTTAACAACGCAGTTGTAATCGCTCAGGAAGAAAATAACCTGACTTTCGGTCCTAAAGAAGGTGTTGCTAACGCATGGGCTCAAGCAGGTACTGCTCGCGCTCTAGTTAACAACATGGTTGTTGGTGTTACTGAAGGCTTTACTAAGAAGCTAACTCTTAAAGGTGTAGGTTACCGTGCTGCTATCAAAGGCAACGCTGTAGGTCTAACACTAGGCTTCTCACACCCAGTTGAGCACGAGTTGCCAGCGGGTATTAAAGCTGAATGTCCAAGCCAAACTGAAATCGTGATCACTGGTGCTGACAAGCAACTAGTTGGTCAAGTTGCGGCTGACATTCGTTCTTACCGTGAGCCTGAGCCATACAAAGGCAAAGGTGTTCGTTACGCAGATGAAAATGTGCGTACTAAAGAAGCTAAGAAGAAGTAAGGTAACACTATGGATAAGAAAGCATCTCGCATCCGTCGTGCTACACGTGCACGTCGTAAGATTGCAGAACTGGGTGCGACTCGCCTAGTTGTACACCGTACTCCTCGTCACGTGTACGCACAGGTTATCGCGGCTAACGGCTCTGAGGTTATCGCAGCAGCTTCTACTGTAGAAAAAGCGATCCGTGAGCAAGTGAAATACACTGGTAACGTTGATGCAGCTAAAGCAGTGGGTAAAGCTATTGCTGAGCGCGCTCTAGAGAAGGGCGTAACTGCAGTTGCATTTGATCGTTCTGGTTTCCAATACCACGGTCGAGTAGCGGCGCTAGCAGAATCTGCTCGCGAAGCTGGTCTGAAATTCTAAGGTAGGGTTGGAAGATGGCTAAAGAACAACAAGTTCAAGCGAATGATTTGCAAGAAAAGCTAATCGCAGTTAACCGTGTTTCTAAAACGGTTAAAGGTGGTCGAATCATGAGCTTCACTGCACTAACAGTAGTTGGTGACGGTAACGGTCGTGTAGGTTTCGGTTACGGCAAAGCTCGTGAAGTACCTGCAGCGATTCAAAAAGCAATGGAAAAAGCGCGTCGTAACATGACTACGATCGCTCTAAACGAAGGCACTCTTCACCACCCAGTGAAAGGTCGCCATTCGGGCTCTAAAGTTTACATGCAGCCTGCTGCAGAAGGTACTGGTGTTATCGCAGGTGGTGCGATGCGTGCAGTACTAGAAGTTGCTGGTGTACACAACGTACTATCTAAAGCGTACGGTTCTACGAACCCTATCAACATCGTTCGTGCAACGATCGATGCACTAGGTAGCATGAAGTCACCAGAAATGGTTGCTGCTAAACGTGGTCTAACTGTTGAATCTATTTCGGAGTAAGAACACCATGGCAACTATTAAAGTAACTCAAACTAAAAGCTCAATTGGTCGTCTGCCAAAGCACAAAGCTACTTTGCGCGGTCTAGGTCTTCGTAAAATCAACCACACAGTAGAACTTGAAGATACTCCGTGTATTCGCGGTATGATCAACAAGGTTTACTACATGGTTAAAGTTGAGGAGTAATCAGAATGCGTTTGAATACTCTAGCACCGGCTGCTGGCGCGAAAACTTCTGCGAAGCGAGTAGGTCGTGGTATCGGTTCAGGCCTAGGTAAAACTGGTGGCCGTGGTCACAAAGGTCAAAAATCACGTTCTGGCGGCAGTGTTCGTCCAGGTTTCGAAGGCGGTCAGATGCCTCTGAAACAACGTCTACCAAAATTCGGTTTCACTTCTCGTAAGAGCCTAGTGTCTGCTGAAGTTCGTCTAGCTGAGCTAGCGAAAGTTTCTGGTGACGTAGTTGATCTAAACAGTCTTAAAGCTGCTAACATCATCACTAAGAACATCGAATTTGTAAAAGTTGTTCTTTCTGGTGAAATCAACAAAGCAGTGACTGTTAAAGGTCTACGTGTGACTAAAGGCGCTAAAGCTGCAATCGAAGCTGCAGGCGGTAAAATCGAGGAATAATCTCGAGGAACGAGGTACAGATGGCTAAGAAACCAGGACAAGATTTTCGTAGTGCTCAGAGCGGCTTAAGTGAACTAAAGTCGCGCTTGTTATTCGTAATTGGTGCACTTTTAGTATTCCGAGCCGGCTCTTTTGTGCCGATTCCTGGTATTGACGCTGCTGTACTTGCCGATTTGTTCGAACAGCAAAAAGGTACCATCGTTGAAATGTTTAACATGTTCTCCGGTGGTGCTCTTGAGCGTGCATCTATATTAGCATTGGGCATCATGCCGTATATTTCGGCATCTATTGTTGTCCAATTGCTAACTGTAGTTCATCCAGCGTTAGCTGAACTCAAAAAAGAGGGTGAAGCAGGCCGTCGTAAGATAAGCCAATACACACGCTACGGCACGCTTGTACTTGCAACCTTCCAAGCTATAGGTATTGCAACTGGCCTACCAAACATGGTCGACAATCTGGTTGTTATCAACCAAACCATGTTTACGCTAATTGCTACCGTAAGTTTAGTAACCGGTACCATGTTCTTGATGTGGTTAGGTGAACAAATTACAGAGCGCGGAATTGGTAACGGTATTTCGATACTGATTTTTGCAGGTATTGTTGCTGGATTGCCTTCTGCAATCGGTCAAACAATCGAGCAAGCGCGTCAAGGTGAATTGCATGTACTTCTTCTGTTGCTAATCGCGGTATTAGCTTTTGCAGTAATTTACTTCGTTGTTTTCATGGAACGTGGTCAACGCCGAATCGTCGTTAACTATGCGAAACGTCAACAAGGTCGTAAAGTGTTTGCTGCGCAAAGCTCGCACTTGCCTCTTAAAATTAACATGGCAGGTGTAATTCCAGCGATTTTTGCATCAAGTATTATCTTGTTCCCAGGAACATTGGCTCAGTGGTTTGGTCAAAACGGTGAGAGCAGCGCGTTCGGTTGGTTAACTGACGTGTCTTTGGCTCTTAGCCCTGGTCAACCGTTGTATGTAATGCTTTATGCAGCAGCAATTATCTTCTTCTGTTTCTTCTACACGGCGTTGGTTTTCAACCCGCGTGAAACAGCAGATAACTTGAAGAAGTCTGGTGCATTCGTACCCGGTATCCGCCCAGGTGAGCAGACAGCGAAATACATTGATAAAGTAATGACACGTTTAACCCTTGCTGGTGCACTGTACATTACCTTTATCTGTCTGATTCCCGAGTTCATGATGGTCGCGTGGAACGTACGTTTCTACTTCGGCGGTACATCGCTACTAATCGTAGTTGTTGTAATTATGGACTTTATGGCACAGGTACAGACTCATCTGATGTCTCAACAGTATGATTCTGTGTTGAAGAAAGCGAATCTGAAAGGCTACGGCCGTTAATCCGGCGGTAGACTCAGTTTCATTTACGGAGTTTAGCAATGAAAGTTCGTGCTTCCGTTAAAAAAATCTGCCGTAACTGTAAAGTAATCAAGCGTAACGGTGTCGTTCGCGTGATTTGCAGTGAGCCAAAGCACAAACAGCGCCAAGGCTAATTAGCAGAAATTTTTACTTGAAAATGAAGGTTGGGTCGAGTATATTCCTCGGCCTACCTTTTGCGTGCAAAAGAAGTAGTATTCCGCAGCGTATCCATAACGGGCTTTGCTGCGGCTAATTCTTTTATAGAAACACTTAGGAGTGAATAATGGCCCGTATAGCAGGCATTAACATTCCTGATCAGAAACATGCAGTAATCGCTCTAACAGCGATCTACGGCATCGGTAAAACTCGCTCTCAAGCTATCCTAGCTGAAGTGGGTATTGCTGAAAATGTTAAGATCAGTGAACTAACTGAAGAGCAGATCGATCAACTGCGTGATGGTGTAGCTAAGTACACTGTAGAAGGTGATCTACGTCGTGAAGTATCTATGAACATCAAGCGTCTTATGGACCTTGGCTGTTACCGTGGTCTTCGTCATCGTCGCAGTCTACCACTACGTGGACAGCGTACTAAAACCAACGCTCGCACCCGCAAGGGTCCGCGTAAGCCGATCAAGAAATAATCGGGAAGGTAGAGTACAATGGCTAAACAACCAACTCGCGCTCGTAAGCGCGTACGCAAGCAAGTTGCAGATGGCGTTGCGCACATCCATGCTTCTTTCAATAACACAATCGTAACCATTACTGACCGTCAAGGTAACGCTCTTGCATGGGCTACTGCAGGTGGTTCTGGTTTCCGTGGTTCTCGTAAGTCTACTCCGTTCGCTGCACAGGTTGCTGCTGAGCGTTGTGCTGAAATGGCTAAAGAATACGGCCTAAAGAACTTGGAAGTTATGGTTAAGGGTCCTGGTCCAGGTCGCGAATCTACTGTTCGTGCACTAAACGCCGCTGGTTTCCGCATCACAAACATCGTTGATGCTACACCAATCCCTCATAACGGTTGTCGTCCACCTAAGAAACGTCGCGTATAACGTTTCTAGGACAATTGGAGAAGAATCATGGCAAGATATTTGGGTCCTAAGCTGAAGCTTAGCCGTCGTGAAGGCACTGACTTATTCCTTAAGTCTGGTGTTCGCGCGATCGATACCAAGTGTAAAATTGATAACGCACCAGGTGTACACGGCGCTCGTCGCGGTCGTCTATCTGAGTATGGCGTTCAGCTTCGTGAGAAGCAAAAAGTACGTCGTATGTACGGCGTTCTAGAAAAACAATTCCGTAACTACTACAAAGAAGCTGCTCGCCTAAAAGGCAACACTGGTGAAAACCTACTTCAGCTTCTTGAAGGTCGTCTTGATAACGTAGTTTACCGCATGGGCTTTGGCGCAACTCGCGCAGAAGCACGTCAGCTAGTTAGCCACAAAGCTATCCTAGTAAACGGTAAAGTTGTAAACGTTCCTTCTTTCAAAGTAGCGGCTAATGACGTTGTTTCTATTCGCGAGAAAGCTAAACAGCAAGCTCGTATCAAAGCAGCTCTAGAAGTTGCTGAACAACGTGAAAAACCAACTTGGATTGAAGTAGATGGTGGCAAGATGGAAGGTACATTCAAGCGTATGCCTGAGCGTTCTGATCTATCAGCTGACATCAACGAACAATTGATCGTCGAGCTTTACTCTAAGTAAGGTTTAAACTAAAGAGAGGACACAATGCAGGGTTCTGTAACAGAATTTCTTAAGCCACGTCTAGTTGACATCGAACAAATCAGCTCGACTCACGCAAAAGTAACTCTTGAGCCATTAGAGCGTGGCTTTGGTCATACTCTGGGTAATGCACTTCGCCGCATCCTTCTATCTTCTATGCCAGGTTGTGCTGTAACAGAAGTAGAAATTGAAGGCGTACTTCATGAGTACAGCACGAAAGAAGGCGTTCAAGAAGATATTCTTGAAATTCTTCTAAACCTTAAAGGTTTGGCTGTGCGCGTTGCCGAAGGCAAAGATGAAGTGTTCATTACTTTGAACAAATCAGGCTCGGGCCCTGTGGTTGCAGGTGACATCACCCATGATGGTGATGTAGAGATCGCTAACCCTGAACACGTAATTTGTCACCTAACGGATGACAACGCTGAGATCGCAATGCGTATCAAAGTTGAACGTGGTCGTGGTTATGTTCCAGCTTCTGCGCGTATCCATAACGAAGAAGACGAGCGTCCTATCGGTCGCCTACTAGTAGATGCTACTTACAGCCCAGTAGACAAAATTGCCTACGCTGTAGAAGCTGCTCGTGTAGAACAGCGTACTGATCTAGACAAGCTTGTTATCGATATGGAAACAAACGGTACTCTAGAACCTGAGGAAGCAATCCGTCGTGCAGCTACAATCCTAGCTGAACAATTGGATGCATTCGTAGATCTTCGTGATGTACGAGTTCCTGAGGAGAAGGAAGAGAAGCCAGAATTCGATCCGATCCTACTGCGTCCTGTAGACGATCTTGAACTAACAGTTCGCTCTGCTAACTGTCTGAAAGCAGAAGCGATTCACTACATCGGTGATCTAGTACAACGTACTGAGGTTGAGCTACTTAAAACGCCTAACCTTGGTAAAAAATCTCTTACTGAGATTAAAGACGTACTTGCGTCACGTGGTCTGTCTCTGGGCATGCGCCTAGAAAACTGGCCACCTGCATCAATCGCTGAAGATTAATCGATACTAGTTAGAAGGATTAGGTCATGCGCCATCGTAAGAGTGGTCGTCAACTCAACCGCAACAGCTCACATCGCAAAGCGATGTTCAGCAACATGGCTAGCTCTCTAGTACGTCATGAAGTTATCAAGACTACTTTGCCAAAAGCAAAAGAGCTACGTCGCGTAGTTGAGCCTTTGATTACACTAGCTAAGACTGACAGTGTTGCTAACCGTCGTCTAGCATTTGCACGTACTCGTGACAACGAAGTAGTTGCAAAACTATTTAACGAACTAGGTCCACGTTTTGCTGCTCGTCAGGGCGGTTACACTCGTATCCTAAAAGCTGGCTTCCGTGCTGGTGATAAAGCTCCAATGGCTTACATTGAGCTTGTAGATCGCCCAGCTGCTGAAGAAGCTGCTGAGTAATCAGTTCGTAAGAACGAGAAAGCCGAGCATTAGCTCGGCTTTTTTGTATCTGTAATTCTGTAAACCTTTATATCCAGCCTGCATTTATTTCAACCCATGCAGACTGGCAATTTAAAAAGTGATTATCACTTACGCTTATTTACTAGTATTCCACAACCCGCCCAACGAACTTAGAAGCCCTTCGCTAGCGCCTTGCTTGTTCAAGTAATCCAAGATTACTGGAGCAAACTGACTGATCATAGATGGGTCTAAACCTAACGTATCGAATGCACTTTTTACTGCACTGATATTCTCAATATTTCCTAGTAAGCTTTGTGCTCCTTGCAAGTTTGAAAGTCCAGGAATCAAAGACTGTAATTCACTACTATTTTCTTGCGAAAGCTGGCTTTGAGCCAAAGCGAGTAGCGCACCACTGCCTCCGGCTGCTTGCTCAGTGGATACTGGTAATTGGCTAGTTAGCATGTCTGTTAATGGAGATGACTCGGTGTTCAAGCTGCTGCCGACCATGTCCATCAGACCACTTTCTTTACTTTTTTGAGTGACTGAATCTAAGAATGCGTGCGCACTACCAATGTTGATTGATAGGAGTGCTAGAGTTAGGAGTGTTTTACGCATAGTACCTCCAAAGGTTGAGCGTTTTTTAAAAGTGATTTTATTTTTAAAGGCTATCAGAGTGAAAGGTTCAGAGGTGAGAAAGTCTATTCAGTTTAGACAAAAAAACGGCGCTAGTGCGCCGTTTTATTTAATCATAATTGAAAATGGTTTCAATTAGATAATATCTAATAGTTCTACTTCGAAAACTAAAGCTGCAAATGGAGGGATAGCCGCACCAGCGCCACGCTCACCGTACGCAAGATCTTGTGGTACGTATAGCTTCCACTTAGAGCCAACAGGCATTAGTTGTAGTGCCTCTACCCAACCTTTGATCACACCTGTAACAGGGAATTCAGCAGGTTGACCGCGAGATACAGAGCTATCGAATACAGTACCGTCAGTTAGCTCACCGTGGTAGTGAACGCGAACTGAGCTTTCTGCTGTAGGAACTGCACCAGTACCTTCAGAAATGATTTCGTACTGAAGACCAGAGTCTAGAACGTTAACTTCAGGTCGTAGAGCGTTGTCTTTTAGGAACGCTTCGCCTTCTGCTGCCGCAATTTTTGCTGCTTCTTGGCGAGCTGTTTCTGCACGAGTGTGAAGTTCTTGTAGTGCTTTGTTGATTTCATCAATTTCGATTGATGGCATGTCACCAGTTAGTGCTGTTGCAATACCCGCTGCGATAGCATCAACGCTAAGACCTTCAAGACCAGAGCCTGCAAGTTGCTGACCCATTTGCAGACCAATGCCGTAGCTTGCTTTTTGTTCTGCAGTTTCAAATTTAATTTCAGACATGAATGTCGCTCTTATTAGGAGTGATAAAGGTAACAGGATATCAGTTTCGAGCTTAGGTTTAAATGATTGCGACTGAATGCTTAATTGAGGCGGCCAGGTTGTGACTTATCTCTTACTCCAAGTGAAATTTCTGCTAATTTAATCCCAATTCCATTTTAGTTTGGTGAAAAACATATACTCTCCGCGTCGGTATTTTTATACTGGCCGTAGAAGTATTAAGGGACTCATTACAATGAATCGTCGCAGAAAGAAAAAGCAGCAAGTCGACTATGTCGAGTTGGTTAAACAAAAATTCGCTGCTATCGACTGGAAGCAGCCGTTCAACAAAGAGCAATGGTTGGAGCGTATACAGCCTGTTAAGCAGTTTTGGTTGCGCCTGCCTAAATTTCATCAGCGTGCTTTGATGGTCTTAGTGCCATTGATTCTGGTACTCCTTGTTATTCCTTTGCCGAATAAAACAGACCAGCCAGTTGAGCAGACTGAGGTCGATCATCAACGCGTAGCGATTGAGCTGAACGCGCAGAGTTTAAGCCAGCAGCGAACCTCTCAGAACTCTGGACCGAAATCTGAAGACTGGAAAGAGTACACGGTTAAAAATGGTGATACATTAGCGCAGGTTTTCAGAAGTAATCAGCTCTCTATGGCGGATCTTAGCGCTCTGGTCAAAATAGAAGGCAGTGATAAGCCGCTAAGCCAAATAAAGCAGGGACAATTGATTCGCTTTAAGCTTAGTGACGAAGGCGAGTTAGATATGCTACAGCTGGAAAAAAGCGGGCGGTCCGTTATGTTTTTCCGTTTATCGGATGGGACCTTTGGACGTAACAAGTAAACGCTTCAAATGAAAAGACGCGAAGATATCGCGTCTTTTTAGTCAGTTTTTCATAGCGATTAGTTTTCATAGTAACCAATCGAGTTGAAGCTTATAGCGCTACGGATTCTTTCCGCATATCCACATGAGGGATACCATCTTCAAGATAGCACTCTGAGATAACCTTGAATCCATGACTAGCATAAAACTGGATGAGGTGTTCTTGAGCACCTATATCTATTGTCTGTCCTGGCCATAATGTTTCGCATTGTGCCAAGGCCTTGTCCAATAACTTATGACCTAAGCCACCGCCTCGCGCGGTCTGCTTTGTCACCACTCGACCAATACTCACATTGTCATACGTAGTGCCTGCGGGCAGTAATCTTGCGCAAGCAACCAGTTCATCACCGTGATAGCCTATTAGATGATAAATGCCTTCCAGCGTGTCCTTACCATCAAGTTCAGGGTAAGGGCAGGTTTGTTCAACAACGAATACATCCACACGCAATTTCATCATTTCATACAGCTGCGTGGTTGTTAGCTGAGCAAAGGGCAAAGTAATCCAAGTGAGCATGTTGTTATCCGTAATGAGAATAGAGTGACTGACTTTACTTTGTTTTGAGCTCATACTCATTAACAAAGGTTAATTAGCACTGGTTTTCCCACCAAATCTGGTGATAATGTGCCCTCTTTCCATCTCACCTGAGGATATCCCCGTGAGCAAACAAACATTCGATCAAGTTGGGCTTAACCCAGCGTTACTCGCCACACTTGATTCCCTGAACTATACCCACATGACGCCAATTCAAGCTTTGAGCTTGCCTGCAATCCTAAAACATCGTGATGTCATCGGGCAGGGTAAAACGGGCTCAGGTAAAACCGCTGCATTTGGTTTAGGGGTTTTATCGAACCTCAACGTCAAACGCTTTCGTGTCCAGTCATTAGTATTGTGTCCAACACGTGAGCTTGCAGATCAAGTAGCGAAGGAAATTCGTACTTTAGGTCGCGGCATTCATAATATTAAAGTGCTTACTCTCTGCGGTGGGATGCCAATGGGGCCACAAATTGGTTCGTTAGAGCATGGTGCGCATATCCTAGTTGGTACTCCTGGTCGTATTTTGGATCACCTTGAAAAAGGCCGAATTGATCTTAGCGAACTGAATACCTTGGTGCTAGATGAAGCTGATCGCATGTTGGACATGGGTTTCCAAGACGCATTAGATGCAATCATCGATGCAGCGCCAAAGCAGCGTCAAACTCTACTTTTCAGTGCTACTTTTCCAGAAAAAATTGAGCAAATTGCGCAGCGTATAATGCAGACACCGGAAGTGATTAAGGTGGAATCGACGCATGATACTTCAAGCATTGCGCAGTACTTCTATAAAGTTGAAGGCTCGGAAGCGCGTGATGAAGCATTGGCGAATTTGCTGCTGACTCACCAACCAGAGTCCGCGGTTGTTTTTTGTAATACCAAAAAAGAAGTGCAAAGTGTCGCAGATGAGTTGCATCACAAAGGATTCAGCGTTATCGATATCCACGGGGACTTAGAGCAGCGTGAACGCGACCAAGCATTGGTGCAGTTTGCTAACAAGAGTGTGTCTATCCTTGTTGCAACAGACGTTGCAGCGCGTGGTTTGGACGTTGATAATCTTGATGCTGTCTTTAACTTTGAGCTATCGCGCGATCCTGAGGTTCATGTGCACCGTATTGGTCGTACAGGTCGTGCGGGTAGTAAAGGTTTAGCGTTTAGCTTTTTTGGTGAGAAAGACGGTTTACGTGTAGCTCGTATTGAAGAATACCTAGAGATGGACGTGGTACCAGCAACATTGCCTGCCAAATCAAATCAGCAGCCATACCAAGCGAAGATGGTGACGATTAACATTGATGGCGGTAAGAAACAGAAAGTACGACCGGGTGATATTTTAGGTTGTCTGACAGGAAAAAATGGTATTCCAGGCTCTCAAGTCGGAAAGATCCATCTGTTCCCTGTGCGCGCTTATGTTGCCGTCGAAAAGTCTGTGGCTAAAAAGGCTCTACAAACCATTAGTAACGGCAAGATGAAAGGGCGCCAGTTCCGGGCGCGAATTCTTAAATAGCTCAAATAGCAGAGAAAAAGCTCTTCGTTTGAAGAGCTTTTTTCTTTTTTGAGTTTATTTGAGAGTGTGATCTTTGGTTAAGCGTGCTTTGATTCGACTCAAACTGATTGGTGTAATGCCCAGGTAGGCCGCAATTTGACTATCGGTAATACGTTGCTTTAAATCTGGGTAATGAGCGCAAAATAATTGATATCGTTCTTCTGGAGAGTAGAGCAACATAAAGCGTTCTTTGTTCTCTTTATTAACCAGTTGGTTTTCGAGTAGCTTTAAGTAAATGGCGTGCTTTTCTGCTCGCCAGTGATGCAACGTTTCAATTGGCAAGCAAAATAGCTGACAAGCGCTCAGCGTTTCCAATAAGTAAGGCGAAGGTTGGTCCTTTATTATGCTCTCAAACCCGATAACCCAGTCCTTCTCCCAATAAAATTCTTTACTGAATTCTTTGCCGTGCTCAGTAAGATAGCTTGCGTGGCATAACCCCTCAATGATGAAGTAAAGGTGTGAGCTAAACTCCCCTTGGTGATTAAGAATGTGGCGTGTAGGCAGTTCGAGTAACTCACCATTTTCAATAAGTTGGTTTGCTTCTGTCTCTAAAAAGCCATGTTTGACTAAGTCTGAAAAAAGATCGCTGTGCATGTGATAACTCAGAAACGGTTTTCTTTATTTTAACGGGTTTTATTGATAACAAAAAAGCGGCTCATGAGAGCCGCTTAGTGTTGTTGTCAAATCAACCTTATTTATTCAGATCGATTTGATAAATTGCGAAACCAATGTCGTCTGTTGACACGCGTTTCATTGGGTATTGTCCTTTCTCTTTGATGAACTGCGCCGCTTTATCGCTAGGGGAGGTTTCGAAACGAATATCTAGCTTGTTATCGGACTTAATCGGTGCGAAAGACCAGTTGTTGTCAGCGCTTGGTGTCACTTCTCCTTTTTCTTCACTCACGCGAGAAATATAAGTGGCGACGACAGAGCGGTTTTCATCTGGTGCGTCAAACGCAATGAAATCTGGGCCTGTACCAGGGAAAGTATTGCTATAAGCACGGTAGTTATTGGTTGCGATGATGAAATCTTGCTTCGGATTGACAGGCTTACCATTGAACGTCAGGTTCACAATACGCTGAGAATCTGGATTAATCACTTTACAATCCGCATCGTACTTCGGCGGTTGGGTAACGTCGATTTGGTAGTTAACCCCATCAATAACATCGAAGTTGTAAGTACGGAAATTATCCCAATCAATCAAAGATTGCGGTTTAGGATTGTTGATGTCGATGTGGTTGAATTGACCCGCACTGCACTCTAGCCATTCGCGAACTTCTTTACCTTTCACTTTCATCGCAACCAAGGTGTTTGGATATAAGTAAAGATCGGCCGCATTACGGAAGGTGAGCTGACCGGATTCTACTTCTGTAAAGTTATTCGGATCGTTCTTACGACCGCCGACTTTAAATGGTGCTGCCGCACTCAGTACTGGAATGTCAGAAAGGTCTGGGTCGCCTTGAATAAAGCGTTCTACGTAGTCTTTCTGAGCAAGGTTAACGATTTGAATGGTGGGGTCGTCCTGCACTAATGCCAAGAAGCTGTACATGACATCATTTGCTTTGCCGATTGGTTGGTTTACAAATTCACGAGTGCCTTTGTGATCTTCTTCTAACGCTTTCACAATATCTTCATCGGCTTTAGCTAATGACTTCTTATTTACTTTATCGAAGATAGGGCGTGCTTCTGCTTGGCCTTCGATGACTTGCCATCTGCCGTCTTTCTCTTTCAGCATCAAATCCATCACACCTACGTGACTTCCCCAGCGACCCGGCATCACGGACGTTACACCATTGATGGTCCCTTTATCTATATCAACACCAGGTAGGTTTGCGAAGTCTTTCCCTGGGAAGACTGCGTGAGAGTGGCCAAAAGCAATTGCATCAATACCTTCAACTTCTGTGAGGTAGTAAACAGAGTTTTCAGCGCCTAGCTTGTATGGATCAGTAGAAATGCCCGAGTGTGGAATCGCCACAATCACGTCTGCGCCTTCTTTCTTCATTTGAGGAATCAGTTTCTCTGCTGTTTCCTTAATGTCTTTAGCAAAGACTTTGCCTTCTAGGTTCTTCTTATCCCACACCATAATTTGTGGTGGTACAAAGCCGATGTAACCCACTTTTATTTGATGCGCTTCGCCGTTTGTGTCTGTAAATGTGTGAGTTTTGATGAGGTAAGGCTTGAAGTAATGCTCACCGGTTTGTTTATCAAATACGTTTGCATTGATGTAAGGGAAGTTTGCCCCCTTCAACGTCGTTTGTAGGAAATCTAAGCCATAGTTGAACTCATGATTGCCAATGTTGCCCACATCGTAGTCTAGCTGGTTCATCGCTTTGTAGACTGGGTGCACGTCGCCGGGATTAATCCCCTTTGCCGCCATGTAATCGCCCATTGGGCTGCCCTGAATTAAATCACCGTTATCTACTAGTACCGTGTTTTCTGTCTCGGACTTAGCTTGTTTCACTATTGTCGCTGCGCGACTTAAACCGATTTGCTGTGATGGTTGGTCTTTGTAGTAATCGTAATCCATCACGTTGGTGTGAATGTCGGTAGTTTCGATAATACGAAGCTTGATGGTATCGGCCATTGCTGGGCCAGCAAGCGTTAGCATGCCACTTAATACTGCGAGGGAAATAGGATGAACTGCCACTTTCATTTGGTGCTCCAATTCAATGATAAGGGGAAATCGTACTGCGTAATGTATCAAACACAGATGCAACTCGATGATAAAGATACAGAAAACTGTGAACATTAATCAGTTTACTGAACCTTATTCATATTAACCGCCGACTTTTTCACGCTTTTGAATGAGACCAAACAAAAACTTCTTAGCAGATTTTTGAATAAAAAATGAAATTTTAGAATTTCAGGTAATATAAACGCCCCGCCATAATGCTTGCATAACGATATCAATGGACGATGAGCAAGCACATGGCAACGAACGATTCAGTCACTTCTTTTCCTAAACCAAAGCCCCGGTTAGTTTCTGACAACCCAGTCGCTGGTGTTACTCGTTTTGCAAAGCAATCGCTACAGCCTGGTGAAGTCGCCTTAGTAGGTGCAGGACCAGGCGATCCTGAACTTCTGACGGTGAAAGCACTGAACTGCTTGCAGCAAGCTGATGTGGTTTTGTACGACTACTTGGTGTCTGAAGAAATCATGGCATTGATTCCAAGCGATACGATTTTGGTGTGCGTTGGGAAGCGAGCTGGGCATCACAGTGTGCCGCAGGAGAAGACGAATCAGCTTTTGGTGGATTTTGCCAAGGAGGGCTACAAAGTAGTGCGCATTAAAGGTGGGGATCCGTTTGTATTCGGTCGTGGTGGTGAAGAGTTAGAAGTGCTTGCTGATGCCGGCGTTCGTTTTCAAGTTGTCCCTGGCATTACCGCAGCAGCTGGCGCAACCGCTTATGCTGGTATTCCACTGACTCATCGTGATTATGCGCAATCGGCCATCTTTGTGACTGGCCACTTGAAAGAAGAAAGTGATGAGATGGATTGGTCCACGTTGGCGCGTGGGAATCAGACTTTAGTGATCTACATGGGGCTGATGAAATCACACTATATTCAGAATCAACTCATTAAGCATGGTCGTTCAGC
Organism: Vibrio sp. Vb1127; assembly: GCF_033338735.1. Classification (NCBI taxonomy): domain Bacteria; kingdom Pseudomonadati; phylum Pseudomonadota; class Gammaproteobacteria; order Vibrionales; family Vibrionaceae; genus Vibrio; species Vibrio sp. Vb1127. Next base: position 71,575 of record NZ_JAWOTF010000008.1, on the reverse strand, counting down.
GTCGACTCCGATTGCCATTATTGAGCGTGGCACGCAGATTCAACAAAAAGTATTTACGGGAGAACTCTCCCAACTCTCTGATTTATCGAAGGAAGCACAGTCGCCATCTTTGATTGTTGTCGGAGAGGTAGTGCGACTGTCTCAAAAGTTAGACTGGTTTTTGTCTAGTACTGAATTCAACAAAAGTGCTATTGCCAACTCCATATAATTTCAGACCAAAGATTAGAGACGTAATGCGCCTTCAAGCTTAAAAAGGAAATACAAAACATGGACCAACAACGTTTAACTCACCTTAAACAACTCGAAGCGGAGAGTATCCACATCATCCGTGAAGTTGCGGCTGAGTTTGATAACCCAGTCATGATGTATTCGATTGGTAAAGACTCATCAGTGATGCTGCACCTTGCGCGTAAAGCTTTTTACCCAGGTAAGATTCCATTTCCATTGCTGCATGTTGACACCGATTGGAAGTTCCGCGAGATGATTGAATTTCGTGATCGCACCGCGGCCAAATACGGTTTTGAGCTTTTGGTACATAAGAATCCAGAAGGTCTAGCCATGGGCTGTAGTCCGTTTGTTCATGGTTCTTCTAAGCACACTGACATCATGAAGACTCAAGGCTTAAAACAAGCGCTGAACAAGTACGGTTTTGATGCGGCCTTTGGTGGTGCGCGCCGCGACGAAGAGAAATCACGGGCGAAAGAGCGCGTGTATTCATTCCGCGATAAGAACCATACATGGGATCCTAAAAACCAACGTCCTGAGCTATGGAAGACGTACAACGGCCAGGTCAATAAGGGTGAGAGCATTCGTGTATTCCCGCTGTCTAACTGGACTGAGCTTGATATCTGGCAATACATCTATTTAGAAAACATCGAGATCGTGCCGCTTTACCTCGCGGACAAACGCCCAGTTGTTGAACGCGATGGCATGCTGATCATGGTTGATGATGATCGTATGGAGCTTCAACCGGGTGAAGTGATTGAAGAGAAGAGTGTGCGCTTCCGTACCCTTGGTTGTTATCCATTGACTGGGGCCATCGAGTCTGAAGCAAACACTTTAACTGGCATTATCGAAGAGATGCTGGTGGCAACGTCGAGTGAGCGCCAAGGCCGAGCGATCGACCACGATCAGTCAGGATCGATGGAGCTTAAGAAACGTCAAGGTTACTTCTAAAGGATCTAAGGAAAGATAATGAACAGTGCAGTTGAAGCTCAATTAGCCGAGCTTGGTATCGAAGGCTATTTAACACAACACCAGTACAAGTCGTTACTTAGATTCTTGACTTGTGGCTCGGTGGATGACGGTAAAAGTACATTAATCGGTCGCTTACTCCATGACTCAAAACAAATTTATGAAGATCAGCTAGCGGCAGTGCACTCAGACAGCCAACGTGTGGGCACCACGGGTGAAAAACCTGACCTTGCGTTGTTGGTCGATGGCTTACAAGCTGAGCGCGAGCAGGGGATCACGATTGATGTGGCTTACCGCTATTTCTCGACGCAGAAACGTAAATTCATCATTGCAGATACTCCTGGACACGAGCAGTACACACGTAACATGGCTACAGGTGCATCGACATGTGACTTAGCTGTGATTCTGGTTGATGCACGTAAGGGCATTCTCGATCAAACTCGTCGTCACTCTTTCATTTCCAACCTGTTGGGTTTGAAGCACTTTGTTGTGGCGATCAACAAGATGGACTTAGTGGATTACTCCCAAGAGCGCTTTGAAGAGATCCGCGACGAGTATTTGAAGTTCTCTGAGAATCTGACAGGGGATATTGATATTCAAATCATCCCGATCTCAGCGCTTGAAGGGGACAATGTGGTGGATAAAGGCCAAAACCTGACTTGGTTTAAAGGCCCATCATTGCTTGAGCTTCTTGAAACGGTCGATGTGGATCAAGAAAAAGGCGCGGGTGAATTCCGCTTCCCTGTGCAATACGTTAATCGTCCTAACCTCGATTTCCGTGGTTTTGCGGGGACCATTTCTTCTGGTTCGATCAAAGTCGGTGATGCCATTAAAGCATTGCCATCGGGTAAAACGTCAACTGTGGCTCGTATTGTGACCTTTGATGGTGATATCGAAGAAGCTCGTGCCGGATTAGCTGTCACTCTGACGCTAAGCGATGAGATCGATATTAGCCGTGGCGACTTAATTGTTCTAGATAATGCTCAAGTGGAAACCACAAACCATTTGCTTGCCGATGTGGTGTGGATGACAGAGCAACCCCTGCAACCGGGTCGTGACTATGACATCAAAATCGCAGGTAAGAAAACCGTAGGTCATGTTGAAGCGATTCGTCATCAATATGACATTAATAATCTCTCGACTCATAGCTCGGCAGAGCTGCCATTGAATGGTATTGGTTTGTGTGAATGGTCTCTTAATGAGTCAGTCGCGCTGGACAATTATCAAGACTGTGCAGATACCGGTGGCTTTATCATTATCGATCGTCTGACAAACGTGACGGTTGGTGCTGGCATGGTTAAAGAGAGCCTCGCCGTGGTTGAGCGCGATTTGACGGACATCTCTGCGTTTGAAGTTGAGCTTAATGCGCTTGTCCGTAAACACTTCCCACACTGGGAAGCAAAAGACGTCAGCCAGTTTCTGAAAAAGTAACTGGCTTACCCAAGTACGATAATTTCAGGCTCTGTCTGCTGTTGTACTTGAGGCGTCGCTACCTAACTGAATTGCGAAATGTCGTTAGGTATTCTCCTAATACCAGAATGCTTCGGTGGAGCCCAAGAAAACCGAGCATTCTGATGTTCTTTTCGCTTGCGCTGATTTTTGTCTGTTTACTCGTTTGTCGGTGTTTCATGGATAAATGAGTCGTTGTTGTGCCCTTTGGGCTATTTGGTAAGGAAAGGCTATGTGGGAACAAGGGTTTGTGTTAGCGATTTTGCTTGGCATTATCACTTGCTTGCTTGTCACGAAAATTAAGCCTAGTTACGTCTTTGCGGGTGCCGCTTTTATTGCATTCATGGCTGGGATGATGGATTCAGCCACTATCGCATCCAATTTTACCAACTCTTCATTGTTAACCCTGGTTTTATTGATTCTTGCATCCTGTGCTCTAGAAAAAACACTGCTGATCAGTTGGGTGAGCCGAAGTATCTCTGAGGGCCAGTTAGGCAGCGTGATTGCTAAGCTCGGTGTGTCGACCGCCTTGCTTTCTTCATTTACGAATAATACCGCTGTGGTTGTCTCATTGATTGGGGCGATTAAGCGTAATCAGCAGCATGCACCTTCGAAATTACTTATTCCCTTGTCTTACGCCGCCATTTTTGGTGGCACGTTAACTTTGATTGGTACGTCGACTAACTTAATCATCAACAGCTTTGTCGAAGACGCAGGCTTACCGAGCCTGAGCTTTTTTACACCTACGATGATAGGTTTGGCTGTGCTGGTGGGAGGGATGTTGATTCTTATCCCGCTCAGCTACTTGCTACCGAATTATGATGATCAAAACCAAGAAGATTTACCTTACTTTCTTGAGTCTCGCGTTGAGCCAGGATCACCGCTAGTTGGGCGTACGATCAGCGAGAATAATTTACGTGCTCTGCGCAAACTGTTTCTTGCAGAAGTGGTGCGCGATGGTGTTACTGTTTCTTCTGTGGGACCGGATTTTGTGCTCAATGCAAAAGACCGCCTGTTATTTTGTGGCGATGTTGAGAGCGTCGCGACCCTGCAAGAAATTCCGGGCCTCAAGTTGTTTGGGCAGCAGCACTTAAATGGGCAAAACTTTATCGAAGTTGTGGTGAGCTCGTCGGCGACATTTTGCTACAAAACCCTCAAAGAGAGCCGATTCCGCGACCGATTCGATGCCGTTGTTGTGGCGATTCGCCGAGGCCACGAACGCCTAGAAGGTGGCTTGGGTAGTATTACCTTAGCGCCAGGGGACACGTTAGTTCTGGTTCCAGGCAAGCGTTTTGAGTCTGAACGCCGAGCTCATCGTAAAGAGTTTGTTTTAGTGCATGACTTGGACTCTAGCGCTCGGCTTGATACGAATAAGTCTTCTATTGTATTACTGGGCTTTGCAGCCGTAATTGGATGCGCTCTATTAGAGTTAGTACCGATTATTAAAGGTCTAGCTGCGTACCTTATCGCGCTTATTGCGTTTGGTATTGTGCAGATTTCAGAACTGCGCCGCCGTTTTCCGATCGATATCGTCGTGATTGTCGGTTCCGCTTTGTCTATTGCTCAACTGATGATCTCTTCTGGATTGTCAGAAAGAATGGGAGTGATGTTTATTGAAGCGTTTAATGGCTGGGGAGTATTTGGTGCCTTGGTGGCGACTTATATCATGACATTGGTACTCACTGAATTGGTGACAAACAATGCCGCGGCTGCGCTTTCTTTTCCTATCGGCTATAGCATGGCGGTGGGTTATGGCGTGGATCCGATGCCATTCATCATGGCGGTTTTGTTCGGCGCGAGTGCGAGCTTTATCTCTCCCTACGGTTACCAAACTAACCTGCTGGTGTACAGCGTAGGAAATTACAAATTGACCGACTACGTGAGAATTGGAGTGCCAATTTCGATTGTGTACTCTGTATTAGTACTTACTTTGATCCCGGTCTTTTTCCCGTTTTAATTCCGATATTTACAAGGATACGTTATGACTGCCGAAACGACGGTAAAAGATGAAAACATTGTTTGGCACCAGCATTCGGTTGATAAACAGTTTCGTGCTGAATTAAAGAAGCAAAAACCTGCCGTATTGTGGTTCACTGGCTTATCTGGAGCGGGTAAATCAACCGTAGCGGGGGCGTTGGAAAATCGCCTTGCAGCATTGGGTTACCACACCTATTTATTGGATGGTGACAATGTACGACATGGTTTGTGTAGCGATTTAGGTTTTTCTGAACAGGACCGTCGCGAGAACATTCGTCGTATTGGTGAACTGGCGAAGTTGATGGCAGATGCGGGTTTAATTGTTCTGTCGGCGTTTATTTCACCGCATCGTGCAGAGCGGAAGTTAGTGCGCGATTTATTGCCAGAAGGCGAGTTTATCGAAGTGTATGTCAATGCATCTCTAGAGGTTTGCGAAGGTCGAGATCCTAAGGGTTTATACCGTAAAGCCCGTGCGGGAGAGATTCCTAATTTCACTGGTATTGATTCGGAATATCAAGCGCCAGAGAACCCTGAAATCGATTTGCCCGCGGGAGAAAAGAGTGTCGATGAGCTGGTGGATTTGTGCTTAATCGATCTTAAACAACGCGGTGTGATCCGATAAAAAAGCATTTAGATCATAGGTGACCTAAAGCTCTTTGAGCAGCTGTAGAAGTATTTGGCTCATAGGTAGTCAAATGCTTCTCAAGCTGGCTAGACGGTATGATGAACCGTACTTTTAGCTTCACTATGGACACTAAATCTATGATTTAACAGTGCAAGCATTTGGTCGTAGTATTCGGCATGTGGTTTGTTACCGAGCAAGGTACAGAGCTCATTGCCTGTGGGTGTGAATCGGTAATATAAAAGGCGGACACCTTTACTGTTTACGTTCAGCGACAAGTTTTTACCTTGGTAGGTGAGGATCAACGGTGTATCGATACTAATTTCGCCAGATTCAAGTTCGGCACTGTGCAGCAGCCCTAATTCAATTAAGAGCAAAAAGCTTGAATAGGGCAGTTGAAAACTTCCCATATTTAGGCTGTTGGCGACGTCTCGCTTGCCGAAGCTAAATATGCCTCCTTGCGCTTTGTAACCAATCAGCAGTTTTCTGCTGTGATCCCCTCCAAAACTGCACGCTAAAGAGGCGGCTCTTTGCAGAGTTTGTGCTTCCTTTGGTGACATATCTTTGAGGGTTTTCAACGCTTTCATGGACGTTGAGCCCGGATTGGTCACTTCACGCTTCATCACTTGAGCCCATAGCTTTTGCATCGCGCTGTTATGGATGTCTTGAGCCATCTCAAAAAATCGATGCAACCAATCTTGGTCTGGCTCTCCCGCTGTCTCATCTCGGCATGAACTGTGCGCTAATTTTAAAATCTGTTCTAAGTTTTTTTGTCGCTGTTCTTGGCGTCTTTGCTCTCGCAATTGGGCTCTTTCAAACGCAGATTTGGCTGGCGGTTCGGTTTGCAGTAAGGCGTCAAGACCGTGTATTTGGGCAATGGTTTTTACCTTACTAGCACTGTCTTTTATGTAGCCTTGTTTCTTTTCTTGTTGCGTATTTTTTTTTGTGTCTGACTGATGTTCGATGACAACAGGTTGCTTTGTCGGGTCTGCCATTCGTTTTCCTACCAAGAACTGCGCGGTTCGCACGTTTAAATTTACACCTTATCTGACCAAGCGACCAGACAGGAGTTCTCAGTTTTTGAACGAATAGGGCTATTCAAAATGATAATGAGTTGTTAAAATTGTTATCGTTATTTTGGAGGGGCTATGAAGTTCTCAGAAGCAGGTAAACTCAAAAAGCACCTGTCGATAGCGTTTCTTTTGGTTATTTATGTGGGCGTATTAGCGTATTTATCTCGTTATATCGTGTAGCACAAAGCTAAAAAAGGCGCCAGTGTGACGCCTTAGGTGTAGCGAGGCTTATCGACGACTTAAATTACATATCGTCGTAGGCTTCTATTTCTGATCCCTCAATAACGTAAGCCGTTTCTGCCAGTTCGTGGTTTATCGTCTCGGTTTTCAACGTTCCAACCACATATATAACATCCCACAACTCTTGAACAGGCGCGCCTTTCGGAAACTTCACGTAAATGATCTGGTTTGGAGGCGGTGGTGGCACGTGAATACAAGCTCCAAAATATGGCACCAATAAAAATTCGGTGACGGTATCGGCATCACCTTCAAGTGGGATAACAAACCCTGGAATTTTAACTTGGCTTCCGTTCAGTTCTGGTCGAACGTTACCAATCTTGGACTGCTGGGCTGCGCCACCACTGTGATCAGATGCGGGCATGCCTATACTGTCGAATAATTTACGCTCTTTTTCTGGAACAAGGTCAATCCAGTCAAGCTTCAATGGTTCTTCGCTGGCCATAACAGGCGCTGTGAATGCGACGACCAGCAAGCAACTTGCGAGAATTTTTTTCCACATTTTATTAAATCCTTATTGTCATTCCGTCACTCAGTGACTGTCGGTAGGCGCGGAGTGCGGGAATGAAACCAATCACAATACCAGCGCATTGTACGAAACCTAATAGCATCCACTCATAAGTAGATAAGATGCTTAAGGTGAGATGTATTCCATAGTGCTGTTGGATGATCGGCTGCGCGATAGCAAGAATAGCATACAGCCCAGTAACGCCAGTAATAATACCAGCAGCAGTAAGCAAGCTGGCTTCACTAATTAAGAGTGAGAAAACATGACGAGGCCTTGCTCCCATGGCACGCAAAATCGCCATTTCACGGCGGCGTTCCTGTAGGCTAGTTAATAGACTGCTTAACATACCTAACAACCCTGCAATCACGACAAAACCAGATACTGCCATTAGGGCTTGCTCTGCAACAGACATCATTCCCCATAACTCATGCAACGCAACGCCGGGCATAATGGCGCTAAGCGGCTCTTTGGGGTAGGTGTTAATTTGTCTTTGCAGGGCGAAAGTTTGAATACGAGATTTCAAACCAACGAGCATAGCGGTAATTTGTTTGGGCTGAAAGTCTCTGTTTTTGAGATCTTGTGCCTTGGGTGTCGGGCCCAAACGCGCACCACTTTCCCATCCGACGTGAATGGCTTCGATGGCTTCCAATGATACATGGACAGTTTTGTCGACTGGTGTTCCTGTAGGTGCAAGGATACCGACAACTTTAAATGGCAGATTGTCATGACGGCTAAAGCCAACGTCGCTAATGCCGTGGGCAATGATGATTTCGCTACCGATATCATAACCAAGTTGTTTAGCGACATCAGAGCCTAGCACGGTTTCAAATAAACCATTGAATTCTCTACCCTTGCTGAATGTTAGTGGTTGCTTACTTCCAAACTTGTAATGCTCAAAGTAACTGTGATTGGTTCCCATAACTCGGAAGCCTTTATGCGAGTCGCCAAGCGAGATTGGAATAGCCCAATCGACTGAACGATGATTGGCAAACTCTTGGTAGCTTTTCCAATCGATGTTGTTGGTCGCATTACCAATACGAAACACAGAATAGAGCAATAGGTTCACTTGCCCAGAACGTCCACCAATAATGAGGTCTGTGCCTGAAATTGTATTGGCGAAGCTATCCTTGGCTTGAGTTCGGATACGCTCGACGCCCAAGAGGAGTACCACTGAAATCGCAACGGTCATGATGGTTAGAATTGCCGTCGCTTTGCGGTTCATCAAGCTCTTCCAGGCGAGCTTTACAACAGCACTCATGATATGGCTCCTAGGCTAGATACTTGATTAATGTCGGGTAGATTGAGCGTGCGATCGAATAAGGGTTCGAGTGTTGGGTCGTGGCTAACGAATACCAGTGTGGCATTGGCTTGATTCGCTTGCTCCATGAGGAGCTCAATAAATGCCTTACGATTGTCATAGTCTAAAGCTGAGGTTGGTTCGTCAGCGATCACTAACTCTGGATGTCCTATCAGAGCTCGAGCCGCAGCCACACGTTGTTGTTGACCAATACTCAATTCAGAGACAGGGCGTGTATGAAGCTCGTTTGGCAAGTGCAGTCGTTCTAGTAGGGCCTGAGCCTGTTCATTTAACGTTTGAGATGAGGCACCTAAATGGGCACGGTCACGTCGTATTTTACTGAACTGACATGGCAATAATACGTTTTCAAGTACGTTAAGGTACGGCAATAAATTGAACTGTTGAAAGATGTAGCCAATATGATTGGCGCGAAAGCGGTCTCTCTGACTGGCACTTAAACTAGCAAGGTCAGTATCGAGTACAGATAGAGAGCCTGAAGTTAATGTGTTAATCCCCGTCAACAAAGCGAGCAAGGTCGATTTACCGCAGCCACTTGGACCTTTGATAAACACATGCTCGCCTTGTGTAATGTGTAATTTGGGGATGTGGATGGTTGGGTTGGTTGAACCGGGCCAGAAAAATTGGGCATCTTCTAGCTCGACAACATTTGGTGTGGTTTCAGTCATATTAAATCACCAAAGCTGTGGCGTGTAAGTGGGTACTTACACGCCACTCGTGTTATTTGATTACGATTTGGGTGTTATCTTTGCTTAATTTAATTGCTGATTGCATGGTATCAGTGAATATATTGACGCTGATGGACTCTGTAGTTGGGAATTGGTTAAACCAATCGGTTTGGATTTGGCTAAGCTGATTAACTTGTTCGCAACTGAAGCGATATTGCACCGAAAATTCACCGTGACCGCCATGATCGTGCGCCTCATCATGAGCGTCATGGTGGTCATGTTTATCATGATGTTCATTGTGATCATGGTGTTCGTGCCCTTCATGATCGTGATGTGCATGGTCATCATGGTCGTGCTCACTATGATCATGTTCCTCATGAGTTTCGCTTAGGTTGTGGCTCACGTAAGCTTCTTCAATATTACAATCAGCTTGTGAGTTAATAGCGAACAATGCGTTGCTGTCTTCGAGTGTAGCGACGGCTTGTTTAAGCGCTTGCTCTTGTTGCGCGTTTTCTGGAGCATGTTCGAAACCCACAACATCAGCTCCAGGAGCTGTAATCTCTACTAACAGATCTTTGCCATCTTGGGCGATATTAAACTCGACGTGACCATGCACATGAGCACCATGCTGGCGGTATTCGTTTGCATTCGCTGCTGTTGATAAAGTGAGGCCAATAGCAAGGGCTAAAACGTGTTTTGATGACATTGTATTTTTCCTAATTTTACTGGCATTAACCAAAGGCGGTATTGCTCAGATTCGAGTTTCACTAAGTTATTGTTCCTGACACACTAGGTGCGGAAATGAACTCAATAATTTTGAGTGTGGAATAGTTTGGAAATTAAGCAAAATAAGGAGGGGCACGAGCAGCGCCAAGAACTTCTTCGCCGTACACGAGATGCAAAAAAACATGATGATGCTGGGCGCGCGTAAAAGTCGGTGTAGAGAGGGTAGGTTGTACCTTTGCTATACCGTGCTGAACACCAGAAAATAATTGGCAATGATGATGGGTATGATGGTCGGGCGTCAGATCGACTTGATGAAGTACAACCGCAAAGTTCCAAGCGATCAGCAACGCAACACTGAAAAATAAAGCAGTGCGATACCAATATCTTAGTGTTTTTTGCTGGTGGTGGTACATCTGAGCTCCTCTTACCGACTGTTATAATATAACACCCATAATGAATAAAAGTTCACTCTTTTGTTGGCTAGCAGAAAAATTTAACTCCACACATACGTGCCGAAAAATATTGGTAATACTCTCTGATGGAAGTGTCGCACTTATAAAGAGCAGAGTTATCACTGCCCATGCTTCTAATCAAATTCATATAGCTCCTTACAGCAAGAGCAAGGAGCCATTCAATGAAGCTAGATGTTCTGTTTAATAAGCTCAATGACTTTTGTTATCTCATCTTGCTCAAGTGCGCCCTCTTTGACGAACAGAATTTTGCCCGTTTTGTCTTGAACAATAATGGCCGAGCTTTCTTCTTTCAGGTCCCAAGTATTAGCAACTACGCCACTTTCATCAAGAACCATGGATGACCAAGGAAACTCTTTTTTGCTGTCTTGAGCTGAAGACTTCACGAAAGAGCCTGTCCCCCAAATTGCATCATCTTGGTTGATGATAGTCGTCGTCTGGTAGCTTTCTTGTGGAAAATTTGCCGCTGTTATTGCCGACATTAAAGGGGCATTCATCTCTTTTGAACTGCTACGGCCTGCGATGGCTTGAATAACACGAACTTTGCCTTGCATATGTTGAGTTGCCCAGGGTTGGTATGCAACGCCTTCGCCTTGTAAAACAATCTCGCCGTAAGCGGCAACATTGACAGGAGGAACGCTTTTTCCTACTGACAAGTTGTGTGCAAAGGTCAAGCTTGGCGTTAAGGCCAGTAGTAGAGGTAGGAGAGTCTTAGTTTTCATATTGTTATATTCCGTACGAGGTTTGGAAGCTTCCAGTATATATCCAGATCTTAGAAATTTGTAGGACCGTTTATAACATTTATTTAACGTATGGAGTGGTGTAATCTTGCGTTATATTTAGAATTTGCTAAAATGAGTTCCGTCGCAAATTGCGCATTAAGATTGCAGAGGAAAAATAAGCAATCCGTGTTTTCTCAAAGGAATTGAGGTGAGTTATGCTACGTGAGTTTGCTGTATATCGACCATTACAAGTGGCCCGTTTTGTTAAAACGTTGTTCAAAGGTCAGTTTTTTATTGTCGGGGTTGGTTGTTTTCAGTTCGACAATGGCAAAGTGTTACTACCTGACGTCAACGATCATAAAAGGCTCACCATCTTTAAAGAAGTCAACCAAGTGATAGCATCATTATCGGCTTAGTTAGCTTGGTACCCACTTAGATTTAGAAAAGAGCGACCATATCGGTCGCTCTTTTTGTTGCTGGTTAGGTTTATCCTTGGAGGCTTGGTGGGAAGCAAACTCCCGTTCCTCCGATGCCACAGTAACCATCAGGGTTTTTCGCCAAATATTGCTGGTGGTAGGTTTCCGCAAAGTAATACGGACCTGCTGGTTGTATTTCGGTGGTGATGTTCGCGCGTTGCTCTTCTTGCAGTGCTTGTTGATACAAGAGTTTCGATTTCTCTGCGCTCTCGAGTTGCTCCGTCGAATAAGTGTAAATTGCAGAACGATATTGAGTACCTAAGTCGTTACCTTGACGCATTCCCTGAGTTGGGTCGTGTTTTTCCCAAAAAACAGCCAGTAGCTTTTCTAATGAGATGACGCGTTCATCGAAAACGACTCGAACGACTTCTGTATGACCCGTTTTACCCGTACAGACTTCTTCATAGGTGGGATTGGGTGTGTACCCCCCAGCGTAACCGACCGAAGTAGATACAACGCCGTCGAGTTGCCAAAATACGCGCTCAGCGCCCCAAAAACAGCCCATTCCGAGCAAAATCTGTTGTTGGTGTGACGTCAGAGGCGCCTTTAGGTTAGATTTATTTACAAAATGATGATCGTCAATCTGCATTGGTTGATCTCTACCTGGCAAGGCATCTTCTATACTGATCAATGTTTGTTTGTTGAGCATGGTATTTGTCCTTCAATACGTGTCTTAAATTTGCGAACTTTTTCATTTCGTCTGTATCTGATGCTGTGATGACATAGACCGCGTTAAACCTATTAATATTACAGACTTAGAATCTAATTGGCGTTATCATTATTTACGTTTACTTAACCTCATTCAGCCATAAAAGCATGATAAAAAAAGCTCTCCCCACCATTGTTGGCCTGTTTGCCTTTTCTCATGGTGCCTATGCCGATGTTTCTTTGACTTTGAAAGGCATTGATGGCGCTTTAGAAGAGAATGTCAGTGCGTATCTATCATCTATTCCAGAGAAGGATTACTCCACTTCTCTGCGTTTTCAAGCGAGATTAGATCAAAGTATCACTGAAGCGCTTAACGCGCTTGGGTATTATCATGCAAAAATTTCATACTCTATTCCTGAAGCGAATGATGAGTTAATTGTGCTCATCAAGCCGGGCTTGCCAGTGAAAGTGAAAGTCATGGATGTGGTCATCACTGGAGAGGCCAAGGACGATGAAGAGTTTGCAAAACTTATTGAGCGCTCTCCGCTCAAAGTTGGCCAAGTTTTGAATCAAGGCCAATACGACACCCTTAAGTCAGGCATTCGTAACTTGGCGCTTCAGCGTGGTTACTTCAATGGTGAGTTTACGCTAAGTCGATTAGAGGTTATCCCTGATCTGAACGAAGCTAATGTCCGTTTGCACTACAGCAGTGGAATACGTTTCAATTTTGGCGACGTTTCTTTTATTGGCAACCACATCTGGGAAGACCGTGTCGCATCACTACAACCTTTTAAAGAAGGGGACCCATACAACGTTTCGAAGCTGGGCGAGTTTAACCAGAAGCTATCAAATACGGAGTGGTTTTCCTCAGTTTTTGTTGAGCCTGAATTGGATAGGCTTGATGATGGCCGAGACTTGCCAATTAAAGTGTCTTTATCTCCTGCTTCGAAGAATCAGATCGAGACGGGTATTGGTTACTCAACGGATGTCGGCGTTCGAGGAACGTTGAAGTGGAAGAAACCTTGGGTGAGCTCCCGAGGACACAGTTTCAACACTGCTTTATCCCTATCTAAGCCAGAGCAAACCGTGACTGCTTCTTACAAAATTCCTTTAGAAGATGTCGCTAACGATTATTATCAAGTTCAATATGGGCTTAAAAACCTAGACAACCGTGACACACAGAGTATCGAGTCTAACCTTGCAGTGGAACGTCATTGGTTAGCAGACGGTGGTTGGCATAATACCGTTTATGTTCGTCATTTGTACGAGAGCTTTACGCAAGGTTTACAAGATGATGAATTCAACTTCGTACTTCCAGGTGCGACATTTTCTCGGACTAGGGTTCGAGGGGGCAATATGCCAATGTGGGGAGACAAGCAAAGCATCACTATTGAGTATGGTGATACCGCTATGCTTTCTGAAACTAGAGTGCTCCGCTTAATTGGCTCGACTTCTTGGATTCGTGGTATTGGAGAGAATCATCGTGGTTTGTTCCGCTTAGAAGGTGGTGCGAATATTACCGATGAACTTGAAAAACTATCACCGTCGCTGCGTTTCTTCGCTGGTGGTGACAATAATATTCGTGGTTACGGCTATGAATCTATTTCACCTGTGGATGAGAGTGGTGCTTTGACGGGTGGTAAATACATTGTTAGCAGTACATTAGAATACCAATATCGTGTTTATGGAAACTGGTGGGCTGCAACGTTTTACGATATTGGTGATGCGTTTAATGAAACACCAGATTGGAAATCAGGCGCAGGTGTTGGTATCCGCTGGGCGTCTCCGGTGGGCCCTGTTAGTTTTGATTTTGCATGGGGGTTGGATGCAAAACCAGAACGAGAGTTTCGTATCCACTTCTCATTGGGGCCTGAGCTATGATCAAAATGATGTTTAAGTGGACCAAATGGCTGTCGCTCAGTTTGATTGGTCTATTGCTGTTGCTCATCATTATTGTCGCGACAGTTTTGTTTACCCACCCAGGCCTCAAATTTGCCTTGTGGGGAGCTGAAAAAGCATTACCACAATTGCAGATTGAAAAAGTGCAGGGTTCATTGTTTCCTCGCTTCGAACTGCATAACGTCAGTTTTGTCGATGAGTCTTTGAATATCGACGCCAAAGTCGAGCGTTTAGCTTTGGCAGTGAACTTCCGCTGTTTCTTTGACCCTAAGGTCTGTGTCGATGAGTTAAGACTGCAGGGGCTTGACTTTAAGATGCCAGAGCTACCGCCAGCAAGCGAGGAGCAAGAGGAAACACCACCACTGCGTTCTATCAGTACGCCAGTGCCAATTTTTGTTAATAAAGTCAGCTTTAATGACATCAATGTCAATGTGCTGGGCAATCAAATTGATTGGCAAATGTTCTCGACCGCTTTGTCGATGCAAGGCGATCGTTTGGTGATCGCACCAACAGCATTGAAAGACATTAATGTTGCGCTCGCACCAAGTGAAGCGGCCCCAGAAGCGGTTGTTGAAGAGCCGAAAGAAGCCGATGCTACGCCGCAAGATATTGTGTTACCCGAAGTATGGATTCCACTGACGGTGGAAGCGCGCCGTCTTGATATTCACAATTTCAAACTGGCGGGAGAAACGCCAGTGATCGTCAATCATCTTGGTTTGGTTGCAAGAGCAGGCGGTGAACGTGTTGATGTCAAAACGTTAGAGCTCGACATGCCAGAAGTGGAAGGCAAGTTGAGCACACAAGTGACGCTTTCTTCTGATTACCCTATCAAAGCGCAATTGGACGCGTTAGTAAAGCAAGCAGATGCGAAGGGACAAAAACTGTCGCTTTCGGTCTCGGGTTCGGTTGGTGATTTGTCACTAAATGCTACGCTTTCTGAGCTTGTACAAGCGGAGATCAAAGGTGATATTCAACCGCTTAAAACGCAGTTACCGTTTGATGTCGCGATTAAAAATGTACAGGCGCAATGGCCGCTATTTGGACAAAGCGATTACCAGGTTTCTGTACCAAGCTTGGCGGCAAAAGGCTCACTTGATGGCTACGAAGTCGCATTAGAAACCAAAGCTTCGGGCAAAGATATTCCCGCCGTTGATGTCGCACTAAACGGCAAAGGTACGTTAGAGCAAATTGACCTCGAAAGCCTTGTAGTGAAAACCTTAGGGGGCGAACTCTCTGGGAAAGTCATGGCCAATTGGGCCGCGCCAATCAACTGGCAAGCTGACTTAAACCTGAAGAACATTCAACCAGGATTGCAGTGGAAAGAAGCCGAAGGGGATATCAGCGGTAATCTTTCGACTTCGGGGTCGTTAACAGAACAAGGCGGTTGGCAAGTCAGTTTGCCTAAGTTAGACATTGACGGCATTTTGCGAGGTTATCCGCTGAATGTTGAAGGGCAACTTGAAGCGTCAGATAAGAACGGCAAAGGCGAAGACATCCAACTTACCACTCAGGGTTTAGCGCTTTCTCATGGCCCGAACCAACTGAGTGCAAAGGGTAAGATCGATAAGCAAATTCTGATGGATGTTGAGGTTAACTTCCCTGATTTTGCAAAAAGTGTTCCCGATCTTGCAGGTAAAATGCAAGGTAAAGTAGCACTACGTGGTAGCTTGAAAGAACCAGACATCAATCTTGATCTCGCTTTAAATCAGATAAACTGGCAGCAACAGGCGAACGTAGAAACGATCACCTTAAAGGGTGATGTGAAGCCTCTGCCAGCACCAAAAGCGAACATAAGCCTAATTGCGAACAACATTACCTATGACGACATAAAAGTTGATAGTGCTGACCTTGAAGTCT
The DNA here is from genome assembly GCF_033338735.1 of Vibrio sp. Vb1127. Lineage (NCBI taxonomy): Bacteria > Pseudomonadati > Pseudomonadota > Gammaproteobacteria > Vibrionales > Vibrionaceae > Vibrio > Vibrio sp. Vb1127. The sequence continues at coordinate 55,734 of NZ_JAWOTF010000008.1, read as the reverse complement.
CTGGGGATGAAAAACTGCATCAACTTACGCTCGATGTAGTGTCTGACCTGGTGTCGACCAGTTTAGAAATTGAAGGGACATTCCAGCAGAAACCAGAAATGATTTGGGATGGGGCGCTGCGCCGCTTGACGCTGAGCTCGCAACAAGGCCCGTGGGCGTTGCAAAAATCGACCGCGGTGAAGGTCAATATCGACAAACAGATCGCGAACGTTCAAGCGCATTGTTGGTTGCAAGCTGAGTCGAGCGTATGTCTAACCGAAGACATTAGTGTCGGTAAGAGTGGCCAGGCGAAGTTAGCCATCAATGATTTTGATTTTGACCAAATCAAACAATTCCTGCCGCCAGAAACCAAGCTGCAAGGCTCGGTTAATGCACAGGCTTTTGCTAAATGGGCACCAGAGAAAAAGCCTGAAGTAACCTTAAGTGTCAATATGCCAAAAGGCCAAGTTGAACAAGCGCTTGAACAGCCAATTAAAGTCGCTTGGGAAAGCTTCAACTTTAAAGCAGCATTAGCGAAAGACAAGCTTGATGCCGAGTGGCTATTTGATGTGAAAGATAACGGTGACTTGTCTGGTAAGGTTTCTTTACTGAATGTCTCGTCTGAAAAGCCCACTATTGATGGTAAGGTTTCACTCTCTACGTTCCACTTGGATTTCTTGGCACCGTTGATTGGTGAGTACAGCTTGTTTAAAGCAAACATGAATACTGACCTAGCGATATCAGGTGACGTCATGCATCCGAAGGTGAATGGTCAGTTCTTGATTGACCAAATGAAGCTACAGGGTGAAGTCACACCGATAGATATAAACTCAGGGCAGGTCGTCATCAACTTTAAAGGCCATCAAGCGGACTTGGATGCCGGAATTTTAACCCCGGATGGTGAGTTGAACGTTACCGGTGATGCCGACTGGCAGGACTTACAGAACTGGCGCACTAAAGCGCGTGTATTTGCTAAAGAGCTCAATGTTGATTTGCCCCCAATGGTAAAAATCAAAGTGGAGCCTGACATGACAATAGATGTGACCCCTCAGCTTGCGAAAATTGAGGGTGATATTAATTTGCCATGGGGCAGAATTGTCGTCGAAGAGCTTCCACCAAGTGCGGTAGGCGTATCGAGTGATACCGTTATTCTCGATAAAAACTTGCAGCCAGTGGACGATGTGGCTGCGATGCCGTTTGATGTGGAAACGAACATCAACATTAAAATTGGTGATGACTTCCAACTTGCCGCTTTTGGTTTAAAAGGTGGGTTGAAAGGGAACCTAAACGTGACACAAAAAGACAAAGGTCCTTTCATCGTTGGTGAAGTGAATGTTGTCGACGGTTCTTATCGTTCGTTTGGTCAGGACTTATTGATTAAAGAAGGTAAGATTCTGATGAATGGTCCACCAGATCAACCTTACTTGTCTATCAAAGCGATTCGTAATCCAGACAATACCCAAGATGATGTCATTGCGGGGGTACAAGTGTCAGGCCCAGCATCTGATCCGAGTATAGAAATTTTCTCAGAGCCCGCGATGAACCAAGCCAATGCACTTTCTTATCTACTTCGTGGTCAAGATATTGATGGTGAAGCCGGTGGTAATGCAATGACAACTACCTTAATTGGTTTAAGCTTGGCGAAGAGTGGTCGTGTGGTTGGTGAAATCGGTGAAGCCTTTGGCGTACAGGATTTACAGCTGGACACTGCTGGGTCGGGCGATGACTCGCAAGTGACGGTGAGTGGTTATATTCTGCCAGGTTTGCAGGTGAAATATGGTGTCGGCATCTTTAACTCCCTAGGTGAGTTCACTGTGCGTTACCGATTGATGCAAGACTTGTATTTAGAAGCGGTATCTGGTGTAGATAGCGCCGTTGACCTACTCTATCAGTTTGAGTTCGATTAAAGTGCTTTAACCTAAGCATACACAGTCATGACTAAGGAGTGGTTATGCAGCATTTGATTTTTGTCTACGGCACGTTACGCAAGGGAGAGTACAACCATCAGTATTTGCGCTCGGCGCAGTTTCTTGGTTTACATGAAACGGATGCTCAATTTGCAATGTATGACTTAGGCCCTTATCCAGCGTTGTCTGATGGGCAACGCTCGATTCAAGGTGAAGTGTACCTGATTGACAGTGAAACCTTATCTGAGCTAGATAGGTTAGAAGATGTGCCAGTGGAATATCGCCGAGAGAGCATCGTTACGCCTTTTGGCCAAGCTTGGATCTACTTATATCAAGATACTGAGCAGTTAACCGAAGAAATCGCTTCCGGCGATTGGTGTCAAAAGGTGTGAGCTATACTTACATTATCAATAGCAACGAGCTAAACACTAAGGAGTCACGATGAAAACATTCGTAATTGGAGTAATGGCGTTGCTTCTTGCTGCATGCGCACAAACAACACTACCGACTTCGAATAATGTGACCGATTGGCAAGTGTTTGGTAAGCAGTCAGCTTTAGATGGATTACGGGAGTTATCTGAGGAGCGAATTGCGAAGCTGGATGATGTTAACCATGCGACGCCAGAACTGATAATGGCTTATCAAGCGGGTTACCAGCAAGGCAAACAAGAGTATTGTGAGCAAAGTGCTTATATGCTCGGTGTTATCGGGCGTCCGTATTTTGGCATTTGTGATGATGTTGACCCCTTCTTTCAACATGACTACGACGCTGGACGAATGTCTTCAGCAGGCGCACCTATCTAGTTGACACAGGTAAGATGAAAGCAAAAGAGCTGCCCTAGAGCAGCTCTTTTTAATTTTGTATCAGCAGTGATGTTTATTTTTTCTGAGCGCGCTCGTAAGATTCTAGGATCTCAGCTTTAGCGGCAGCAACATCTGCCCAACCATCCACTTTCACCCATTTGCCTGCTTCAAGCTCTTTGTAACGCTCAAAGAATTGCGTGATCTGCGCTTTCAGTAGTTCTGGGATATCGTCCACATCTTGGATGTGCTCGTACTCTTTCGAGATTTTTGAGTGGGGAACCGCAAACACTTTTGCATCTTCACCCGATTCATCTGTCATCTTCAAAACGCCAACAGGACGGCAGCGAATGACTGAACCTGGCATGAGTGGGTATGGTGTTGGTACCAATACGTCGACTGGGTCGCCATCAAGAGACAGGGTATTGTTCACATAGCCATAGTTGCATGGGTAGAACATTGGTGCAGACATGAAACGGTCGACAAATACAGCACCAGAGTCTTTATCTACTTCGTACTTGATTGGATCTGCATTTGCAGGAATTTCGATCACGACATAGATATCTTCAGGCAGCGACTTGCCTGCTGGTACATGGTTTAAGCTCATTAGAATATTCCTTTTCATTAACGATGAGTCACACAAAAGCGGCTTCATCTGATGATAAATTCGCGTTTCACTTTAGCGACAAAAACGCGGCAGGTAAACACCTGCCGCGTTGGACAAAGGTCTGAAATTATTCTTCGTCGCGGTGCAGTTCAAGGAACTCTTCAACTTTGCGAACCATGTTCTTCGAACCCACAAAGAAAGGTACACGCTGGTGCAACTCAGTAGGCTTGATGTCCATAATGCGATTCACGCCGTCCGATGCAATGCCGCCAGCTTGCTCAATGAGGAATGCCATAGGGTTACATTCGTAAAGCAGGCGTAGCTTGCCTTGTGGGTGGCTTTGTGTGCTTGGGTAAAGGTAGATACCACCTTTCAGTAGGTTGCGGTGGAAATCAGCAACCAGCGAGCCAATGTAGCGAGAAGTGTATGGGCGACCGTCTTCTGGCACGTTTTCTTGGCAGTACTTGATGTACTTCTTCACCCCTTGAGGGAAACGAATGTAATTACCTTCGTTGATGGAGTAGATCTTACCATCATCAGGAATCATCATGTTTTCATGAGAAAGACAGAAGCTGCCGATAGATGGGTCGTAAGTAAAGCCGTTTACGCCGTTACCAGTTGTGTATACCAACATGGTGGAGGAGCCGTAAATTACGTAGCCCGCAGCCACTTGTTTGTGACCAGGTTGTAGGAAGTCTTCTTCAGTTGGTGGAGTACCGATTGGAGAAACACGACGGTAAATCGAGAAGATAGTACCAACAGAGACGTTCACATCGATGTTAGAAGAACCATCAAGTGGGTCCATCAGTACTACATATTTGGCGTTTTGGTTGAGTTCTTTATTGAACGCAACTGCTTCGTCTTCTTCTTCACTGGCAACGCCACACACTTGATCACGAGCTTCAAGCGCGGCTTTAAACTTATCGTTCGCGTAAACATCGAGCTTTTGCTGATCTTCACCTTGGACATTTTCCGTGCCTACAGCACCAGTGATATCACCGAGACCCGCTGCGTTGATTTCGCGGTTAACGATTTTTGCAGCTAAACGAATGGAGGCTAAAAGGGATGATAGATCACCGCTAGCGTGGGGGAAATCCGCTTGTTTTTCGACAATGAACTCGCCTAGGGTGCGCAGTCCTGACATGGTTAATCCTTACATTTTCATTTCATTGGGGGTAGTGCGCAAGTGAGCATCTCTTTATGGATGTTAAACGATTGCGCTGGATGTAAGTTTAAGTCGCAGATCTTTTTAATGGTAATGAAGTAACTGTTTGAGATCTCAATTTATTTGTAGACTTGTTTGAGGGATTCATCAGTAAGCAAGAGGTTGTACAGTCTGTGTTCAACCTTGTCATATTTGTGAAAGGGACTGCAAGAAGAAGGCTAAAGTCACTCGCTTTTCAGGCGGTAATCGCGATAATGAAAGCATTAAAAAACGCATTACAAGGTTTAGTTTATGCACATTCATATCTTGGGTATCTGTGGCACATTTATGGGCGGCGCAGCGATTCTAGCGCGCCAATTAGGACATAAAGTCACTGGTTCTGATGCCAACGTTTATCCGCCAATGAGCACACTGCTTGAGTCTCAAGGTATTGAAATTATTGAAGGCTTTGACCCGTCTCAACTCGACCCTCAACCAGATCTTGTGGTGATTGGTAATGCGATGAGCCGTGGCAACCCTTGTGTCGAGCATGTGCTCAACACTAACATGCGTTACACCTCTGGCCCGCAGTGGCTCAACGAGTTTTTGCTGCATGATCGTTGGGTATTGGCGGTATCGGGTACACATGGGAAAACGACCACGTCGAGCATGCTTGCTTGGATACTTGAAGATTGTGGTTATCAACCGGGTTTCTTAGTCGGTGGGGTACTCGGTAACTTCGGAGTGTCTGCTCGTTTGGGTGAAAGTATGTTTTTTGTCGTTGAAGCGGACGAATATGACAGTGCTTTTTTCGATAAGCGTTCTAAGTTTGTGCATTACCATCCTCGCACTTTAATCATGAACAATCTTGAGTTTGATCATGCTGATATCTTCGATGATCTAGAAGCGATCAAGCGCCAATTCCATCATTTAGTGCGAACTGTACCGGGCAATGGATTGATCTTAGCGCCGAGAAAAGATCAGGCGTTAGCGGATGTATTAGAGCGTGGCTGCTGGACTGAAAAACAGTTCTCTGGTGAGAATGGTGACTGGCAAGCGCACAAATTAGTGCTTGATGGCTCAAAATTTGACGTTGCGTTGCAAGGCGAGAAGGTTGGTACCGTCGAATGGAATTTGGTGGGTGACCACAATGTGGATAATGCGCTGATGGCAATCGCTGCTGCACGACATGTTGGAGTCACTCCGGATCTTGCTTGCCAAGCATTAGGGCGTTTCATCAATACCAAGCGCCGTTTAGAGCTGAAAGGTGAAGAACAAGGTGTGACGGTTTACGATGATTTTGCGCATCACCCAACGGCAATTGAACTTACTGTCGGTGGTTTGCGTAACAAGGTAGGTGAAAAACGCATCCTAGCTGTGTTAGAGCCGCGTTCTGCCACCATGAAGCGTGGCGTACACAAAAATACACTTGCAGAGTCACTACACAGTGCAGATGAAGTCTTCTTGTTCCAGCCAGATAATATCGAGTGGTCTGTGCAAGACATTGCCGACCAATGCAAACAGCCAGCGTTTGTCGATGCGGATATAGATAACTTTGTAGCCAAGATCGTCGAACGTGCGCGAGCAGGTGACCAAATTCTAGTCATGAGTAATGGTGGCTTCGGTGGTATTCACGGAAAACTTCTTGAGCAGTTAAAACAAAAAGCCTGATTGATATGCAAAACAAAACACAACCCTCTCACAAAAAAGCCATCACGTTGGCATTAACGGGGGCTTCTGGTGCTCCCTACGGCCTTCGTCTTTTAGAATGCTTGGTTGCGGCGGATTATCATGTCTACGTTCTGATTTCTTCGGCAGCTCGTGTTGTGATGGCAACCGAGCATAATCTTAAGCTGCCAAGTGGCCCAGAAGCGGCGCAGCAAGCATTAGTAGAGCACCTGAACTGCAATCCAAATAACATCACCGTTTGCGGTAAAGACGATTGGTTCTCGCCGGTTGCGTCTGGTTCTGCTGCACCCAAGCAAATGGTGGTTTGCCCATGCTCTGCGGGAAGCGTTGCGGCCATAGCACACGGTATGTCGGACAACTTGATCGAACGGGCCGCTGATGTAGTAATGAAAGAGCGCGGGCAGCTGTTGCTCGTGGTTCGTGAAACGCCATTTTCAACGCTACATCTGGAGAACATGCACAAGCTATCGCAAATGGGCGTCACCATCATGCCAGCGGCCCCGGGCTTCTACCATCAGCCAAAGAGCATTGAAGACTTAGTGGATTTTATGGTGGCGAGAATTCTCGACCACTTAGGTATTGAGCAAGGTTTGGTGCCTCGTTGGGGCTATGACCAGCGCTCGTGAGCTGATTGTGTAACCACTCAAATACCTTTACAATCCATCCAACTCATCGGGGAGCAAACCCATTTTGCATTGAGTCAATCAATGCATTTGGGCGCTGAGACCTAAGTGCTTTACTAGGGACCCGTATTACCTGAACCAGATAATGCTGGCGTAGGAATTGAGTCTGGATATTGGAAATCCTTAATAGCCGCCTCAAACCCTGTGCCGCTCAACTTATTTCTCTGAAATACTCATGGAGAGCGAGCAGTGAAAACCACTCTAAATCTGATTGCCTTAGCTGCAATCACCTCTACTTCAGCGTTTGCCGCTGAAAACACATTAACCATCTATACCTACGACTCTTTTGCCTCAGATTGGGGGCCGGGTCCTAAAATCGAGCAAGCTTTTGAAGCAAAATGTGGCTGTGACGTTAACTTCGTGGCATTAGACGATGGTGTGTCGATCCTGAATCGTCTTCGTCTTGAAGGCGGTAATAGCAAAGCCGACATCGTGTTAGGTTTGGATAACAATCTGATGGCAGAAGCGAAGAAAACCGGTCTGCTTGCCGAGCACAATGTGGATACGGCTAACACAGTGTTACCAAACGGTTGGAGTGACACGACGTTTGTACCGTACGATTACGGCTACTTCGCGTTTGTGTACAACAAAGAGAAACTGGCTAATCCGCCGAAAAGCATGAAAGAGCTGGTGGAAACGCGCGACGATCTGAAAGTGATTTACCAAGATCCGCGGACTTCAACGCCGGGCCAAGGCTTAATGCTATGGATGAAATCTATTTATGGCGACGATGTGACGCAAGCGTGGCAGAAGCTAGCGAGCAAAACCGTAACGGTCACGAAAGGTTGGTCTGAGGCGTATTCTATGTTCCTCAATGGTGAGTCCGATTTAGTGCTTTCTTACACCACTTCACCTGCGTACCACTTAATTGCGGAAAACGATTCGAAGTTTGCTACGGCGAATTTTGCTGAAGGCCACTACATGCAAGTTGAAGTAGCCGCCAAAGTGAAAGGGGCAAAAAATTCAGAACTTGCTGATCAATTTATGAGTTTCATTTTAAGTGATGAGTTCCAATCGGCGATGCCAACGGGTAACTGGATGTACCCAGTCACTGACGTTGAGTTACCTAAAGGTTTTGAAACTTTGAGTGTTCCAAGCAAGTCGTTGAGCTTTAGTGCTGATGAAGTGGCAAAAATGCGTAAGTCTTGGATTCGCGAATGGCAAAGCGCATTGACGTTTTAGCTGACGTTTCCATCCTCATCTGAATGAGATAGGTTTTACCTTTGAATTCTGTTCCAAAAATAGGTTTAGGGGTCGCGATGATCATCGCGACCTTTGTTATTTCTGCCCTAGGTGCTTTGATTGTTCAAGCCCCTTCACTTGATGTGTCTGTGGTATGGGGCGACCCGTACTATCAACATGTCACCAAGTTCAGTTTCTACCAAGCGTTTCTTTCCACATTGCTCAGTGTTGGCTTTGCCATTCCAGTAGCGCACGCACTTTCGCGTCGCCAATTTATTGGTAAATCATTACTGCTTAAGCTGTTTGCATCGACACTGGTTTTGCCGGTTTTGGTTGGTGTTTTTGGGCTGTTAGCGATTTATGGCAACAGTGGTTTGTTGGCGCAGTGGTTGCAAAGTTTCGACACTAAACTGCCATTCTCTATTTACGGTTTGAACGGCATTTTACTCGCCCATGTGTTCTTTAATTTACCTTACGCGGCACGATTGCTTCTGCAAGCCTTGGAGTCTATTCCTGCCGAGCAGCATAAGCTTTGCGCGCATCTTGGGATGAGCCATTGGGATAAGTTTCGCTGGGTAGAATGGCCGCGTTTAAGGCAGCAGCTTCCCCACGTTTGTGGGTTGGTGTTTATGTTGTGCTTTACCAGTTTTGCCACTGTAATGGCGTTGGGGGGCGGGCCAAAATCCACCACCATTGAATTGGCCATTTACCAAGCGATTAAGTTTGATTTTGATTTACAAGCTGGGGCGTTATTGGCGCTGTGGCAGATGCTGTTATGTGGACTGCTTGCTATTGGAGTGCAGAAGTTAACAAGGCCTGTTTCTATCAGTGCTGGAAGCACATCGGTACAGCAATATTTAACGAAGGATCATGGGTGGTCAAAAGCTTGGGATAGCTTTTGGATCATAGGTGCCTTTTTACTGGTAATACCGCCGTTATTGATGGTGTTACTGAGTGGCATCAACCAACAAGTTTGGACAGTATTAACCGATGAGCGTTTTTGGTCTGCGCTATTGAACTCTCTCAAAGTCGCCTGTGTCGCTAGCGCGCTTGCGGTCGCTGCAGGGGTGTCCATACTATTGACCAGTCGCCGTTGGCGGTTGCAGTACAAAAACACGCGAGCCGATCAGATAGAGTTAATCGGCACCATTATTTTGGTGACTCCAGGTCTGGTGATTAGCACCGGTTTATTCTTACTACTGCGCGCATTTACCGATGTTTTTAGCTTGGCATTTTTTGTCGTGATTTTGGTGAACGGTTTGATGGCTTTGCCTTACGTGATCAAAACGCTAGCGCAACCGATGCTGCACATTGAGCAACAGTATCAGTATGTATGTGCCAGCTTAGGCATGCGTGGCTGGCAACGATTTAAAGTGGTGGAGTGGCAGGCGCTACGCAAGCCGTTTGCACATGCCTTTGCGATCAGCTTTATGTTTGCAATAGGGGATTTAAGTGCCATCGCACTGTTTGGTGGACAAGAGTTTCGTACCTTACCTCTGTATTTGTTCCAGTTGCTTGGCAGTTATCAGATGGACGCAGCTGCGGTGGTATCGGTGACCCTATTGTTGTTGAGTGTGGGCTGTTTTGCCTTGATTGAGAAAGTATTGAAAACGAAGGAGAGAGCGTAATGTTAGTGTTGGATGATGTGCAGTACACCTACCAACGTGAGCTGTTTCGTTTTGACTTAACGATTGAGCAAGGACAGATTGTATCGCTGATGGGACCAAGTGGGGCAGGGAAGTCAACCTTGCTGGCGTTGGTGGCAGGATTCATCCATCCTGACCGTGGTGATATTTGTGTTGATGGTGAGTCCATTGTTCGTAAAGAGCCTTATCTGCGTCCGTTCTCTATGTTGTTCCAAGAGCACAATTTGTTTGCTCACTTATCGGTGCGTGACAACATCGGTTTGGGCTTACACCCAGGGCTAAAGCTTACGGTGGACCAAAATCGTCAGATTGAACAAGCCGCGCAGCAAGTTGGTGTTGCAGAGTACCTCGACCGTTTGCCAGAGCATCTTTCTGGTGGCCAGCGTCAACGTGTTGCCTTAGCGCGTTGTTTTGTTCAGCCTCATCCCATGTGGCTGTTGGATGAGCCGTTCTCGGCGCTTGATCCGGTGTTGCGTGAAGAGATGCTAGGTTTGGTAAAAAAACTGGCAGCAGAGCGGGGAATAACCGTATTGATGGTCACGCACCATTTAAGCGATGCCAAAGCGATTGCCAGCCACTTTGTGTTTGTGGCGGATGGTAAAGTGGAAGCCGCGGGTGATATGTCTGCATTGAGTGAACAGCATGCTAGTGAGAAGCTTGCGGCATTTATCCGAGCCGCATGCTAGTGCCCCGATAGTTGCTGGGTTATGCTTCCCCGCAACATAAACCATGCCGAGGGCCAAATTCAAATTGAGCTCTTAAGCTCATGATATGGTCAATCATTGCTTGTACGCGCCGTGGGCGGTTTGCTCCAGGACGATAGACTAAATAAATAGGCATTGGTACAGTGTGCCATTGCGGCAACACTCTGACTAAGGTGCCACTTTCTAGCTCTTGCGTCATGTTCTGCACAGGTAAGTTCGCTATGCCTAGTCCTTTAAGTGCGCCTTTTAATATTGCTTCTACAGTTGTACTTGAGAAGTTACTGGTTATCGAAACATTGACGGTATTATCGTGTGAGATCAGCGTCCAAGGCCCTATTTCTGAAACATATTGATACCTCAAACAGTTGTGTTTTGTCAGATCTTCTGGCGTTTCAGGTACGCCGAACTCAGCTAAATACTCAGGGCTAGCAGCCAGGACTCGAGTGGTATAGCCTAATTTTTTTGCGATCAATCGATCATCAACTATCTGACCGACTCGAATTGCCATATCAAAGCCGTGTGAAAACAGATCAACAAAATCGTTCGATGCTTCTAACGCAATTTGTACTTTTGGCCATTGTTTTAAAAATGGCAAAAAGATGTGTTCCGCCATGTACGCATCCAACGCTGGTGGCGCGGAAATACGCAGCCGGCCTTGGATCTGTTGTTCCATCTCCTGTACGTCATGGCCAATTGAGTGGAATTCTTCAATTAAGCTTGCAGCACGCTCTAAAACCATTTGGCCAGCTTCGGTGATCACTAACTTTCGGGTTGTGCGCTCTAGGAGTTTGGCTTCAAAGTGTTGTTCGAGTTTGGTTATGGCTTTACTAACAGTAGATTTCGGTAGGTTTAACTCCAGCGCGCACTTGGTTAAGCTCAGTAGTCGACAGCTTGTGACAAAGATAGAAAGCGTTCTAAAGTCAATTGTTTCTAAATTGCGAACAATCACTTTCAATTATCCATATTGTTTCAATATTAATCTGATTATAGTCTGGCACCTCATCCTTAGCCATCAAGTTATTGTCATTTGAGGTAAACAACATGTCCAACTCTGTAGACTTATTTTCTCCTATCGAACTCGGTCAATTAGCATTAGATAACCGTGCCATTATGGCACCTTTAACGCGAGCTCGTGCTGGCGCAGACCATATTCCTAATGACCTTATGGTTGAATACTACGCTCAACGTGCGAGTGCCGGACTTATCATTGCTGAATGCACCATGGTGATGGAAGGTACGTCTGCTTTCATGGCAGAGCCGGGCATTTACAACGAAGAGCAAATCGCAGCTTGGAAAAAGGTAACGGATGCGGTTCATGAGAGAGGCGGTAAGATTGTACTGCAAATTTGGCATGCGGGACGAGCTTGTCATCCTGATCTGAATGAAGGAAAAACACCTGTAGCGGCGAGCGCATTGGCCATTCGTGATGAATTAGTTCATACCCCTTCGGGTAAGCAAGCATATACGGTACCACGAGCACTCGAAGTGGATGAGATAGCTTCCATTGTTGCGGCGTTTAAACAAGGTGCAGAAAACGCCAAGAAAGCCGGCTTTGATGGGGTCGAGATACATGGCGCCAATGGTTATCTTATTGATAACTTCCTTCGTGACGGTTCAAATTTACGTACCGATGAATACGGTGGCTCGGTTGAAAATCGTGCTCGATTTTTACTTGAGATAGTGAAAGAAGTCGTTGAGGTGTGGGGACCTGGAAGAGTCGGTCTGCGCACATCTCCGCTAAATGGATTTAATGACATGAAAGACAGTGATCCGGTTGGTTTGGTGCGTTACTTAGCAGAGCAACTTAATTCTTTCGATCTTGCTTATTGGCACGTGATGCGTGCGGATCTGAAAGGCGTACAAAAAGCAGATGTTCTCAAGCCAGCACGCGAAAACTATAAAGGTCACTTAATGGCGAACGTGGGCTACAGTGCACAAGAAGCGGCAACAGCAATTGCAGAAAACAAAGTTGATGTGGTCGCATTTGGCGTTCCCTTTATCGCAAACCCAGATTTAGTTGAGCGATTTAAGAAAAATGCACCTCTTAATGAGGCGAAACCAGAACACTTTTATTTGGGTGGAGCAGAAGGTTATACCGATTACCCAGTGATGGCATAACCCTTACTTGTTTAATATAAAAAGGACGCTAATGTTAGCGTCCTTTTTCGTTTCTGTATTTACTTAGCCTTGCGGTTTTACGACCATCACATTGATTGGAGAATATTCCACAACCTTACTCGCGACAGAGCCAAGCATTACTTTATTGATTTTAGAGCGCTTGTGACTTGGCATAATGATGAGATCAGCGCCTAAACGTTCTGCATAATCAAGAATGGTCGCGTAGGCCTTGCCTTCAGCAACATGCACTTGGTAAACCACATCTTCAGCAATATGCTCATTAGCGAAAGTTTTTAGTTGCTGCTTCACGTCTTGCTTCATTTTGGCCGCAGCATCTTTCGGAAAGTATGTGGCAACCATCGACATGTGAATACCAGGTAGTACCGTCAGAAGATGGATTTGAGCATTTGCTTGCTTTGCCTGCCAAACCGCTAGTTCAACCGCTCGGTCTGAAAAGCCTTGGTCATTTAGATCAACCGGAACAAGAATTTGTTTGTACATTCAATGTCTCTCATTAAGGCCCCTTTATCCTCGGGGCCAAATCGGTTATGCGCTCAATTGTTCCTTACGAGCACGACGTTTTTGGTTCATTGCAAGCACCAGCAAAATCATTAAGCATGGTACAAACACCCACTCTTTCATCGGACGGTCTGCATCCTGGATAACCCACTTGATTTCCCAATCAAAGTCGATACCTGCGGACTCTGCTGGACTACCAAATTCAACCATATCGACAATCATTTTGTTGTCACTTTCGGTCAGCATTAGACCCATAGATGAAATACGTGCGTCTGCTGTTGTCGCACTGTCTTCGAATGGAAGACGAACCGTTTTCTCAATGTAGTCGCCCTCAAGGTTTTCACCGGCAACACGTAACTCCAATGATTCTCCTACATTTAGTGTTTCCGTGATTTGAGCTACCTCAACGCCAGGAGAAAGAACTTTCGCTGGGTACAGCATGTCCCACCAAAAACCTGGACGGAAAAACGAAAATGTCAGTACTAATAATAGGACTGTTTCCCACCACTTGTTACGCGTGAACCACCACCCTTGAGTTGCCGCAGAGAATATCAGCATTGCAATGATCGATGAGATGACCGTGAGTGCCAAATGCCACCAAGAGTCGATCCCCATTAACAATAGTTGGGTATTGAACACAAACATGAACGGCAAAATAGCGGTTCGAATATCGTAAGTAAAACCTTGGATACCGGTACGAATTGGATCTGATTTCGCAATTGCTGCTGCTGCAAAAGCCGCAAGACCTACTGGTGGGGTATCGTCGGCCAAAATACCAAAGTAGAAAACGAACAAGTGCACCGCTATCAACGGAATAATCAAGCCATGCGCCGCGCCGAGCGTAACAATAACCGGCGCCATTAGCGTAGAGACCACGATGTAGTTCGCCGTTGTTGGCAGACCCATCCCCAGAACCAAGCTAATGATGGCGGTAAACAGCAGCATAAGAATGATGCTGCCACCAGAGATAAACTCGACGAAGTCGGTCATCACTAGGCCGATACCCGTTAGTGTAACAACACCAACAACGGTGCCCGCTGCCGCGGTTGCAACGCCGATACCGATCATATTGCGCGCACCAGAAACTAAGCTCTCGGCAAGATCGACAAAGCCATCTTTGGTTTGCTGAAGCATGTCACCTTGCTTTGACAGCAGTGCAATCAACGGACGTTGAGTCAGCAAAATGAAAATCATGAACACCGTTGCCCAGAATGCCGAAAGGCCAGGTGAGAAACGTTCGACAGTCAAACACCAAACTAATACGACGATAGGGAGTAGGTAGTGCAAGCCTGACTTAACGGTTGGGCCAGGATCAGGTACTTCTGTTAATTCTGCATCAATCTCAATTGCGCCATCTTGCACGTGATTTGCTGAGACTTTCACCAGCCCAACGTACGCGATTAATAGTGCGACGGTAACAATTGGTGTCGCGGCATCACCAAAGACGTCCTTTGTCCAACCCACTCCGTAGTAAACCAATGCGCTGATCACACACAATCCTAAGATTGTACCAGTAAAGGACAGCAGACTTTGTACTAGTGTTGGGTTGTGGCGACGAGGAAGGCCTGTCATGCCTGCTTTACACGCTTCAAGGTGAACAATGTAAATTAAAGCAATATAAGAGATTAGCGCTGGAAGTAGGGCGGCTTTAATCACCTCAACGTAGGAGATACCGACGTATTCCACCATCAAAAATGCTGCTGCACCCATGATTGGCGGTGTTAACTGACCATTGGTTGAAGCCGCTACCTCTACCGCACCCGCTTTTGTGCCGGGAAAGCCAACACGCTTCATCAGTGGAATGGTAAAGGTGCCAGTTGTTACTACGTTTGCGATTGAAGAGCCAGAAACCAGACCAGATAAACCTGATGCAACAACGGCCGCTTTAGCTGGACCACCTTTCATATGGCCAAGTAACGAGAAGGCAACTTTAATGAAGTAAGCACCAGCACCAGCGCGTTCCAGCATTGCTCCAAACAATACAAACAAGAAGACAAAAGAGGTAGAAACACCTAGCGCAACTCCAAATACGCCTTCAGTTGTTAGCCACAAGTGAGACATGGCCTTGTTCAAGCTTGCCCCTTTGTGCGCGATAACGTCAGGCATGTAAGGGCCTGCAAAGGTGTAAGTAAGGAAAACAGCAGCCACGACCATTAATGGTGGACCAAGTGCTCGGCGTGTTGCTTCTAAAAGGAGGAGCATACCGATAACAGCAACAACGATATCAACTGTTGTCGGTGCGCCTGAGCGTCCTGCTAGCTCAGTATAAAAAAGGTATATATAGGCTGCTGAAAAGCTGCCAGCCAACGCGAGTATCCAATCAACAAGAGGGATATGATCGCGAGGAGAGTTCTTCATCGCTGGATAAGCAGTGAAAGCCAAAAAGATCGCGAAAGTAAGGTGGATAGATCGCGCTTCCGTGTCGTTCAGTACGCCAAAATTGAAAATAAATGGTAACGGGGATGCGTACCATAATTGAAATAGTGACCAACACAGAGGAACAAACCAAAGGATTCGTCCTTGCATTCCCGAAGGGCTACGTGCACCTGTGTCTGCCTGAGCCACCATTTCTTGCACATCTTGTGACGGAGCTTGATTCGTCGCCATGTACTTTTTCCTTATTATTGATGGTCCTGTCTGATTTTTATCGAGAACCACACTTCGCCTCTATCAGTGTAGTGAATGGAGCGAAGTTTGCTTTCGAGTATTTTGCTGCCTGAACTCAAAGTGTTGATTGTTGGGTACTCTGTTAGGCGGCGTTTAAGTTTTCTTGGGTATGAGCTCGCAGTTTTCAGAAGAAAACTGGCGAATGAAGCATACAGTTAGAACGTGCTACAACCTGTATGCTCAAACAGGCAGAAAATATTCTTTCCTGCCTGTATGTAGAGTCTGAGGAAATTACTTAATTAGACCCATTTCTTTGTAGTATTTTTCTGCACCTGGGTGAAGAGGAATAGAAAGACCAGCTTTCACCATGTCTTCTTTCTTCAAGTTTGCGAATGCAGGGTGTAGACGTTTGAAGGTATCAAAGTTTTCAAACACAGCTTTTGCCACGTTGTAAGCGACATCGTCTGAAACATCAGAGGTCGTTACCATTGTTGCTGCAACACCAAAGCTGTTTACGTCTTTGTCTGTACCGCGGTACATACCAGCCGGTACTGAGCTAAAGGCGTAGTATGGGTTGTCGGCAACAATTTTATCGATTTTAGGGCCTGTTGCTGAAACTAGCTTCGCATCACATGATGTGGTTGCTTCTTTGATTGAACCGTTCGGGTGGCCGACCATGTAAATGAAGGCGTCAATTTTGTTATCACAAAGTGCCTGAGAGCGTTCAGAGCCTTTTAGCTCAGACGCCAATTTGAAGCTGTCGTTTGTCCAACCCATCGCTTCCATGACAACGCCCATCGTTGCACGGTCACCAGAGCCTGGATTACCGATGTTTACGCGCTTACCTTTCAGGTCTTCAACGTTTTCAATACCTGAATCTGCACGCGCAATGATGTTGAAAGGTTCTGTATGAAGAGAGAACATTGCGCGTAGCTTCTTGTACGGGCCTTGTTCTTCAAACTTGCTCGTACCGTTGTAGCCGTGGTACTGCCAATCCGATTGCACGATACCAAAATCTAATTCGCCTGCACGGATAGTGTTAACGTTGTAAATTGAGCCACCAGTCGATTCTACTGAACAACGGATGTTGTGGTCTTTACGACCTTTATTTACCAACTTACAGATAGCACCACCAGTTGGGTAGTAAACACCTGTCACAGAGCCAGTACCGATGGTAATAAACTCTTGAGCGTTAACTGCGCCTGCGCCCATTACGGCTGCAGCGATAGCGCCTACTTTGAGAAGTTTGTTAAATGCCATGAATTTCCCTTCCTTATATTCATTATTTACCCGGAAATAACCATAAATCACTTCTGGAGTTTCCTATTTGGAAACGGCACCTTTTTCAATCCAATCGTTTGAAAAAGCGAGCGAATCATAACAAAAAATTGGCAGAAAATTATCCAATTGTTAAATGTTATAGTTGATAAGTCTGAATTTTGTATCAGGGGATAGGATTCAATTTGTGATTTAATTCTTTTTATAACAATTACTTAATTAACGTTTAGTGACTGAAATGAAAAAGATCAATTGCGTGATGTTAATCACAAAATAGGTGGTTAAAGAATGAGCGGAGTAAGCAAAAAATTTACATAAATTATGGGCTACAAAATGAGACTTCTTTTATAACCCACAATGAGTTAGCTGATTGAAGCTTTATAGAACTTAACCAGTATATTCGAACAGCTCGCACACTGATTTGAAGAGTTGCTCAGTCGTAATTGCCATGGTTGGCGTAATGAAAATGGTATCGTCACCCGCGACAACGCCAAGAATACCTTCGGATTTACCGAGTGAATCAAGCAAGCGAGCAATCAACTGTGCTGCACCTGGGCCGGTGTGAATTACCACTAACGCTGCATTACGATCGATGTCTAGTACCAGTTCACGCAGAGAGCTGCTGACTGTTGGGACACCTAGCTCAGCAGGAAGACAGTAAACCATTTCCATTTTTGCATTGCGCGTACGGACGGCGCCAAATTTAGTCAGCATACGTGAGACTTTAGATTGGTTGATACTCTCAAACCCTTGCTGTTTGAGTGCGTCAACAATCTCGCCCTGTGAGCCAAAGCTTTCTTCTTTTAACAGAGCTTTAAAGGCGCGAACTAAGTTGTCTTGTTTTTCTGAATTGCGCATAGTCATTACAAATCTCTTATTACGGGTCAGCAATTTTGCATATTCTCGCATATATATTCAGGCGGTGCCAAAGAGTCCCAGGATTATGTTAGATGCGTCACTGTAAACTATATACCACATAGAATTCTTTAGCGCGCTGAAGTAGGGCTGTATCTGTTTTCTTGAATTCCTTGTCATTTCAACAGAATAAAAGAATAATCCAAGCCCCATTTGTAGCACGGTAACAGCGAGTTGCGCGAGGTCGCAAAGCTAGCGTTAATTGATTGTAATCAAGTTGTGATTCCGATAGCTTTATTTAAGTTGGTTACAAACTACCCTACGAATACGTTTATAAGAGAAATACTCTCAAGGAGAACTACATGAAAGTAGCCGTTATTGGTGCCGCTGGTGGCATCGGTCAAGCCCTGGCCCTTCTACTTAAGAACCGTCTTCCTGCTGGTTCTGATCTAGCCCTATATGATATTGCTCCAGTAACTCCTGGTGTGGCCGCTGATCTTAGCCACATCCCTACGCCAGTTTCTATCAAAGGTTACGCTGGTGAAGATCCTACTCCAGCACTAGAAGGCGCGGATGTTGTGCTAATTTCTGCTGGTGTTGCGCGTAAGCCAGGTATGGATCGTGCGGATCTATTTAATGTAAACGCTGGTATCGTTAAATCGCTAGCGGAGAAGATTGCGGTTGTTTGTCCGAAAGCTTGTGTTGGTATCATCACAAACCCTGTAAATACAACAGTGCCAATTGCTGCTGAAGTTCTTAAAAAAGCGGGTGTTTATGATAAGCGTCGTCTATTTGGTGTAACAACGTTGGATGTTATCCGTTCAGAAACGTTTGTTGCTGAGCTAAAAGACAAAGATCCAGGTGACGTTCGCGTGCCAGTTATTGGTGGTCACTCTGGCGTAACGATCTTACCTCTACTGTCTCAAGTAGAAGGTGTTGAGTTTACAGCTGAAGAAGTAGAAGCATTAACGAAACGTATTCAAAATGCAGGTACTGAAGTTGTAGAAGCGAAAGCGGGTGGTGGTAGTGCAACACTATCAATGGGCCAAGCTGCATGTCGCTTTGGTCTGTCTCTGGTTCGTGCTCTTCAAGGTGAAGAAGGCGTAGTTGAGTGCGCTTACGTTGAAGGCGACGGCGAACACGCGACTTACTTCGCGCAACCTGTGAAACTGGGTAAAGAAGGCGTTGAAGAAGTACTAAGCTACGGCAAACTCAGCGATTACGAAAAGTCTGCATTAGACGGTATGCTAGAAACACTAAATGGCGACATCAACATTGGTGTTGAATTCGCAAAGTAATCTAGAAAGCCTATATAAGAAGAAAGCCGATCATTTTGATCGGCTTTTTTGATCCTTGATTTCTCAACTTCGTAAAAATGGTCGAATAAAACCACGTAGTGAAGGAGAAGATGATGGAAGCGAGTCGAATCCGTAAAGGCATGGTTGTTGAGTGCCAACAAGGCGTCGGTACGATATTAGTGGTCGACCATGAAGCAGAGACGGTATTGTTGTCCAAACAAGGGACTGAACAGCAGCTCGCCGTTAGCTTTGATGAAATAGAAGATGATCCACAACTGCATGGCGGTAGTGACAGATATTACTAGCGCCTCGGGGCGTCGTCATTAGGTATCAAACGTAAAAAAGGAAGAGCATGCTCTTCCTTTTTGCTATAAGTCTTGCGTTATGGGTAGCTATTGATTACTTCGTGCGTTGTACTGCGACATGAGCCAGAGTAACAAGCGCTTGTTTGTATTCAGACTCTGGCAACACTGATAGTTCTGCGATTGCTTTGTCTGCTTCTTCTAGAGCTTTTTGCGTTGTGTATTCCAGAGAGCCTGCTTCTTTCATGACCGCAAGAATTTCTTCTAAGCGCTCCATGCCATTCGCTTTCTCAATTGCTTCACGAATCATGATGGCGTTTTCTGGTGTGGTATTACGCATAGCATGGAGTAGAGGTAAAGTTGGCTTGCCTTCGGCCAAGTCATCACCCACATTTTTACCCATGTCTTCGCCATCAGAAGTGTAATCCATGACGTCATCAATGAGCTGAAACGCAGTGCCTAGATACTTACCGTAATTTTGCATTGCAATTTCCACATGCTCAGGAGCGTCATTTAAGATCGCACCGATTTGAGTTGCGGATTCAAATAAGCGCGCAGTCTTAGAGTAGATGACTTGCATGTAGCTTTCTTCTGTCGTGTCAGGGTCGTTACAGTTCATCAACTGCTGTACTTCACCTTCGGCGATCACGTTTACGGCATTGCTCATTAGTTTAAGGATCTTCATGGATCCTAGTTCTGTCATCATCTGAAATGAGCGTGTATAGATAAAGTCCCCAACTAATACGCTAGCCGCATTGCCAAATGCTGCATTCGCAGTGGCTTTACCACGGCGCATGTCTGATTCATCTACCACGTCATCATGCAGCAAAGTCGCTGTATGGATGAACTCAATAAACGCAGCTGCCATTGTATGACCATTGCCTTGGTAACCAAGTGCACGGGCTGACAGTATCGCTAAAAGCGGTCTTAGACGTTTGCCTCCACCACTCACGATATAAAAACCGAGCTGGTTGATTAAAGAGACATCAGAATTAAGTTGGGCTTGAATTGTTTCATTCACTTTTGCCATGTCATCGGCAGTAAGCGCTTGGATAGTTTTAAAATCCATCGTATATCCGGCTGAAGTTAGACCCTGCAAGGCTTATTCGATTTATATAATTGTCGAATAATACACTAAAAAACGTTGATTAATACATTACTAAAGGGCATGATTGCCGCACTTTTCTTTGGCGATTAGCTTTTCGCCAATTTTTTCAAAATATGGCTTGTCATAGGAGCATCTATTCTGTAGAATCTGCGCCCTATTGATGATTAGTTTAGCGCACACCCTCAAGAAAGGCTGTGCGGAAAAAGCGGAGTAAAATATGTACGCTGTTTTCCAATCTGGTGGTAAACAACACCGTGTAAGCGAAGGTCAAACTCTTCGTTTAGAGAAATTAGACGTTGAAACTGGTGCAACTGTAGAATTTGATAAAGTTCTTCTTGTTGCTAACGGCGAAGACATCAAAGTTGGTGCTCCTCTTGTAGAGGGCGGCAAAATTGTTGCTGAAGTTGTACAACACGGTCGTGGCGATAAAGTTAAAATCGTTAAGTTCCGTCGTCGTAAGCACTCTCGTAAGCAACAGGGTCACCGTCAGTGGTTCACTGAAGTGAAGATCACTGGTATCAACGCTTAATCTATTAGGAGAGTTTAACAATGGCACACAAAAAAGCTGGTGGTTCTACTCGTAACGGCCGCGATTCAGAAAGCAAACGTCTAGGTGTTAAGCGTTTCGGTGGTGAATCTGTACTTGCAGGTAACATCATCGTTCGTCAACGTGGTACTAAGTTCCACGCTGGTAACAACGTAGGTATCGGTAAAGACCACACTCTATTCGCTCTTACTGAAGGTAAAGTGAAGTTCGAAGTGAAAGGTCCTAAGAACCGTAAGTTTGTAAGCATCGAAGCTGAGTAATTAGGTTTTTAACCAAATTACTTAATAGCTTTAAGCTGAATTCAAAAGCCCTGCCGAATCGGCGGGGTTTTTTATTTGTGGCAGTCGACATATCGAAGTTTCTCGCTAAGATCCTAAGCGATTTGAATCTGGGAGCTTAGATCTGTCATCTGCTAAAATTGTCGGATGACATAGTAAGATTTAATCCACGCACGAAGTAGTCGGAGTAAAAGATGAAGTTCGTAGATGAAGCGGTAGTAAAAGTTCAGGCTGGTGATGGCGGTAGTGGCGTTGTCAGTTTCTGGCGTGAAAAATTCATCACTAAAGGTGGCCCTGATGGCGGTGATGGCGGTGACGGTGGTGATGTTTATATCCAAGCTGATGAAAACCTAAATACCCTGATTGATTACCGTTTCCAGCGCTTCTACGAAGCTGAGCGTGGTGAAAACGGTCGCGGTGGTAACTGTACAGGTAAGCGTGGTAAAGACATTGTTCTTCGTGTACCTGTGGGTACGCGCGCTGTGGATATCCACACAAATGAAATCGTGGCGGAAGTTGCTGAACACGGTAAGAAAGTGATGATCGCAAAAGGCGGTTGGCACGGTCTAGGTAACACGCGTTTCAAATCTTCAGTAAACCGCGCGCCTCGTCAGAGAACATTGGGTACAAAGGGTGAAGTACGCGAAATTCGCCTTGAGCTATTGCTTCTTGCTGATGTGGGTATGCTTGGTCTACCTAATGCTGGTAAATCAACCTTTATCCGCGCAGTATCAGCAGCAAAACCGAAAGTCGCTGATTACCCATTCACGACTTTGATCCCAAGCTTGGGTGTCGTAAGTGTCGTACCAGAGAAAAGTTTTGTTGTTGCAGACATCCCTGGTTTGATCGAGGGTGCAGCAGATGGCGCTGGCCTTGGTATTCGATTCTTGAAGCACTTAGAGCGTTGTCGAGTGTTGCTGCACATGATCGATATTATGCCAATTGATCAGTCCGATCCGGTGCAAAATGCATTGACGATCATTGATGAACTAGAACAATACAGCGAAAAACTGGCAAGTAAGCCGCGCTGGTTAGTGTTCAACAAAGTTGATCTAATGCCTGAAGAAGAAGCGAATGAGAAGATCCAAGAAATCTTAGACGCACTAGGTTGGGAAGACGAGTACTTTAAGATCTCGGCGATCAATCGTAACGGTACTAAAGAGCTTTGTTACAAACTGGCTGACTTTATGGATAACCTACCTCGCGAAGAGGAAGAAGTGGCTGAAGAAGATAAAGTTAACTTCATGTGGGATGATTACCATAAAGATGCGATGGCGGGTAAAGACGTTATCACTGAAGATGACGACGACGATTGGGATGACTGGGACGATGAAGAAGATGACGGTCACGTTGTCTACGTTCGTGACTAATCAGAACGGTCAAACAATGCCTGTTTGCCTATAATTCATTAAGCCGCAATTATCTATTGCGGCTTTTTTTGTATCTAAATCATATTTAGGTGATGTGATTTACGGCACAATAACTGATACGTCGTGTTTTTTGAGGGTTAGTTTGGCCCTCGCGCGTATGAATGAGTAACACCCTAAAAGGAATTAGACTTATTTATGACTCTAGAAACCATACCGCCTAGAGAGTTGGCGGTATCTACTCAACGATCGATTTCTCGTCTTGTCGCTCAAGCCGGACAAATGCTACTTGCTCATGGTGCTGAAAGTACTCTTGTGAGCGATATTATGCGTCGTATTGGCCTTGCTTGTGGGGTGAATGAAGTTGCGGTAGCACTATCAGCTAATGCATTGGTTGTGACGACGGTAATGGATGGGCATTGCATCACCACCACCCGAAGCTGCGCTGATCGTGGCATCAATATGCGCGTTATTACGCAAATTCAACGAATCTGTATCATGATGGAACGTGGTTTGCTCGATTCAACCATGGCGCAGAAAAAGCTGAACGCTATCAGTCCAGAGCGTTATAACCGCTGGTTGGTGGTGTTTATGATTGGCTTGTCTTGTGCGGCATTCAGTCATCTAGCTGGTGGTGACTGGGGAGTATTCATTATGACCTTTTTAGCTTCAGCTGGTGGCATGATCGTTCGCCAAGAAATTGGTCATCGTCATTTCAACCCTCTATTGAACTTTGCTGCGACCGCTTTTGTGACTACCTTAATTTCAGCACAGGCGGAAATTTACCAAATCGGTAATCTACCTACCGTAGCAATGGCATCGTCAGTATTAATGCTTGTACCTGGTTTCCCACTCATTAACTCTGTCGCAGATATGTTGAAAGGCCACATTAATATGGGGATTGCTCGATTTGTGATGGCTAGTTTACTAACGTTGGCGACATGTTTGGGGATCGTTGCTGCGATGAGTGTAACTGGAATTTGGGGGTGGGCTATCTAATGAGTTTATTTGATTTGATGTTTGGCCTGTTGAATGACATGTTTTTTGCGGCGATTCCCGCCGTAGGATTTGCATTGGTTTTTAACGTGCCACAAAGAGCTTTAGTGTATTGTGCTGTTGGTGGTGCGATTGGTCATGGTAGCCGCTACTTGATGATGCAGTTTGGCATTCCTATTGAGTGGGCAACCTTTTTTGCCGCGACGTTAGTTGGGATGATTGGTGTGTACTGGTCTCACCGTTTTCTCGCGCATCCAAAAGTGTTTACTGTGGCTGCTTTGATCCCGATGGTGCCGGGTGTGTTTGCGTACAAAGCAATGATCGCTATGGTAGAAATCAATCATGTTGGCTACTCACCCGAGCTTGTCGCAACCTGTATGGAAAACTTTCTTAAGGCCATGTTTATTATTGCAGGTTTAGCAGTTGGTCTTGCGGTTCCAGGGCTGTTATTCTATCGCCGCAGACCTATTGTATAAGGACCTAACATGATCATTAGTATGATTGCCGCGATGGCCGACAATCGCATCATTGGCAAAGACAATCAAATGCCTTGGCACCTTCCCGCCGATTTCGCTTGGTTTAAGCGTTGTACCATGGGAAAACCGGTTTTGATGGGACGCAAAACCTATGAGTCTATTGGTCGCCCTTTACCTGGTCGCTTGAATATTGTTATCAGCCGTGATGAGACACTAAAGATCGAAGGCGTCACTACCGTAACATCGATTGAGCAAGCTTTGGACGTGGCTGGTGACGTGGAAGAAGTGATGATCATTGGTGGTGGTGCGATTTACGCATCTTGTCTGCCGATGGCCAATAAACTGTATGTAACACACATTGAAGCCGCGATTGATGGTGATACTCAGTTCCCAGACTGGGGAGATCAATTTAAGGAAACTTACTCAGAAATGTATCAAGCCGATGAGAAGAACGCCTACAACATGCGCTTTACTGTGTTAGAAAAGTAATTCGAGATTAACACCGCGTAGTTAATACGGTAATGCCGTTCGTATAACAGCGAGCGGCCATCCCAACCTACCGTCATCCTGAAAAGCGACGAAAGAGCGAGATTCAGGAGCCTCTATACGAGTACTTTGTTGTCAAAGGTATTTCTATCTATTCGCAGCGCGAGGATATTAGATTCCTAGTCTCGTTAAGGCTCGTTGGAATGACCCTACAGGAGGTGTTAAGTGACAGGTATTCTTCCTACTATGGATTATCGACTGTTATTCAGTGTTTAACTTAACGCATCCTGAGTAAAAATTTTCTTATCTTCCCAACGGAGCATGGTCAGGCTTCCGCCCCAAACGCAGCCAGTATCTAGCCCGATGACTTCGTTGTTCATATAGCCTTGTAGTGCAGCCCAGTGCCCAAAGAGCACCGCTTTGTTTAAGTGGATACGTTTAGGCACATCAAACCATGGAATAAGTTCGTTACCGGAAACTTGTTGCGGTGGCAATTTACAATCCATATCCAAACGACCATCAGGGAAACAAAAGCGCATCCGCGTAAAAGCATTGATAATATAACGGTATCGGTCCAAACCTTGTAGAGAGTCATCCCAGGAATCAGGTTGATTGCTGTACATGTTTTTTAATAGCCAAGGCAGCTCTTCACTTTGGATGATGCGCTCAACTTCACGGGCACACTTTCTCGCTGTTTTTAGATTCCACTGCGGTGATATGCCAGCGTGACACATCACGAACTCGTCATGCTCGGCCATTAGAGGTTGCTGAGCTAGCCATGTCAGTAGTTCCTCTTTGTCAGGGGCCGTGAAAATAGGTGCGGTTCTATCTTTGTCTTTGACCTTTTTTATCCCGTGAGCCACTGCAAGAAGGTGAAGGTCGTGATTACCAAGCACGACGATTGCGCTTGCGCCAAGTGACTTCACAAAGCGTAACGTTTCTAATGATTTAGGCCCTCTGGCGACCAAATCACCAGCAAGCCAAAGTTGGTCTTTTTTCGCAGAGAAAGATACTTTTTCTAGTAGTCGCTGCAATTCATCAAAACAGCCTTGGATGTCACCAACAATATAGGTAGCCACTGAATCTCCAATTTACTAATTTAAAACATTTGGAACAGCCAAGCGAAATGGTTCGATTTCGGTGATGAACTCTTGCCCTTTCTCATCCAGCATTTTGTAGTGTCCTTGCATAACGCCGACAGGGGTTTCTAACGCGGTTCCGCTACTGTACGTGTATTCATCATTGCTTGGAATAAAGGGCTGCTGGCCTACCACTCCGTCACCTTCAACCGTCATTTGCTTGCCATTCGAGTCTGTGATTAGCCAGCGGCGGCTCACTAACTGTACGGTTTGCTGGCTAAGGTTTTTGATGGTGATGATATAAGCGAAAACGTAGCGTTGTAGCTCTGGGTTGGACTGTTCTTCGATGTATTTGGTGTGAACTTGAATTTTGATGCAAGGTTGAATGACGTCCATGTGCACTCCTCAGAAACGTAATATCCCAATAATAATAAGCCAAACCTACAAGGGTTTGGCTCATTGTTTGAGTTCTTAGTGCTGCGGGTTATCCGCAAGCCAGTTCGCCATTGCGACGAATTGTTCTAGCGTCAGGTTCTCTGGACGCATGCTTGGATTAACACCTAGCTCTTCTAGTACTTCTGTGCTTAACAACGATTTGTAGCAGTTACGAACTGTTTTACGACGTTGGTTAAAGCCTTCACGACAAACGCGATCGAGCAAACGCAGATCTTTCGCCGGGCATGGCAGCTCTTCGTAAGGCACTAAACGAACAACGGCAGAATCCACTTTCGGTGGTGGAACGAATGCCGTTGGCGGTACTTCCAGTACTGGTACCACTTTACAGTAGTACTGAGCCATTACCGTTAAACGGCCGTAAGCTTTGCTGCCAGGGCCGGCGGCTAAGCGGTTTACCACTTCTTTTTGCAACATAAAGTGCATGTCTTGAATGTCTTTATGGAACTCAAAAAGGTGGAACATCAATGGTGTAGAGATGTTGTACGGCAAGTTACCAAAAATGCGCAGCTTGTTGTTTGGCTTCACTAGTTGAGTGAAGTCAAAACGCATCGCATCGCCTTCATGAATCGTAAGTTTGTCTGCCAGTTCAGGGTGAGTACGTAGGCGTTCCGCCAGATCGCGGTCTAATTCGATAACTGTGAACTTATCCACTTCACGACCTACTGGCTCAGTGATTGCACCAAGACCAGGACCGATTTCAACCAGGTTTTGACCTGGTTTTGGGTTAATCGCTGATACGATTCCATCAATAATGTATGGATCGTTCAGGAAGTTTTGACCAAAACGTTTACGCGCTTTGTGTCCTAAATGGACATCATTTCTCATTGTTTCTTCTCTACCAAATCTATCGCATGCGTGAGCGCTGTTCGGAAACTCCCTGTATCCGCTTGACCTGTCCCTGCCAGATCTAATGCAGTACCGTGGTCCACCGATGTTCTAATAAAAGGTAGACCAAGAGTAATGTTTACTGAACGACCAAAGCCTTTGTATTTTAATACTGGCAACACTTGATCATGGTACATGCCTAAAACAGCATCAGCATCATTTAAATATTTTTCATTGAAAATGGTATCAGCCGGCAGAGGGCCGATCAGGTTGATACCTTTTTCTTGTCGAATTTTTTCCAGTGTCGGAGTGATGGTCTCGATCTCTTCACGACCTAAGCAGCCATCTTCGCCAGCATGAGGGTTAAGCCCGCAAACGTAGATGTTTGGTTGTGCGATAGCAAACTTTTCTACAAGGTCTTTATGAAGAATATCGATGATTTTTTCTAATCGCTCTTCGGTGACAGCTTTGGACACATAAGCTAAAGGAATATGTGTTGTAACCAGCGCCACGCGT
The DNA here is from genome assembly GCF_033338735.1 of Vibrio sp. Vb1127. Classification (NCBI taxonomy): domain Bacteria; kingdom Pseudomonadati; phylum Pseudomonadota; class Gammaproteobacteria; order Vibrionales; family Vibrionaceae; genus Vibrio; species Vibrio sp. Vb1127. The sequence goes on along the minus strand of NZ_JAWOTF010000008.1, from coordinate 28,281 downwards.
AGTCCTTCCGTTGCTAGCATCATTACGACTAGCGGCGTTTGTGACTTCTCGGCGAAAAATTCAGTATGACCACTGAATGCAACACCTGCGCGATTAATCACCCCCTTATGAACAGGGCCGGTGACAATAGCATCAAATTCATCATTCATACAGCCTAAAGCCGCTCTTTCTAGCGTTTTTAATACATAGTGGCCATTCGCTTCATTGAGCTCGCCTGCGACCGCAGGTTCCGATATTTGGATATGATCAACGATAAGCGTGCCCGCTTTTTGTGCTTTAGGTGCTTCTTCTGGATTGTAATCAGACAGTTGGACTTCGATGCCAAGCTGCTTGGCTCGCTCCGTCAGCATATTCTTATCGGCACAGACGACAATTTGGTGCGCCCAATCTTCTTTCGATAGGGCAAGCACTAAGTCTGGGCCGATACCCGCAGGTTCCCCTGCGGTTACGACAATTCTACGAATTGTATTAGTTGTCATTGTTGTCATCCACGATTTCAACAAACGCACTTGCGCGTAGCTCTTGCATCCATGCGCCCGCTTCTTCATTAAATTTACGGTTAAATAGAATACGGTAAGCTTTGTTCTTCATCGCTGAGTCAGTACGGTCAACTTGGCGACGATCCAACACTTCAACGATATGCCAGCCGTGAACGGTTTTGAACGGTTCGCTGATTGAGCCAACTGGCAGAGTTTCTACTTGGTGCTTGAATTCTGGCACGTAAAGATCTGGTGTTTGATAACCTAGTTCACCGTCTTGTGCTGCCGAGCCAGGATCTTGACTGTATTGTGTTGCCAATTGAGCGAACGTTGCTTCACCGGCTTTGATGCGGCGTACAAATTCATTCAGTTGCTTCTTCGCCCCTTCGTCGCTCAGAATCACGGTTGGTTTAATCAAAATATGACGCGCATTTACTTCCGTTACCGCAACCGTTTCTAGGCCTTTTACATCCTCTATTTTTAGGATGTGGAAACCAACGCCACTACGGAATGGACCAATAATGCTGCCTTTGTTTTGCATCTTGATCTGATCAGCAAAGATGGTTGGCATCTCTTCTTTACGCATCCAGCCCCAGTCACCACCTTGTAAAGCTTTAGGACCTTTTGAGTAGGTGTAGGCCATCTCCGTAAAGTCTGCACCTTCGTTTAGCTTTTTCGCGAGCGCTTTAGCTTCTGCTTCTACAGCTGACTTTTCTTTATCGTCAGAGAAGCGCAGTTGAATGTGTCCAATTTTGTATTGAACAGTCGCATTGGTTTCTTGTGATAGTTGCTCAGCAAGGCTATCGACCTCTGCTGGAAGGATATTAATACGGCGACGAACCAGTGCATTGCGAGCTTCTGATGCGGCGATTTCCTTACGAATTTGTTCGCGGAATTCTGGGTAACTTAAACCTTCACTTTCTACAGAAGCGGCGAGTTGTTCTACCGATTGCTCATTATTACGTGCGATCTCTGCAATCGCTTGGTTTAAACGGTTGTCGTCAATACGCACACCAATACGGTCTGCTTCTTGGCCTTGCAACGTATCAATGATAAGTTTTTCAACGACTTGTTCTTTTAACACGCTGGTGGAAGGTAAGCTCTTTCCACTTTGACGTGCGTTGGCTTGCAGCGTTTTCATCGCTGTTTCGATGTCGCTTTGTAGAACTACACCGTCGTTCACGATGACCGCAACCTTATCGATCTCTACTGGTGCTGCAACCGCTCCGCAAGAGAGTAGGGTCGTGAATAAGATTGATTTCCAAATTTTCATTTAAAATTCCGTCAGTATTTTTGAATAGGCGTCTTATTCATTTAAGACGCCTATTTTGATTAATTGTTCAGATAGAATGGGCGGCCGTACTTAATCGCGTTGTCAGAACCATCCAGTTCTTTGACAGCAGTGTCTTCACGCTGGTTGGTCGCAAAGCCTTGAATACCGAAGTTAACGCTGAAGTTATTTTCGTATTCAGGTGATGCCCCGGTGCTGCCGATAGCTTGGTCTTCCCAACCAAGCAATTGGTTTGAGTAAGTGACGCCAATGTACCAACAGTCAGATTGGTAACGTAGGCTCGCTAACCATTCTAGGTCCGCATTTTCATTGAGGTCGTAGTAGTATTGACCACTCGCAGACCAGTTCGGGTTGAACTCGTAGGCCGCTACAATACCTGCTTGAGAAATACCTTTACGAGTAATTGTGTCTAGGTTTTCGAGAATGATCGTATCTTCGATGTATTCACGCGTAACGTAGCGATAGTTACCCTGAATAAAGCCGCCGTTGAATTGGTATTCCAAGGTACTGTTTGCCAACTGCATGGAGCTCAAATCAATATCGTATTGAATTCCACCGTGATAGAACAAGTAATCGTTGTAGTTGAAATCAGCTTCAATTGCCCATGATGAGTAATTGGTTGTCTCATCCGGAAGATTTGGGCTGTTGCTCAGTTTGGTCTTTTTATCGAAGTAGTAAATCTGACCAAATGAAACGTTAAGACGCTCTTTATAGTCATCATCAAAGAAGCGAGTACTCGCACCGTAGCTTAACTGGTTCGCCGAGGCGATTTTATCAATGCCACTGTACTTACGACTGCGGAATAGCCCGTAGTAGTCGGTTTGTAGCAAGGTGGTATCGTAGTTGTAGATGTTGGTTTGATCTTCTTCAGGTACGTACAAGTACTGCAGCTGAGGCTCCAGTGTTTGTGTGTAGCCCTTGATCCAGCTTGTATCTCGCTCTAAGTAAAGTTGCGCATGCGTACGGAACTCAGGAATAACACGAGAAACTTCATCATCCAACTGGTTTTGCAAGTTTACATCTGTCAAACCCGTTAAGTCTTGAGAGTAATACGTAGAGAGCACACGCGCTTCTGTTGTCCACGTTGCCCATGAGTTTGAGAGTGGTAATGTAAGCCCTGGTTCAATGTGAACACGGGTCGCATTTGGTCGCGCAGCATCGCTCGTATCGAAGCGGCTGACTTGGCTCTTCACGTCAAAGTTAAGGTAATCTCCCCACAACGGCGTGTAGTAGTTCAAGTCTAACTGAGGAAGCAGGCGATAAGGGCGGTTCTCTTCTTTCAATAAGATTTGGAAGTCACGAACGGTTAACGAGGCATCCCAGAAGTCAGAACGATATTGTACTTGTCCTTCTTGAACCAGTTGACCATCTTCACGGTTACCAATGTCGGAGTCGAGATCGAGGAAGTAATCAATATCACTCACTTTTGAGTAATCGACTTTGACTATCCACTGTTTATTGATGATACCGTCGTGTTTAACTTGGTAGCCCCAACGAGACTCGTCCTGATATTTGCGATCACTATTGAGGTATTCGCCTTTGATTTCTCCATTTCCCCAACCATCTGTTAGGTAGCGGAAGTCAGTATCGAGTTTTGTACCACGTTGCTGCATATAGAGCGTGGTGAGTGTCATGTCATATTGAGGCGCGATGTTCCAATAGAATGGCACCTCGACTTCCATACCATCACTAGAACCGTACGATAAAGAAGGGAAGAGGAAACCCGTTTTACGCGTATCTCCAATTGGCATGGTTAGATACGGCACATAGAAAACAGGCACATCTAACACTTCAAATCGAGGATGGTGCAGCGTCGCTGTCTCTTCATCTTGGTCAACATCGATGCCTGACGCAACCAATCGCCATGAATTATCGCCTTGAGGGCACGATGTGATAGAGCCATCTTCGAGTTCATAAACCGACTGACCTGTGCGAGCGATATAGGCTGCAGTGCCTCGGCCTTGTTGGCAAAGGAACTGATAATCGGTGTTCTCAAGTGAAAACGTATCTTGATTAATGTCGTTAGTAACACGATCAGATCGAGCTTTGACTTGGCCGTCATTGAAAGTCACGTTGCCTTCGGCAACCACGACGTTGTCTTGTTGGTGCAGCGTTACGCTATCTGCGGTAATTTTCTTCTGGCCTTGGGTGACTTGTACATTACCTGAGTACTGAGCTTTGTCACCATTGATGGCTTGCAGGGTGTCAGCTTCTACCACTACTGGGGTATTAAGAGCGTCCTCCTCGCCACTTGTATCGACCAAACATTGATCTGTGGCGGGCATTTCCTGCACACTATCATGGATATTCGCTTCAGCTTGAGTGGTGGGTACAAACAAGGCGGTGCTGATAGAGGCCGCTAAAAATGTGCGGGAGAAATGTTGCATTGAATTGAACTTTCCTGTGTCACTACTACTCGATGGCTATAGGGCTTGTTGTACCCTAGCGTAATAGCCAAATGAATCAACTATAGTCGCATTTATCCCAGCGTATTGATTCACTGTGGCATAATGACGACAAAATAGCTGCAAAGATAAGCAGGCGAAATGGCCTAGCCGAAATAAAACTAATTCCATTATCATAAAGGAAATCGTTGCATCCGGCACTATAAGACCGCCGTCGTCGATAAAAATTCATTGATAGAGAACACATAATGCATATTTTTGGCAAAATTCTGGGTGCCTTTTTTGGCTTGTTACTTGGCGGGCCGCTAGGTTTACTCTTTGGCTTATTTATTGGCCATCAATTCGATAAAGCACGTCGCTTGAGTCAAGCCGGGTTCTCTACTGGCGGCTTTGGAAAAGGGCCAAGTCAAGCTCAGCGCCAAGAAGAGTTTTTTAAAGCGGCGTTTGCGGTAATGGGACATGTGGCAAAAGCGAAAGGCCAAGTCACCAAAGAGGAAATCCAACTGGCTTCAGCCATGATGGACCGCATGAATTTGCATGGCGAACAGCGTCGCGCAGCGCAAGACGCGTTTCGTGAAGGTAAAGACAGCGACTTTCCGTTAGAAGATGTTCTTGTTCGTGTGAAAATTTCGACAGCTGGTCGCTTTGACTTGTTGCAATTTTTCTTAGAGCTGCAAATCTCGGCGGCTTTTGCAGATGGCTCAATCCACCCGAGTGAACGAAATGTACTACACAAAATTGCACGTGGTTTGGGTTTCTCTTCTGAGCAATTAGAGCGTCGTTTGCAAATGCAAGAAGCCGCATTTCGTTTCCAAAGCCAGGGCGGTTTTCATGGTCAGCATCAAGGCCAATCTTCAGGTGGTAGCTGGCAACAAGCTTCACAAGCGGATCAGTTGGCCGACGCGTACAAAATTCTGGATGTGTCTTCAGATGCAGACAGTAAAACCGTTAAGCGTGCTTATCGTAAACTGATGAACGAGCATCACCCGGACAAATTGATGGCTAAAGGTTTACCACCAGAGATGATGAACGTCGCGAAAGAGAAATCTCAAGAGATTCAAAACGCTTACGATCTTATTAAGAAGGTTAAAGGCTTTAAGTAGCCGGACGTTTTCTATCAAACATTTGGATGTAAAAAAGGGTACTCAGTGCCCTTTTTTCATGTCTTAGTCTTTGAGTTGCCGGTGTCTTTAGCTTTTGGCCTATTATGTCCCTAATGCTAATTGACCTCACATCCCCCCAGTTTAGTTGGCTTGATTCAAGTCCCAATCGTATTCGTATTTCACTTTGCCAGAGAAGTTTTTGTATTGCGGTGCGTACTTTGCGATGTGTTTGAAGATTTGTTTTTCTCCACCAAAGTCCGTTGCAAACCAATCATAAATAGAAGACAGCTGTGCCGTGTTACCTTGGATAGATACGCCTTTGCTGCTGTTGATAAATGTTTTGGCGGCACTATCCAGTAGAGCTTGCGTGTTGTCAGCAGTGAATGCTTGAGCTTGTAGGTTAGGGCATCCCAAACTTGCACAATTTACGGCGTAATGCGTTCTTGGGTCATTCCAAATTGGACGCAAAATTCGATGTTCAATATCGTTTAAAGTTAGATCCTTCCCGTTGACCACGACCACATCGTCTCCCCAAGGACCAAAGCTAAATAAACCACCTAGCTTGGTGATTGATTCGACTGGATAGTTATCCAAAATAAGATCTACCGTGATGGCGTTGTAAAGGTTTACCCAATAGGCATATTGCTCTGCTTGGTTGTATTGTAGAGGGTCTAGTTTTGCCAAACGCTGGATGTATTGTTTCAGCTTGGTTTTATCGACAGAGGAGACTTGGCTGTAACGAAACAAGGTATTCTCGCCTTGTTCAACTAAATAAGTATCGAGTAGTTGTTGCCATTCTTGATGAGAAATTTGGGTTTGGTTGGCTTGATTCGATTGTTTCCAATATGGCCATAAGTCGGATTTTGGAGCGGAAAATGTCGAGAAAGAAACCAGAGCACACAACAGCAATAACAGACGCTTCATAGAGATACCTTTGAATGAGATATTGTTGATAGTGTAGACCAGTTTAGTGCTTGTTTTCTTTCAGTAATCAGTGGTCTTTATTCGCCGTCATTCTGAGGAGCATAAGCGATATCAGGAATCTAATACCCACAAACTCTTGAGTAAAGACAGTATGAATCTGCACAGTGCGCTCTGGCAGTAGATCCTGAATTACACTCCTTCGTCGCTGTTCAGGATGACGAATTTCAACAGAGGCGTTCGGTATTCCGTAAGCAAAGCGATATAAAATCAGTTGTCTAAATAATTAAAAGGGCCGACAATTGCCAGCCCTTGATTTGTGTATTTACTAACGCGTCTTAACACAAGAAGCTTGGAATATTCGCTTCGTACTCGGCAATCTTATCTTCGTGCTGAAGGGTTAGACCAATGTTGTCCAAACCGTTTAGCAGGCAGTGACGACGGAACGAATCGATTTCAAAACTATATTCTTTGCCGTTGGCGCGAACCACATTCGCTTCTAGGTCGACCTCGATCTCTGCGCCTTCATTCGCCTCAACAAACTGGAAGATTTCATCCACTTCTTGCTCAGTCAAACGAACTGGCACCATTTGGTTGTTGATCGAGTTACCGTAAAAAATATCGGCAAAGCTTGGTGCGATCATCGCTTTGATGCCGTAATCCGCCAGTGCCCACGGTGCGTGCTCACGAGAAGAACCACAACCGAAGTTTTCACGCGCGAGCAAGATAGAAGCACCTTGGTAGCGAGGTGCGTTCATCACGAACTCTGGGTTTGGCTGTTCGCCAGCATCGTCTAGGAAGCGCCAGTCATGAAATAGGTGCTTACCAAACCCTAGGCGAGAGACCTTTTGCAGGAACTGCTTTGGAATGATGGCATCAGTATCTACGTTCGCTGCATCTAGAGGAACAACTAAGCCTGTGTGTTGTTTAAAGCCTGACATTTGTTTGCTCCTTAGTCTAGTTCACGAATATCTACAAAGTGACCAGCAATTGCTGCCGCCGCTGCCATCGCAGGGCTCACTAGGTGGGTACGGCCATCACGACCTTGGCGGCCTTCAAAGTTACGGTTTGAAGTAGACGCACAACGTTCATGTGGACCTAAACGGTCGTTGTTCATTGCTAGACACATTGAACAACCTGGTAGGCGCCATTCAAAGCCCGCTTCTTTAAAGATCACGTCCAAACCTTCCGCTTCTGCTTGCGCTTTTACTTGCTCAGAGCCAGGAACGATGAGCGCTTGAACGTGAGGCGCGACTTTGCGACCTTTCGCTACTTCAGCGGCTGCGCGCATGTCTTCGATACGTGAGTTAGTACAAGAACCAACGAAGACTTTATCGACGTTGTAATCAGACAATGACTTGCCCGCTTCTAGACCCATGTAAGCCAATGCTTTTTCTGCCGAGGCTTTTTCTACTGGGTCCGCAAAGCTCTCTGGTGCTGGGATCGGCTGGTCTACCGCGATTACTTGACCTGGGTTTGTGCCCCAAGTGACTTGTGGTTTGATGTCTGCACCGTTCAGCGTTACTACGGCATCAAACTGAGCATCATCGTCAGTTTTTAACGTCTTCCAGTATTCTACTGCTGCATCAAAGTCCGCACCTTGAGGGGAGAATTTACGGCCTTTAATGTATTCGAATGTGGTTTCATCTGGTGCAATCAAACCGGCTTTTGCACCTAACTCAATCGCCATATTACATACGGTCATACGACCTTCCATTGAAAGGTCAGTGATCGCTTCACCACAGAATTCAACTACGTAACCGGTACCGCCTGCTGCTGTGGTTTCACCGATGATTGCTAGCACAATGTCTTTCGCAGTAATGCCCGGAGCTACTTTGCCTTTCACTTCGATCTTCATCGTTTTAGCGCGCGCTTGTTTTAGCGTTTGAGTCGCTAATACGTGCTCAACTTCAGATGTACCAATACCAAAAGCTAGCGAGCCGAATGCACCGTGTGTAGCAGTGTGTGAGTCACCACAAACAATGGTCATGCCCGGTAGGGTAATACCAAGCTCTGGGCCCATAACATGCACAATACCTTGGTATTTGTGGTTGATGTCGTAAAGCGTAACGCCAAACTCTTCACAGTTTTTCGATAGCGTTTCCATCTGGATACGAGCCATCTCACCGGATGCGTTGATGTCTTTGGTGGTTGTCGAAACGTTGTGGTCCATGGTGGCAAAAGTTTTGCTGACCTGACGCACCTTACGACCTTTTTCACGCAAGCCGTCAAATGCTTGCGGAGACGTCACTTCATGTACCAAGTGACGGTCGATGTACAAGATTGGGTTTTCCCCTTCTGCTGCGACGGCAACGTGTGCGTCGTAGACTTTTTCGTATAGTGTTTTGCCCATTGTTTGCTTCCTTTCCTCGTTATCCTTGTTGCTTTGTTTTAGCACCAATGACTTAGAGGTAAGTCATTGGTGGATAGAGGATTTAGTATTTATTATGAATCTGTTCTGTATTACGAGTTTAAGATGTACTCAGCGATCTTATCGCCCATCTCAGATGTTGTAAGCGCAGGGTTGTCACCAGCAAGATCGCCCGTTAGCTCCCCAGCTGAAAGTGCTTTTGATACTGCGGCTTCAATGTCTTGTGCCGCTGTTTCCTCACCTAGGCTATAACGCAGCATCAGTGCAGCAGATAGGATTTGTGCCACAGGGTTAGCGATGTTCTTACCTGCGATATCTGGTGCACTGCCGCCTGCTGGCTCGTACAGACCGAATTTGCTTTCGTTTAGACTTGCTGATGGCAACATACCCATAGAGCCTGTGATCATCGCGCATTCATCAGAAATGATGTCGCCGAAGATGTTTGAACACAGCATTACGTCGAACTGAGCAGGGTCTTTGATAAGCTGCATAGTCGCGTTATCAATGTACATATGTGACAACTCGACATCTGGGTAGTCTTTTGCGATTTCTTCGACTACTTCACGCCATAAGATAGAGCTTTGTAGAACGTTCGCTTTGTCGATAGAGCACACTTTCTTGCGACGTAGACGAGCAGATTCAAAAGCGATTTTTGCAATACGTTCGATCTCAAAGCGGTGGTACACCTCAGTATCAAATGCTTTTTCTGTTGCGCCTTCACCTTCACGACCTTTCGGTTGGCCGAAGTAGATACCACCCGTCAGTTCACGGACTACCACGATGTCAAAGCCGCGACCCGAGATGTCTGCACGTAGCGGTGAGAAAGCTTCAAGACCTGAGTGAATTTGCGCTGGACGTAAGTTACAGAACAGTTGGAAGTGTTTGCGTAGTGGCAGTAGGGCACCGCGTTCAGGTTGGTCATTTGGTGGTAAGTGCTCCCACTTAGGGCCGCCAACCGAGCCGAATAAGACTGCATCAGACTCTTCACATGCTTTTATTGTGCTCTCCGGAAGTGGACAACCGTGATTGTCGATCGCGATACCACCGACATCATGCTCGTCACGCTCAAACGCAATACCATGTTTCTTTTCGATTGCATCCAATACTTTATGTGCCTGCGCCATTACTTCCGGGCCAATGCCGTCACCGGGTAGGACGGCAATTTTGTACGATTTGTCTGTCATGTTAATCCTTTAAGTTTTCTAATTTTGAGCTTAATTATTTCAACGAGCGTGTTCTTTCCTGAGCCGTGTAGCCCGGTTGTTATTACACAGTCGCAATCTTTTTCTGCTTCATTTCTTCGATTTTATCTGCACGATGAATGCTGTTAATAACGTGCAATAATGCTTGGCCGGAAGCCTCAACGATGTCGGTGGAAACACCCGTACCGTGGTATTTGCGACCTTTGTAGTTGGCAATGATGTCTGCTTGACCCAAACCATCTTCACCTTCACCTTTCGCGGTTAGGTCGAATTTATCCAGAACGATGTCGTAGCCTGTCACGCGGTAGATACATTGGTATAGCGCATCAACTGGGCCATTACCGACCGCTGCTTCACACATTTCTTCATCACCGCATTGCATTTTGATGCTGGTGGTAGCCATTACGCTGCCAGACTGCACGCTTAGGTAGCTCAATTTGTAGAAGTCATCTTCTTCACGCAAGTTCGAGAAGTGCATTAGGGCTTCTAGGTCGTAATCGAACACTTGGCCTTTGCGGTCAGCAAGTTTCAAGAAATCCGCATACAGTGCGTCTAGGTTGTACTCGTCTTCGTTGTAACCCATGGTGTCCATATGGCTCTTCACGGCAGCGCGACCGCTGCGGCTGGTTAGGTTCAGAGCTTGGTTTTTTAGGCCAATAGACTCAGGGGTCATGATTTCGTAGGTATTCTTATTCTTCAACATGCCATCTTGGTGGATGCCTGAAGAGTGGCTAAACGCATTTGCACCCACAATTGCTTTGTTGCTTTGAATAGGCATATTGCATAGCTGGCTAACCAACTTACTGGTGCGGTGAATTTCATCATGCTTAATGCCAGTGTGAACGCCCAAAAACTCTTGACGAGTCTTGATGATCATTGCGATCTCTTCAAGTGAACAGTTACCCGCTCGCTCTCCAATGCCATTGATCGTGCCTTCTATCTGACGTGCGCCAGCTTGAACGGCGGCAATAGAGTTGGCAACTGACATCCCCAAATCGTCGTGACAGTGAACGGAGATGATCGCTTTATCAATGTTCGGAACGCGGTTAAACAGAGTTTCAATAATCCCACCAAACTCACTTGGTACGGTGTAGCCAACGGTATCTGGAATGTTGATTGTACTCGCACCTGCATTGATGGCGGCTTCTACCATGCGACATAGGTTGTCGATTGGAGTACGACCAGCATCTTCACAAGAAAACTCGACATCATCAGTGTAGTTACGTGCATGTTTAACGGCGTTGACTGCCATTTCTAGTACATCGTCGTAGCTGCGGCGTAGTTTGTCTTCTACGTGAATGGTGGAAGTGGCTAAAAACGTGTGGATACGGAATTGGTCGGCCACTTTTAAGGCTTCAGCGGCAGCATCAATGTCTTTCGCAACGGCACGCGAAAGGGCACAAACTCGACTGTTTTTTATGTTTTTTGCGATGGTTTGTACAGACTCGAAATCACCTGGTGAAGAGATTGGGAAGCCAGCTTCGATAACATCAACGCCGAGTCTTTCCAGCGCATAGGCAATCTGCAGTTTTTCTTTAACCGTCAAGCTTGCTGACAACGCTTGCTCGCCATCACGCAATGTGGTGTCGAATATAATGACCTGATCGTTCATGTTTGCTTCCTTCCTGATTTCTGCACTTTCGCGCAAGTGAATCGTTTACTTCCAGTATTTAGATATAAAAAAACCCGCATTCTCATGCGGGTTCTTAGAAATTGGTGTGGTTATTTTTCTTCCACAGCCTACCCGCGCGAACTGGTCACGATCAGGAGGAGGCTAAGCAGGATAGAAAAATGAGCTGACATAGTTGTTAAGCTTTCCACATAATTAAGTTAACAAATTAGTACCGCACTCCATGAAGCGCGTCAACCCTAAAGTCGATTTTTTATTCATATCGGATGAGTCTTTTCGTTTGCTTGAAAAAAATGATGCACTAAGTGAAACGACATGATGCGATAGAAACGTGCTAGAAGAAGTAAGTTCTCATCAAGTTTGCGACGTTTCATTACCAAAACAAGCATCGGGATTGCGACTTGTCACACAAAGGTTCGAATTGTTTGGCAAAAGTTTTGAATGACCATTTATAGTAGTGCAGTTGCACTAGGTAAAAGAAATATAAGGGTTAGGGAAAGAATGAGGTTAACAAAACAATTTGGACGTTCAGCCATAGTATTTACTCTGGTCAGCTTGTCGGGTTGTCAGCTGTTTCAATCGCAGACCTATGTGGAAGTGGCTTCCCCCGTTGTTATGAATGATCACTCACAGAGCGTCATGGTCATCAATGATCAAATGGACCGATTTTTGAGTTATGAAGGACGCGAATCGTTCTTGAATCAGATGCTTGTTGCTCTTGAGTCTGACAGCCGAAATAAGTTTAAAGGTAAAGATCCGGAAACGTATTCTTGGTGGAAGATCCGTGTCCAGCCTAGTGAGAAACAGCAAGCGGAAGTTTTCCGACCAACCACTGAAGGTGTCGATACCTCAAACCCAGTAGAGTTTATGGATGTCTCTTACCGCTCTAAGACCACATTAAACCTACGCTCCAAACCGAGTCTTGAAGGGGCAAAGCTTGGCGTATTATCGAAAGGGGAAGTCTTTAATGTGCTAGCAAAAGTGGTTGATCAACCTTGGTTTCTCGTTGAACAGAAAGGAGTGATAAAAGGTTATGTCCATAAGGATTATGCGCGCAGCAATGTGATAAATCGTGACATTTTATCTACTCAGCCTAACCCTCTACTAGAGCCTAACTCGAGTAAAACGGAGCAAACGAGTATAGAGCATGAACTGTCGGGAAACTATACTTGCCGCTCACTGAGCTATGAGCTTACAAAAGATGGCGACATGACGACGGGCTCTTTGCGCGCCTGCCGCAAGAAGAGAAAAGTCTGGTATATAGACACCCCTCAACCGCAACTATCAAACCCTTCTTAATGTTCTATTTTTATGGTTATGCCCAATAGATAAATTGTTGGGCGCACCTTAATTTGGCCTTTGTCATTAATTGTCCAAACTCCCGTCATGCTGTTGTCACCTAAACCTCCTACTTTTCACACAAAGGCGTTGTCAAAGTAAGGAAAGGTCACATGCGAACCATAGAGACAATTACACAGCCAATTGCAACCATTGCTAAGTTTGATTTAGCGCTCTCTAGTGTTTGTCTTAAGCACCGTTTTAATCAACAAGTCGCCAATATCAGTAAAGGAGTTTCCCACAGTGGTGACGGGCATCTTTACTTGGTGTTGGGGTTATTAGCTTGGTATTTAGATAAGGAGCAAGGAGTCTGGTTTTTACTGGCGGGTTTACTTGCTTTTGCTATCGAGCTACCAATTTATTGGACGCTGAAAAATAGTTTTAAGCGTCGTCGCCCTGAAGAGCTTAATGCACTCCTTCCTGCTTTTATTACCCCCTCTGATCGCTACAGTCTTCCTTCAGGACACACTGCCGCTGCGTTTGTCATGGCGACGCTGATTGACCATTTCTATCCGAGCCTAGGCGTTGCTGCATTCTTTTGGGCAAGTTTAATTGGAACCGCGCGAATCTTATTGGGTGTGCACTTTTTTACCGATGTCATCATTGGTGCACTGCTTGGCAGTCTTTGTGGTGGATTAGCGATTGCGATGTTAGGAGGCTAATTGATGAAAATCTTGTACGGTGTTCAAGGGACAGGAAACGGACATATTGCACGCGCAAGGGCGATGAGTCATGCGTTTAAAGAGCACGATGTTGAGGTCGACTTTTTGTTTTCTGGGCGAGCGCCGGAAAAATACTTTTCAATGGAAGCATTTGGCGATTACCAGACTCGCCGAGGCTTCACCTTTATTACCGAAAAAGGCTCTGTAAACTACGCGAAAACAGCATTGAATAACAATTTGGTGCAGTTTTTCAAAGAAGTTAAGCAACTCGATCTGTCGTCCTACGATCTTATCATTAATGATTTCGAACCTGTGACTGCGTGGGCAGCGAGACAACAAAATAAGCCTTCTATTGGTATCAGCCACCAAAATGCTTTCCGTTATCCAGTGCCACTAAAGGGAGCAAGTTGGTTAGATAAATCCGTCATTGAATACTTTGCGCCTTCTCAACATCACCTTGGTTTGCATTGGCATCATTTTGATCAACCTTTGTTACCACCGATAGTGCATACCGTCGATAGCCAAGCAGAAAACGACGACTTCGTGTTGGTGTATCTACCGTTCGAATCGATTGAAGATATCTCGGACTTATTGTTCCACTTTAATCAACAAGCGTTTATCTGTTATCACCCGGATGTGATCGAATGTGAGCAGGTAGAAAACATAGAACTGCGCCCTTTATGCCACAGCAACTTCCAGCATCATTTGCATCGCTGTAGTGGTGTCATTGCTAATGGTGGGTTTGAGCTTCCTTCAGAAGCCTTGTCTTTGGGGAAAAAATTGTTACTAAAGCCACTCGCGGGTCAATTCGAGCAGCAGAGCAATGTTGCGACCTTAGAAGATTTAGGGCTTGCGATGTCGATGGAGAGCTTAGACATTTCCGCAGTACGCCAGTGGCTAAAGGAGCAACAAGCCGAAAGTGTGAAATACCCAGATGTTGCTCAGGCTATTGTTCATTGGGTACTGCAAGGTGCATGGGATTCAAAAGCAGAGTTATCCAGACAGCTGTGGGAGCAGGTTGATTTTCCAAGTTACGTGTCGAACATTTAAGTACGTTGTTCTAAGTACATTGTTCCTTCCATTTTTGACACGATTTTGTTGCAGCCTTTCTGTTTGGAAGGCTGCATTTTTATTCTTCCTCTCTCATTTCTATTCAGTGTGTATTTGCTGATAATTTGACTGATAAGTGCAAAATTCAATCAGAGATATAGCTGTCATCTGTTGTTCTTATTCCAACTAATAACTGAGCTAAATGCATGCTTGTGTTGACCGCCTGTCCTATCAATTTGCTAAATACGTCCTCAAAGAATGCATTTTTACGTGTTTTATAGTTTTTTATGTTTTTATCAAGTATTTGTTATTTAACAAATAAATACCTAATTGGCTAAAATTTACTGATTAAATATCAATCTAGTTGCGAAACCGCAATCGATTAGTTGATAGTACAGTTCGAGCCGGAAGTATCCGGACGATAAATATAATAAAAAGTTAGGTTATCTATTCGTAAAATGATTCGAATCCAGCCGCCGTCTTTTGTGCGAGATGGGATTCTATTCGTTATGAATTTAATGAACAAAGTTGACGATTACAAAAGAGGCGCACTCAATGTTAGAGAAGAAAGACGCGATGAGCGCAATTGCTAGCTACCGTATGGAAAGCACTTTGCGTGGTGTAGATTTAAACCTACTGACTGTATTTGATGCTGTAATGCAAGAGCAAAATATTACTCGTGCAGCACATAACCTAGGCATGTCTCAACCGGCAGTAAGTAACGCCGTGGCACGCTTAAAAGTGATGTTTAACGACGAGCTATTCATGCGCCAAGGCCGTGGTATTCAGCCTACGCAACGAGCTCGTCAACTGTTTGGCCCTATTCGCCAAGCACTACAGCTGATTCGCAATGAACTTCCTAGCTCTGTATTCCAACCAGAATCTTCGACTCGCTTATTCAAGCTTGCGATTTGCAGCCCTTGTGACATGCGTTTTGCTCCGAAGATCATGGCAAAAGTGAATCAACAAGCACCAAACGTTCAGCTTCACCTAGATGCAGAATTTGACCGTTTGTTGTCTGAGCGTATGCGCTACCAAGAAATTGATTTCGTGATCGACTACGCTCGTTTTGATGAGCAAGGTTTCTCAAGTACTGAAATCTTCAAAGATGAATTAGTGGTTATCGCATCAAAAACACACCCACGCATTCAAGGTGGTGTGACGGCTGAGCAACTGCTTAACGAAAAGCATGCGAAGTTATCGAAAGTGCATGGCCAACGTAGTTTCTCAGAGCAAGCGTACCGTGAACTGGATTGCCAAGCGGCGTATGAAGGTTCTAGTTTAAGCAACCTACTATACGTGGTGGGTCAATCTGAGCTTGTGACTATTGCACCACGTTGGATGGCGGAAAATGCGGTAAACAGCGATCAACTGCAAATTCTTGATTTCCCATTTGCGAACAAAGAAATCAGCGGCTTCTTAAGCTGGCATGAATCAAGCGAAAAAGATAAAGGCCACATTTGGCTGCGCGATCAACTGATGATCACTTGTGGTGAAGTCGTTGCCGCAAAATAAGATGACGTTTGGTCTTCTCGATTAGACCATATTGGTAATCATCAATTTTTACAATTCATTGGTCCCCGAGCGATTTTTGTCTCTCGGGGCTTTTTGTTTTCGTAATAAACAATCTAAACAGTAAGTTAAATAGAGTAATCATTCAGCAATTTGAGGTACGTTCGCGACGTATAAGTGATAGTTGTCTCTTATTAGTGATAAGTTTGATACTGGTCAGTTGCGTTTTAGCAAGCCGTGAGTACACTTGTTCGCTCAATTAGCTTACGCCTGTAAGCCAAAAGGTAAGTAAAAGAATGGCCAAGTTAGATTTTCATATCGTTAAACGTATTCGTGAACAAATTGCGAACGGTGGTACACGCGTTGCACTCAAGCATAAAGTGGGTGAGGAGTGGCAAGGTATTACGTGGACGCAATTTGGTCAGCAAGTTGATGCTTTATCACTTGCACTTTTGGCTCAGGGATTAGGAGTCCAAGATAAGATCGGCATTTTCTCGAACAACATGCCGCAATGGACGATCGCTGATATCGCAGCACTGCAATTACGCAGCGTGACAGTACCTATTTACCCAACCAATACTGCCGCCCAGTCGGCGTACATCATTAACAATGCAGACGTCAAAGTTCTGTTTGTTGGTGAACAGCCTCAATTTGATGCAGCAGTGAGCATTTTCGACCAGTGCGAACAGTTAGAGCTCATTGTTGCGATGTCTGATGATATAGAACTTGGCGATCATGATTTCGTTATCTCTTGGCAAGCATTTGTTGCCAAAGGCGACGCTACATATCAAGTTGAATTGGACGCGCGTTTAGATCAGGCAAAAGAAGATGATCTACTCACGCTGATCTACACCTCGGGTACAACAGGCCAGCCAAAAGGCGTTATGTTGGACTACGCAAACATTGCGGCGCAATTGGAAGGGCACGATCAGCGCTTGAGCCTTTCTCAAAGTGACGTGTCATTATGTTTCCTTCCGTTGTCACACGTATTTGAGCGCGCTTGGACCTTTTATGTATTGTACAAAGGGGCGACCAACTGCTATTTGCAAGACACCATGCAAGTACGTGATGCACTGAGCCAGGTGCGACCTACCGTGATGTGTGCCGTACCGCGTTTCTATGAGAAGATCTTCTCTGCGATTCACGAGAAAGTGTCTCGCGCGCCGATTCACCGTAAGATCATGTTTACTTGGGCAGTCAACATGGGCGCAAAAATGGCCGCTTGTCATCAAGAAAAACGTCAGCCATCGCTCTTGCTGCGTAAGTCATACGCTTTGGCGGATAAGTTGGTTCTGAGCAAACTGCGTGCGCTACTTGGCGGGCAAATCAACTTTATGCCTTGTGGCGGTGCAAAGTTGGATGAAACCATCGGTCGATTCTTCCATGCGATTGGTATCAACGTTAAGTTGGGCTACGGTATGACTGAAACCACGGCGACAGTATCGTGTTGGGATGATAAATGTTTTAACCCCGACTCTATTGGTATGTCGATGCCTGGCGCACAGGTTAAGATCGGCGAAAACAACGAGATTCTGGTTCGTGGTCCAATGGTGATGCGTGGCTATTACAAAATGCCAGAAGAGACGGAAAAGACCTTTGATGAGCACGGTTTCCTAAAAACGGGCGACGCTGGTTACATTGATGAAAATGGCAACTTGTTCATCACCGATCGTATCAAAGAGTTGATGAAAACTTCAGGTGGTAAATACATCGCTCCACAAATGATTGAAGGTGCGATTGGTAAAGACCACTTCATCGAGCAAATCGCAGTCATTGCGGATACTCGTAAGTTTGTTTCTGCGCTTATCGTGCCTTGTTATGACTCGCTAGAAGAGTACGCGAAAGAGCTGAATATCAAATATCACGATCGCGTTGAGTTGATTAAGCACCACCAGGTGGTCGAAATGCTTGAGAAGCGGGTGAACGATCTTCAAAAAGAGTTGGCAAAGTTTGAACAAGTGAAGAAGTTTAAATTGTTACCAAGAGCTTTCTCTATGGATGATGGTGAGTTAACGCCAACTCAAAAACTTCGTCGTAAAGTCATCAATGACAAATACCAAGATGAAATTGAAGAAATGTATAAGGAAAAGTCGGATAAAAAGTAACTTAAGCTGACTTAGATTTTATATTGATGAAAAAATCCCCAGTGATGTGATCGCGCATTGCTGGGGATTTTTGTTTGTATTGATTTTTTCTGCTCTGCTCGTCAAATAACGCTATTTCGCCCTCTGTAGCTAAAAGCTTATGAAATAATGTTCTTTTTTTGAGCGTTGAGTTTTTAGGTTGTACTGTGAAATAGGAGATGTGTGGCTGCTATTCCTACTAACATTCTAATTACTAGTATCTTGTTTAAAAAGTAGATCAATCTCTCATTAGACCCTTTGATAATAAAACGTTACATTTGTTGGGTAACCTTGCGGGATGTTATGACGAACGCAAGACATAGCCGAAAACGTGGAAGTATTTCGATTAGGCTACGAATAAGACCTAGACTATGTAAAACCAGACCAATCCGTTGACCTTACGGTGAGGAAACTGGCTAAGGAGAGCAATTATGACAGCAATGTTGTCAGGCGCAGAGATGGTGGTTCAATCTCTGATAGAAGAGCACGTAGAGCAGATCTTTGGCTACCCAGGTGGCTCTGTTTTGGATATCTACGATGCACTGCATGCCAAAACCGATCAAATCAAACACGTACTTGTAAGGCATGAGCAAGCCGCCACTCATATGGCAGATGGTTACGCTCGAGCTACCGGTAAACCGGGTGTCGTACTTGTGTGCTCGGGGCCGGGCGCGACCAATACCATTACGGGTATTGCAACAGCGTATATGGACTCTATCCCAATGATCGTTATCTCGGGTAACGTACCGAATAGCCTAATTGGTAATGATGCTTTCCAAGAGTGTGACATCGTCGGTGTCTCCCGCCCAGTGGTCAAACACAGCTTTTTAGTAAAAAAAGCGGAAGATATTCCTGAAACAATCAAAAAAGCGTTTTATATCGCGACTACAGGTCGACCTGGTCCAGTTGTGATTGATTTGCCAAAAGATGTAATGAACCCGCAAATCAAACTGCCTTATCAATATCCAGAAACGCTTTCAATGCGCTCTTACAAGCCGACAACTTCGGGCCATAAAGGCCAGATTAAAAAAGCGCTTAAATCGCTATTAGAAGCGAAAAAACCAGTGCTTTATATCGGTGGTGGTGCGGTGATTTCTGGCGCCCATGAACATATTTTAGAGCTTTCCGACAAACTGAACCTACCCGTTGTGAGTACTTTGATGGGCTTGGGGGCATTCCCGGGTACACATAAAAACTCACTGGGCATGTTGGGTATGCACGGCACTTACGAAGCTAATATGGCAATGCATGAAGCGGATCTTATTTTTGGTATCGGTGTGCGTTTTGATGACCGTACAACCAACAACCTTGAAAAGTACTGCCCAAACGCAAAAGTGATGCATATTGATATCGATCCGTCATCGATCTCGAAAAACGTGAAAGTGGATTTGCCGATCGTAGGTTCTGCGGAAAAAGTGCTGACAACCATGCTCGGGCTGCTTGCAGAGCAAGGTAGTGGAAATGATCAAGATGCTATCACCGCATGGTGGGATGACATTCAAGTATGGCGTGACCGTAACTGCTTGTCTTATGAAACGTCTCCAGAACGAATCAAGCCACAGCAAGTAATTGAAACGCTGCACAAGCTAACTAATGGTGACGCATATGTGGCGTCTGATGTGGGCCAGCATCAGATGTTTGCGGCGTTGTACTACCCATTCAATAAGCCGCGCCGTTGGATAAACTCTGGTGGTCTTGGCACCATGGGATTTGGTCTTCCGGCTGGCATGGGCGTGAAGTTTGCCATGCCACAAGAAGAGGTCGTGGTTGTGACTGGTGACGGCAGTATTCAGATGAATATTCAAGAATTGTCGACAGCCATGCAATACGACATTCCGGTGAAGATCATCAACCTGAACAACCGATTCTTAGGCATGGTAAAACAGTGGCAAGACATTATTTATCAAGGTCGTCACTCTAATTCTTACATGAGTTCTGTTCCTGACTTTGCAGCGATTGCAGAAGCTTATGGTCACGTCGGTATTCGTATCGAAACGCCTGATCAGCTCGAAGAAGGGCTACAAAAAGCGTTGGATATGAAAGATCGTCTGGTGTTTGTGGACATCAACGTAGACGAAACCGAACACGTATACCCGATGCAAATCAAAGGTGAGGGTATGGATAAAATGTGGCTAAGCAAAACGGAGAGAACTTAATATGAGACACATTATTTCATTGCTATTGGAAAACCAACCGGGTGCGTTGTCTCGTGTTGTTGGTTTGTTCTCTCAACGTGGTTACAACATTGAATCTTTGACGGTATCACCGACTGATGATGAAACCCTGTCGCGAATGAACATTACCACGACATCTGATGAGATGCAGTTGGAACAAATTCAGAAGCAGTTACACAAATTGATCGATGTGCTGAAAGTACAAGAAGTCACCGAGTATGAGCACATTGAACGTGAACTGATGATGGTGAAAGTGAAAGCCAGTGGTTTTGCGCGAGCAGAAGTGAAGCGGACGGCAGACATCTTTCGTGGCCAGATCGTGGATGTCACGGCTTCTCAATACACCGTACAACTTGCGGGTACGAGTGAAAAGCTAGATGCCTTCATTCAAGCGATATCCGAAGTGACCGAGGTTGTCGAAGTTGCTCGTAGTGGTGTCGTTGGCATTGCGCGAGGAGAGCGAGCCCTCAAACCTTAACTCTCTGATTGCATATAGAAAAGCCACTTAATCTAAGTGGCTTTTTTGTTTAGAAAATAACAATTAATGATATAATTGTCGTTTTAGTAAGCATGATAGGCATTAGACGTGTGAAAGTACCTAAGCGAGTCGGCACCTTATTGGCGACAGCACTATTTTTTAGTGCACTCACTGCCGCTTACTACTATCAGAAATATCTGACGTTGTTAGAAAACAATGTTGAGAACACCGCTCAAGAAGCGTTACATCAATTGGCCTATACTGGCCGTGAATACAGCAATATTCAGGATCAAATCGAAACGATCAGTGACCTACTTGGTCACAGCCAAAGTCTGTATGAATATCTGCGCCAACCTAACCGGGTGAACCGTTCCATCTTAGAAGACATGTGGATCTCGGTCGCAATCAATCAAAAGTTGTATAAGCAAATTCGCTTTCTTGATGTTTCTGGTCGAGAAAAAGTTAGGATTAATTATGAGATTGAAACAGGCGCTGCGTTGCCCGCGATCAAATTGCAAAATAAGTCAGAGCGAGATTACTTTCAATTCGCTAAGAACTTAGACGATGGCGAAATCGCTTCGTGGGGGATAGGTTTAGAACGAGAGTATGGCGAGTTAGTCTATCCCTATAGCCCGTCACTGCGTATTTTGATGCCTATTTCGCTTAACGGAAAGCGCGAAGGGTATCTTGTGCTTAATGTTGATATTGACTATTTATCCTCTCGACTCAACTATTCGTCAGTGCTTGATTTCCATATTGAGCTGATTAAGAGTGACGGATTTTACATTGATAGCCCTAAATCAGCTCGTTTGTATGGCCATATAATTCCCGCTCGCTCTCAATTTAATTTTGGCCGGATGTACCCAAACATTTGGCGTAGTTTAAATTCAAAAGATTCGGGCTATGCTTACAATGGTTCGAATTTGGTCGCGTATCGCACCATCCAGTTTGTTTCTAGCGAACCTCTTCATCTGGTTATTGATCTTACCAATGAGCAGTTATTATCCCGAGCTCAGAGGGATATTGATGACTTAATCCAAGAAGCGTTTTTTGTTTTAAGTTTGGTGCTCGGCTTCACTTTGCCGACGGCAGCCCTTGCTCTGCATTATCGGCGTCATAGTATGGAATCGAAGTTGGCTCGAGCTGCTCTTGATGGTATGACTGCGGTGATGATCTCGGATGCTTCACATAGAATCATCATGGTTAATCAAGAGTTTGAAAACATGATGGGTTACTCAACCAAGCATGCCCAAGGTTGGAGTGCACATCATTTAATTCTCTTACCTGAAGATCTCGAAGCAAACCTGAGTATCTGGAAAACACTGAAGAGTGAACACGTATGGGAAGGGGAGATTCGTTGTCGAACTAAGTTTAATCAAGTCTTTACTGCAATAATGCGTATTCAGGCGAATTTAACCAAGTCAGGTAAAGTGAGTTATTACATTACGTCGCTGGTGGATATCTCTGGGCAAAAAGAGTTAGAAGAAAAATTACGAAACCTAAGCGAAAAAGATGGCTTGACGGGGTTGTGGAACCGCCGAAAATTTGAAGAGCAATTGGCGCAATATGCGGGGATTATTGAACGCTATCCTGATAGCCCTCCTGCTTGTTTGGCGTTGTTTGATATTGACCACTTTAAACGTATTAATGACGAGCTTGGCCACGACGAAGGAGACAAGGTGATTTGTAGTGTCGCAGAAACCCTCCTAGAAGAAGTCCGCAGCACAGACTTTGTATCTCGTGTCGGTGGTGAGGAATTTGCAGTGATTATGCCGCATACAACACTAGAAGAGGCTGAAATTGTATTGAACAGGCTACGTGTCGCGGTTCAAATGCGTAGTGATAGAGGCATTACTGTCAGTGCTGGGTATAGTGATTTAACCTCTGATCGTACAAGAACGTATAAATGTGCTGATATTGCTTTGTATGAGTCAAAAAGTGCAGGGCGTAACTGCGTATCGCTATGTCATAGTTATGATGATATTGCTTAGTGCTTTTACAAAAACGAAAAAACGGGGATAGACCCCCGCTTTTTAGTCTCAGCGTTATTCGCTAGCCAGTATGCGACATTGGTTGTCGATGGCGGCTTCGATACACTGTATTGACTGTCTCAAATAACGCTCTAGATAACCTAAAGCATCCTGACTCTTTTTGTCTAGCGATGCCTTCATCAGTATTTCTTGCTCATCGAGATTACAGTGCCCAGGGTTCCCTGTGCCTAAAATCTGCATCGCGAAGTATTGGTAGCGTTTAATTTGCGTGAGTAGATCGCGGAAAAACCCAAACATATTGACAGAGCCAGCACCTTCAAACAGCGCAGTAAGAAACTGATTTTGGCGCTCTTCCCATTCCCTCCAACAAAAGCTTTCGCCAGGTTTTACTCGGGATAACTTGTGATAAGCAGTTAGTACATCCAGTTCCCATTTTTCATCGCCAATCATAATTGCCTTACTGAGTAAGTATGCGGAGACCATTTGCAGGCTTTCGTACAAGTCATGTAACTCATCTTTACATACAGGTGCAACCCAGCAGCCTTTTTGCGGCTCGAGTTTGACGTA
Organism: Vibrio sp. Vb1127; assembly: GCF_033338735.1. Lineage (NCBI taxonomy): Bacteria > Pseudomonadati > Pseudomonadota > Gammaproteobacteria > Vibrionales > Vibrionaceae > Vibrio > Vibrio sp. Vb1127. The sequence continues at coordinate 4,984 of NZ_JAWOTF010000008.1, read as the reverse complement.
CTTGCTCCAAGATAATTGCACCAATGCTTCTCGAATGGGTGACGCTCCTACGTTGTACTTCTCTTTGAGTTCGGCAACCACGAGTTTTTGACCTGGTTTAAGCTCGCCATCGAGAATATCCTGACGGATCATTCTTAATACTTTGTCGGTAAGAGTGGGACTAGACACATACACCTCATAGAAACTTTAATCGTGACGATAAAATTAAACAGTACGAAATTCTGATAGAGGTAAATAATACAATTAGCCTATTATGAGAGCAAGAAAGCCATATAAAAAAGGAGGGCATAAGCCCTCCTTCTCAAGAAACTGAAGTGTTAAAAGTTCAGTCTTATAGCACGTGTACAGAAGCTGTGTTCGTAGTACCTGAAGCAACTAGAGCGCCAGAAACCATAACAACGATATCGCCTTTGTTACCTAGACCTGATTCTAGAGCAAGTTCTTTACCCGCTACGTAGAATGCGTCAGTGCTTTCGATTGAATCAACAACTACAGGAGTAACACCTTTAGTTAGAACTAGCTGTGCAGCAGTTTTCTTGTTAGTTGTTAGCGCTAGAATGTTTGCAGTTGGGAAGTACTTACGTACTGAACGTGCAGACTTACCGCCTTCAGTTGCAACAACGATAAGTGGAGCAGCTAGTTTCTCAGCTGTGTCTACAGCGCCTTTACATACTGCTTCAGTGATACGAAGACGTGGGCTGTCTAGACGAGAACCTAGTTCAGCTTTTAGCGCTGAGTCAGTACGGTTCGCGATTTGAGCCATGATAGTTACCGCTTCAACAGGGTATTTACCTTTCGCCGTTTCACCAGAAAGCATTACTGCGTCAGTACCGTCCATTACTGCGTTAGCAACGTCGCCTGCTTCCGCACGAGTAGGACGTGGGTTGTTGATCATAGAATCAAGCATTTGAGTTGCAGTGATAACCATCTTACGTGCACGGTTACACTTCTCGATCATCATTTTCTGAGCGAAGATTACTTCTTCAGCTGGGATTTCAACACCTAGGTCACCACGAGCAACCATGATGCCGTCAGAAAGCTCTAGGATCTCGTCGAAGTTATCAACACCTTCTTGGTTTTCGATCTTAGAGATGATGTGGATGTTCTCGCCGCCGTTTGCAGCAAGTACTTCACGGATTTCTTGAACGTCAGACGCTTTACGGATGAAAGAAGCTGCTACGAAGTCAACGCCTTGCTCACAACCAAACTTAAGGTCGTTCTTATCTTTTTCAGATAGTGCAGGTAGGTTTACAGAAACGCCAGGAAGGTTAACACCTTTGTTTTCGCCTAGTGCACCGTTGTTAAGAACTTTACATTTAACTTCAGTTTCAGTCTTAGAGATAACTTCCATCTCGATTAGACCGTCGTCTACTAGGATAGTGTTACCTACGTTTAGGTCTGCTGCGAAACCAGCGTAAGTTACTGCAACTTTATCTTTGTTACCTACAACTGAAGTGTCAGTTGTGAAAGTGAATTCTTGACCTGCTACTAGATCAACATCGTTACCGCCTTCTAGCTTGATAGTGCGGATTTCTGGACCTTTAGTATCTAGAAGAATTGCTAGTGGTTTGCCAGTAGCTTCCATTACTTTACGGAAGTTCGCGATACGAGTGCCGTGTTCTTCGTAGTCACCGTGAGAGAAGTTAAGGCGCATTACGTTCATGCCTGCGTTAACTAGTTCAGTTAGCTTCTCTACAGATTCTGTTTTAGGGCCAATCGTACATACGATTTTGGTCTTTTTCATGGAAGATACTCTCCGGTAAGTATAGTTACAATTTGAAAGTCGGTTATTTACTCTGAAGTCAGGACGTTTTTGATGACATTTAGTACCTGTCACCCACCGATTTTTCGTCTCATTATTAGAACTTCAGATTCTGAAAGTCTTTCACCAAGTTTAGTCATTTTATGACTAAAAGATCGGCGATTTTGGTTACCTTTTTGTGACTAATCCCACTTTATATGCAGAAAGTTGCAAAAAAATAGCCTTCAATTCTGTAATTTTTTTTCTTTTCGGTGGCGAATTCTACCACTGAATGAATCCAATATCACTGTTTAAGAATTGTCTTAGGACAAGGTTTTATCGAGAAATATTAATTTTTTGGATCGAAATAAATGGACTTAAAAGTTTCGGTTTGACTATAATAAGTTTCACATCGAAACTTAAAATCAAAACTTAAATGTCGAAACGAAATACTCAATTAAGAAGACACGCCATTTCTAACTTGGTTTCTGAACTAGGAGAAGTCAGCGTTGATGAACTTGCTCAGAAATTCGAAACCTCAGAGGTCACGATTAGAAAGGATTTAGCTTCTTTAGAGAAAAACGGCCAACTTCTACGCCGCTATGGCGGTGCGATTGCTATCCCAAAGGAAGTCATTCACGAAGAATTGGGCGCTAATGTTTCGACTCGAAAGTTAAGCTTAGCAAAAGCAGCAGCATCATTGATTCGCGATCATAATCGCATCGTGATCGACAGTGGCAGCACGACTGCCGCGCTGATTCAACAGTTGAATGATAAACGTGGCTTAGTGGTCATGACCAACTCGTTGCATGTTGCTAACGCTCTTAATGAATTAGAGAGCGAACCGACACTGCTGATGACTGGCGGTACTTGGGATACGCACTCAGAGTCCTTTCAAGGCAAAGTAGCCGAATCTGTATTACGAGCTTACGACTTTGACCAACTATTCATCGGTGCGGATGGCATCGATCTCGAGCGTGGAACCACGACATTTAATGAATTGGTTGGCTTAAGTAAGGTAATGGCAGAAGCGTCACGTGAAGTGATCGTAATGATCGAGTCCGAAAAAATCGGCCGTAAGATCCCAAACTTAGAGCTCGCTTGGCATCAAGTTGATGTGTTGGTGACCGATGCAGATATCCAAGCAGAGCATAAAGTACAGATTGAACAACATGGCGTGAAAGTCATTTGCGCCTAATAATGTAATCAGTTTCATATTTCACTTCCCTCTGGATAAAGGCCTTTGCTTGCTGCCTCTATTTGAAATCATGGCTAGGGAAGAACAAAACTACAAACGGAGATAAACACATGTGTGGAATCGTAGGTGCAGTAGCACAACGAGATGTTGCAGAAATTTTGGTTGAAGGTCTACGCCGCTTAGAGTACCGCGGTTACGACTCTGCTGGCGTTGCGGTTGTTGATGGCGAATCAAACCTAACGCGCGTTCGTCGCTTGGGTAAAGTACAAGAATTGGCTGATGCAGTAGAAGAAGCAAAAGTGATCGGCGGAACTGGTATTGCGCACACTCGTTGGGCGACGCACGGTGAACCTTCTGAAATCAATGCTCACCCACACATGTCTGGTGATATCGCAGTGGTACATAACGGCATCATCGAAAACCATGAAGAGCTGCGTGAGCTGCTTCAATCTCGTGGCTACGTGTTTGAATCGCAAACGGATACAGAAGTTATCGCACACATGGTTGAGTGGGAACTTCGTACTTCAGAAACGTTATTAGAAGCGGTACAAAAAACAGCAAAACAACTTGAAGGCGCATACGGCACAGTAGCGTTGGATCGCAAAGATCCTTCACGCATCGTAGTAGCGCGTTCAGGCAGCCCGATCGTGATCGGTTTTGGTGTAGGTGAAAACTTCCTAGCGTCTGACCAACTTGCATTACTTAACGTTACGCGCCGTTTCATGTACTTAGAAGAAGGTGACGTAGCAGAAATTACTCGCCGTGAAGTCACTGTGTTTGATGCAACGGGTGAGCCAGTTGAGCGTGAAATTGTTGAATCTAACGCAGAGCATGATGCAGGTGATAAAGGCCAATACCGTCACTTCATGCAAAAAGAAATCTATGAGCAACCTAAAGCGTTGATCAACACAATGGAAGGTCGTATCACGGCAGACTCTGTTGTGACAGACGCGATCGGTGTGCACGCGGCAGACATTCTAAGCAAAGTAGAACACGTACAAATCGTGGCGTGTGGTACGTCTTACAACGCAGGTATGACGGCACGTTACTGGTTTGAAGACATTGCAGGCGTTAGCTGTGATGTAGAAATTGCGTCTGAATTCCGTTACCGCAAGTTTGTGACTCGTCCAAACAGCCTATTGATCACGTTGTCTCAGTCTGGTGAAACCGCTGATACCCTAGCAGCACTTCGCCTAGCAAAAGAGAAAGGTTACATGGCGGCGATGACCATCTGTAACGTAGCGGGCTCTTCTCTGGTTCGTGAATCAGATTTTGCGTTCATGACTCGCGCTGGTGTTGAAATCGGTGTGGCTTCAACCAAAGCGTTCACGACTCAACTTTCTGCACTACTTATGTTGGTAACGGCACTGGGTAAAGAGCAAGGTCGCATTAGCAAAGAGAAAGAAAAAGAGATTGTTGAAGCGCTACACGCACTTCCTAAGCAAATCAACGCGGCACTTTCTTTCGAGAAAGAAATTGAAGCACTAGCAACGGATTTTGCAGACAAGCACCACACATTGTTCCTAGGCCGTGGCGAGTTCTACCCAATCGCGATGGAAGCGTCTCTAAAACTGAAAGAGATCTCTTACATCCACGCAGAAGCGTACGCGGCGGGTGAACTAAAACACGGTCCTCTGGCTCTAATTGATGCTGACATGCCTGTTGTTGTGGTTGCACCAAGCAACGACCTACTTGAAAAGCTAAAATCAAACGTTGAAGAAGTGCGTGCGCGTGGCGGTCTTCTGTATGTATTCGCAGATGCAGACGCAGGCTTCGAAGGCGATGAAACAATGAAGATCATCACGATGCCTCACGTTAGTGAAATCACGGCGGCGATCTACTACACCATCCCAATGCAATTGCTGTCTTACTACGTAGCACTGATCAAAGGTACGGACGTAGACCAACCACGTAACCTGGCGAAAGCGGTAACGGTTGAGTAATTACGCTTAACAGCAAAAATCCAAGTGTCGTAAGACAATAAAGATTGAAACTAAACAATAAAGTTTGAAACTAAGACATTAAAGTTGAAAACTTTTTAAACC